>JBBDYQ010000025.1:125924-425924 GCA_040901445.1 Thermoleophilaceae bacterium | reverse complement strand
GTGGACTCCCCGGAGAACATCCGGCGGTGGTGGGAGCTGGTGGACGAACTCACGGCCTCCAGTGGCCTGGTGACGAGCGAGATCGTGCCGGCCTTCCGGGCGACCGGGCCCGACGGCGAGCACGGCGGGCTCGACGTGGCCGCGCCCTGGGACGGGTGAGAGGCGTCGCTAGCGGATGCAGTCGCGGAGAACGGCCAGCTCGTCCTCGTCGGGCCCGCTGTCGTTGTCCGGGGTGACGATCACGTTACCGGCGCGCTGAACGAACTGGCGCACCTGCTCCTCGGTGCCGCCGAACGCGGAGAGGAACTCCACGATCTCCTGCTCGGCCCGCTCGGTGGCCTCGCCGTCCTCCGCCACGAAGGCGTCGGCGACGTGCTGAGACTCCGGCCAGAACACCGCGATCTGCTCCGCGGACTCGAGGTCCACCTCGAGGCGGCCGCCGTCGGCGCCGGGGATCTGCGCCTCGGGCGGGTAGATCTCCAGGCCCTCGCCCTCGAGGCAGCTCTCGAAGTCCGCGCGCTCCACGACCGTCCCGTCGTCCACCTGCTCGGGCAGTTCTGCCGGGGTGGTGACCGTGCCCGCCTCCTGCGTGGTGGCGTCGTCGTCGCCCCCGCCGCAGGCGGGCAGCGCGAGCGCCGCGGCGGCGGCGGCGAGCGTCAGGGCCAGGGTCCGCACGGCGGGCATCCTAACGCGCAGGGCAAAGGCCAGCCGCCGTGGTCGATTGGGGGTCGTATGCGCACCCGATCGACCGCGACGCGTGGATGGAGAAGGCGCCGACCGGAATCGAACCGGTGTAAACGGCTTTGCAGGCCGCTGCGTAGCCACTCCGCCACGGCGCCGGGGCCGCTCAAGCGTAGCGCCCGGGTCAGGGGCCGCTGCGCCCGCCGGCCGCGGCCTCGGTGGCGCGGTCGAGGGCCTCGACGACCTCGCGCGGGTTTGCCACGCCGGTGAAGCGGAAGAGGTCCTGGCGCTCGTCGCTGGCCACGTCGAAGTCCACGGTGCCCACCCGCATCAGGCGCTCGAGCAGCGACTGCGACGTGTTGACGTTCTGGATCCGCCCGATCTTGGTCTCCTCCGTCTTGCGCGACAGCAGCCCGCGGCGGATGTGCAGCCGCCTGTCGGTGATCACGTACTCGGTGGCGAGGCGCTTGAGGACGCCGTAGACGGCGAGCACCGCGAGCACGGCCACGACCGGGAGGGCCACCCAGCCCGCCTTGATCTCGTCCTCCGCCAGGTAGGAGACGCCGGCGGCGAGGGCCCCCAGGAGCGCCGCGACCGCCAGCCCCGCGACGTAGAAGCCGAGCACCGAGCGCAGCGAGGGATGTCCTCGGAACACCACGGTCTCCCCCTGGGCGACGTCCATCGCGCGGACTCTAACCGGCCGGGCGGCGGGCGCCGAGGGGGCTCCACACGTCAGTGCCCGGATGGAACTGGCTCCACGCGAACCAGAACGACTGGTGCGCGGCGAGCGGCTCGCCGTCCGGAGTCCGGGCGCGCAGCCCGCCGCCGCCGGCCACGAGCTCGACCTCGCCGAGGACGACCGGCTCGCCGCCGGCCAGCGCGGCCCGCGCCTGGTCGGCCGGGAAGGCCACGGGCCCGCCGCCCGGCGCGATCACGCCGACGACCTGGGCCTGCACGGGCAGCCGCGGGTCGACGTCGCCGACGGGGAAGATCGGCCCGTCGTCGTCGCGCCCTCCGAGCGGGTCCAGCTCGTACTCGCGCCCGATCCCCCCGTCCTCCGCGACGATCCTCGTGCCGGGATGCGCCGCCTTCCACTCCCCCCAGGTCGCCGTCTCGACGGTCGTCTGCTCGAGCACCACACGCCGGTCGTGGAGCGGGCCGGAGAGTGCCCGTCCGGTGAACGTGTCGAGGGCGGAGCCGGTCTCCAGGTCGTACATCAGCTTGTTCGAGCGCGAGAGGAGCCCCGACGTGCGCAGCAGCGGTGTTGCGAGGCCAGCCGGCACGGAGTCGGTGAGATAGGCCTGGGCCGAACCGCAGAGGGTGCAGTACGGGATGCCCAGGCGCCGCCCGCCGACGGTGAGGTTGACCATCTCGTGGACCTCCATGATGTTCCTCGGGAACGCCACCGGCTCGCCGCCCACGACGACTCCGAAGACGATGCGCTCGTCGGGGTACCAGCCCCCGTCCTCGGCACCGGTCAGGCCGGGATCGTCCAGCGCCGGGATGCAGCCGCGCGGGCACGGCTCGTCGTCACCCAGGCGGCGATCGTCGATCAGCACGCCGCCCCACGAGACCAGGCGCCAGTCGATGTCCGAGCCGGCGTCGGCGAAGAAGGGCTCCCAGCCCGGCTCGACGGCCAGGTACAGCTCGGCCTTGCGCTCGCGGTAGCCGGGCGGCGCCGGCGTGTCCCACGCGATCAGGTGGTTGGTCACGCTCCGCCACGCGCTCTCGGGAAACGACGGATCGGCGCGCGGGTCGACGCCGGTGAGGCTTTCGAAGGCGGCGACGAGGCGCTTCTCCGGCTCGCGGGCCTGCACGAAGCGCAGGAGATCGGAGACGAGCCAGGCGAGGCGCGCGTCCCCCGACGCCGCCACCGCCGCGAGCGCCTGACCGTCGAGCCCGCCGCCCGCCACCGCCGACCTCACGAGGGCGCCGAGCGCGGCTTCGACCGCCGGGGCAAGCGGCCCGTCCGCGGGCGCCGGGGCCTCCGGAAACGGGTAGGCGGCCGGCTCCCGCTCGTCGTCGGCGCCGGCGCCGCAGCCGGCGAGGATGAGCGCGGCGACGATCGCCGCAACGGTCGGCCTCATGCGATCACCGTAGTGTGCGTCCCTGAAGCTTTTCGGAACTTCGCCCCCGGACGGCTCGGCTATCCTGCCTCGCACGCGCGGCTGTAGCTCAGTTGGCTAGAGCGTCTGCTTGCCATGCAGAAGGTCGTGGGTTCGAATCCCATCAGCCGCTTCGAGGGCCCCGCTCCTGCGGGCTCTTTCGCCGGGGGAGCGATGAGTTCTCGGTGCCTGCCCGGTCCATGGGGCATGAACGATCTCACGCATACCCCCACAACCGTGTCCAACATCGGCGTGGTCATGTTCGCCGTCGCCGACCAGGACGCGGCCCTGGCCTTCTACACCGAGAAGCTCGGCTTCGAGGTGCGCGCCGACACGCCCTTCGGCGAGGAGGGCGAGATGCGCTGGCTCGAGGTTGCCCCGCCGGGGTCGCGGGCGCGGCTGGCGCTCAACCCGCCGATGGGCGGTGAGCCCGGCGGCGGCTCGATCGGCGTGGAGACGCCGGACGTCCTGGGCGAGCACGAACGGCTGAGCGGCATGGGCGGGATCGACCTTGATCCGGAGCCCATGCGCACGCCCGGCGCCCCGCTCATGTTCATGCTGCGCGATCCGGACGGCAACCACGTCGTCGTGGTGGAGGAGCCGCCCGCCTCGTAGCTCGTCCCCGGCGGCCCGCCGTCCGCGGCGGGCCGCCGCACCCGCCGCCATCGCGGCGCCGCTCCTCGCGAAGGCTCTCGATCCCGTTTCCCAGCGCCGGTTAGGATCGCCGCTGATGGCCGCAGTGCAACTCCGTCGTCGTCGCGCGGGCCGATGAAGGCGCTCGCCGGCGAGAGCGCTCTCGATCGGACCGCGCTGCGCGCGCTGAGCGCGTCCTTTGGAGGCGACCTCATCCGGCCCGGCGACCCGACCTACGACGAGCACCGCAGGGTCTGGAACGGCTCGATCGATCGGTACCCGGCGCTGATCGTCCGCTGCACCGGGGTGGCCGACGTCATCGCGGCCGTGAAGTTCGCGAGGGAGACCGGCCTGGAGGTGGCCGTCCGGGGCGGCGGCCACAGCTTCCCCGGCCTGTCGGTCTGCGACGGCGGTGTGGTCATCGACCTCCGGCCGATGCGGGGGATCCGCGTCGATCCGGAGGCGCGCAGGGCAAGGGCTCAGGCCGGCGTGCTCTGGGGCGAGCTCGACCGCGAGTGCCAGGCGTTCGGACTCGCGACCACGGGCGGGATCGTCACGCACACCGGGGTGGCCGGGCTGACGCTCGGGGGTGGGATCGGCTGGCTCCAGCGCAAGCACGGGCTCACGATCGACCGGCTCCTGTCCGCCGATGTGGTCACCGCCGACGGTGAGTTCGTGAAGGCGAGTCACACCGAGAACCCCGACCTGTTCTGGGGGCTGCGCGGCGCGGGCGGCAACTTCGGGATCGTCACCGAGTTCGAGTTCCGGCTGGATCCGGTGGGGCCGACCGTGCTCGCCGGGCCGATCTTCTGGCCGATCGAGGAGTCGCCGAGCCTGCTGCGGTTCTACCGCGATTGGATCGCGGAGGCCCCGGACGAGTTGATGACGATCGTGGTCCACCGAAAGGCGCCGCCGCTCGACTTCGTGCCCCGAGAGCTCCACGGCCAGTTGGTCGCGAGCATCGTCTGCTGCTACGCCGGATCGATCGAGGAAGGGGAGAAGGTGGTGCGCCCGCTCAGGGCTTTCGGCTCGCCGGTGCTCGACATGTGCGAGCCCAAGCCCTACCTGTCGCATCAGGCGATGTTCGACCCTGCCTTCCCGCACGGCTGGTGGTACTACTTCCGCGCCTGCGACGTCGCGGAGCTCAGCGACGAGGTCATCGACATAACCGTCGACCACTCGATGCGGATCGGCTCCCCGCGGACGGCTTTTCCGATCTGGCACCACGGTGGGGCCGTCGCGCGGGTGGACGACGACGAGACGGCCTTCAACGGTCGTGCCGCGGGCCACACCTTCAACATCAGCGGCGTCACGGAAGGCGCCGAGGGCTTCGACCAGGAGCGGGAGTGGTCCCGCAACTTCTGGTCAGCCCTCGAACCGCACCACACGAGCGTCTACGTGAACTTTCTCATGGACCAGGGCGAGGAGGCGATCCGGCAGGCCTACGGGCCGGACAAGTACGACCGCCTGAAGGCGTTGAAACGCCGCTGGGACCCGGCCAACTTCTTCCGGCTCAACCAGAACATCCCGCCCGGATAGCGACGCCTGGCGGAGGCCGAGGCCGCCGAGGAGGTGGCGGCCCAGGCCGGCATCGGGCGCGCCGAGCCGGCCTGGTCCGAGGCGGCGTAGCCACGCCGGGGCGCGGGCGCCGGCGGCGAGTCACCGGCGTCCGAGCTTCAGAGGCGGGTCGTACACGGCGGCCAGGCGGCCGAGCGTGAGCGCGGCCAGCAGCAAACCGAAGTCGCGCAGCGCGATGTCGTAATAGCCGGAGTGCGTGAGCAGGTTGATGACGATCCCGCCGAGCCATGCGGCCACGACGTATGCGCCGTAGCGGGGCTTGAGCGCCACGATGAGGCCGGCGAGGATCTCCGTGGCGCCCACGAAGTACATGAACTCCTGCCCGGTGCCCGGGG
Source organism: Thermoleophilaceae bacterium (assembly GCA_040901445.1). Taxonomy (GTDB): domain Bacteria; phylum Actinomycetota; class Thermoleophilia; order Solirubrobacterales; family Thermoleophilaceae; genus JBBDYQ01. The sequence goes on along the minus strand of JBBDYQ010000025.1, from coordinate 420,592 downwards.
CGATGTCGTTGATCCAGGGGGCCAGGTACACGGGCCAGTCGACCATGACGTTGAAGAACTTGTCGAGGCCGAAGGCGATCGGGGCGACGGTGAACGCCAGCCGCATCAGGGCGAAAGCCTGGTAGCGGGCGTCGTGCCAGTCCGCCTGCTCGACCGCGGCTGCGGGCGGCACGTGCGCCGGGGAGGTGATGGACGCCATGGGGGATCTCCTTTGCTTGACATGCCGCCCGCGGGTGCGGGGGCTCTGGTCACTTGGCGACCGACGGCGCGGGATCCTTACCCGCGGCTCCGAGGTCCTCGAGCGCGACGCCGGGGTCCGCCAGGCGCGCGTCGTCAACGGACACGCGCTCGCGGATGAGCCGCTGGATGGGCTCGGCCACGTCCCAGACGTTTACGTTCATGCCGGCCACGACGCGGTCGCCCACGAGCCAGAAGGCGATGAACTCGCGCCCGGCGGGGTCGCCGCGGAACACCACGCGGTCCCACGTGCGCGCGTAGCCCGAGTACTCCATCCCCACGTCGTACTGATCGGAGAAGAAGTACGGCAGGCGGTTGTAGGCATCGCGGCCGCCGAGCATGGCGCGTGCCGCGGCCGCGCCCTGGTTCAGCGCGTTGGCCCAGTGCTCGACCCGCACGCGCTCGCCGTAGAAGGGATGGTGCGCGCGCACGACGTCGCCGGCGGCGTAGACGCCGGGCGCGCTGGTTTCGAGCCGGGCGCCGGCGAGGATGCCGTCGGCGTGGGCGATGCCCGCTCGCACGGCGAGACCCGTGCGCGGCAGGGCGCCGATGCCCACCACCACGAAGTCGCATTCCAGCGCGCGCCCGTCACCGGTGCGCACGCGCTCGACGGAGCCGCTGCCCTCGAAGGCCTCGACGGCGGTGCCGATCAACACCTGCACGCCGTGGTCTGCGTGGATGTCGCGATACACGGCCCCCACCTCGGCGCCCAGCACCCGCTCGAGCGGGACCGACGACGGATCCACGAGGGTCACGTCGAGGCCCCGCTGGCGCGCGGACGCCGCCACCTCGGTGCCGATCCAGCCGCCTCCCACAACGACCAACCGGCCGCCGTGGTCCAACCGCTCGCGCAGCGCGTCGGACTCCTCGACGCTGCGCAGATGGTGGATGCCGTCCAGCCCGGCGCCGGGCACCGAGAGGCGCCGCGGCTCGGCCCCCGTGGCGAGCAGGAGCCGGGAGTAGCGCAGCCGTTCCCCGCCGCTCAGCGTGAGCTCGCTCCTGGAGGGGTCCAGGCCCGTGGCCGAGCAGCCGCTGCGCAGCTCGATGGAGTGCGAGACGTAGAAGTCCTCGTCGTGCACGAACAGCTTCTCGCGGCCGGCCTCGCCGCGCAGGTACTCCTTGGACAGCGGCGGGCGCTCGTACGGGCGCTGTGCCTCCGCGCCTATCAGCACCACGCTGCCGTCGAAGCCCTCGGCGCGCAGCGTCTCGGCTGCCTTCGCGCCGGCCAGGCCGGCGCCGACGATCACGAAAGCTCTCTCATTCATCATGGGATGTCCTAGCGGTCAGGGACAGGAACTCCTGGCGGGTTCGGCCGTCGTCGCGGACGAGGCCGTGGAGGGCCGAGGTCACGGTCTTGGCGCCGAGCTTCTGCACGCCGCGCAGCGACATGCACAGGTGCTCGGCCTCCAGAACCACCCCGACGCCCTTGGGCTGCAGCTCGCGGTGCAGCCAAGCGGCGATCTGCGTGGTCATGCGCTCCTGGATCTGGAGGTCGCGCGCGAACAGCTCGACCACCCGGCCGAGCTTGCTCAGGCCGATCAGCCGCTCGCCGGGCAGGTAGCCGACGTGCGCTATGCCATGGAACGGGAGCAGGTGATGCATGCACAGGGAGTGGAAGGGGATCGAGCGCGCCACGATCAGCTGGTCGTAGCCGTCGTCGTTTGGGAACGTGGTGGCGCGGAACGGCCGCGGCGTGAGCAGCTCGGCGTAGGCGTCGGCCACCCGGCGGGGCGTCTCCTCGAGCCCCTCGGCCCCGGTGTCGAAGCCGAGCGCGCCCAGAAGGGCCTGGGCCGCGCCGTGGACTGCGGCATGGTCGATCTCACGCCGTGTGGAAATCATCGGGGACCTCAGCGACGCGAGCGCGGGATCTCTTACCTCGAGGCGGTAAGAAACGCGGGCGAGGGGGCGCAAACCCCACATGGCAGCCCTCCCTGGCGCCACTAGGATCCTGGGGCCCTCCCCCTTCGGAGGGCTGCCCATGCACGAGGCCTCTCCTCCACGCGCCCCCGACCGCGAGTCGCTCGACTGGATCGACGCCCTTTCGGCAACCGGAGCCCGGCGCGACGACGCCTGCGAGCGCCTCCATGCGCTGCTGCTGCGGGCGGCGCGCTTCGAGGTGCTGCGGCGGCGTAGCGCTCTGGCCGGCCGTTCCGAGGTGGACGACCTGGCCATGCAGGCGGCCGACGACGCCCTGATGGCCATCCTCGCCAAGCTCCACACCTACCGCGGGGACAGCCGCTTCACCACCTGGGCCTACAAGTTCGCCCTGCTCGAGGCGGCCGTGAGGGTGCGCCGGCGCGCGTGGCACGGGCGCGAGGTGCCCCTCGATGAGGAGGGGTGGCCTCAGCACGCCGACCGCCAGGCATCACCCGCGGCCGACGCCGAGACGGCGGAGCTGCTCGGCGCCGTGCGCGACGCGATCGACGGCGCGCTGACCGACCACCAGCGCTCGGTGCTGGTGGCGGTGACCTTGAACGACGTGCCCATCGACGTGCTGGCAGAGCGGATGGACACCACGCGCGGCGCGCTGTACAAGACCCTCCACGACGCTCGCAGGAAGCTGCGCGCCCGGCTGTCGGAGGCCGGGCTCGACCTCGACTCGACACGGGAAGGAGCGGCGCCGTGAGCGAACCTGGAGACACCCGGCCCCGCGATCTGCTGAAGACGATCCTCGGCCCGGCCGGCCCCGAGATCACCTGCGAGCAGTGCTTCGAGCAGCTCGACGTCTATGTCGAGCACGAGCTCGACGGCCGCAATGCCGAGGCCGCCGTGCCCGGCATGGGCGCCCACCTCGAGGGCTGCCCCGCCTGCAAGGAGGACCACGAGAGCCTCCTGGCGCTGCTGCGCTCCGGGCGCTGAGGCACGCCCACGAACGATGCGCGGGAGGGGGCGACGCAAGCCCCCGGCCGCCTTGCATTCCGGTGCGCGCTGACCGTATAGTGATCACTACGTAGTCATGACTGCGACGATCGCCGAACCGCTTCCGCCCGGCCCGCGCGCGCCGCGCGCGCTGCAGACGTATCTGTGGCTCACGCGGCCGGCGCAGGTGTTCGAGCGCTGCGCGCGGCGCTACGGAGACCCGTTCACGCTGCGGCTGCTGCTGGCCGGCGACATGGTCTACGTGGCCGAGCCCGGGGCCGTGCGCGAGATCTTCAGCGGCGACCCGGGGGTCTTCAATGCCGGCGAGGCCTACACGCTCATGGAGCCCACGGGCGGGCGCAACTCGCTGTTCCTGCTCGACGGCGACGATCACCTGCGCATGCGCAAGCTGCTGTCGGCCCCGCTCCACGGCGAGCGGCTCAAGCGCTGGAAGCCGGTGATCGAGGAGCTGGCCGAGCGCGAGATCGCCCGCTGGCCGGTGGGCACGCCGTTCGCGCTGCGACCGATCACGGAGTCGCTGACGCTCGACGTGATCATGCGGATCGTCTTCGGCATCCGCGAGCCGGGGCGCGCCGCCGAGCTGCGCAGCCTGCTCCCCCGGCTCTTCCACGTCTCGCTCGCACAGGCCCCCTCGTTCGTGGTGCCGCGGCTGCGTCGGGACCTCGGCCGCTGGAGCCCCTGGGGCCGCTACGTGCGGCTGCGCGCGCGGATCGACGAGCTGCTCTACGAGGAGATCGCCCGGCGCCGGGCGGAGCTGAGCGGCGAGGGCGGTGGCGACCGCGACGACGTGCTCTCCCTGCTGCTGGGAGCCCGCGACGACGACGGCCGCGCGCTCACCGACTCCGAGCTGCGCGACCAGCTCGTGACCATGCTCCTGGCCGGGCACGAGACCACGGCCAGCTCGCTGGCCTGGGCCTTCGAGCGGGTCCTGCGCACGCCGCACGTGCACGAGCGGCTGCGCGCCGAACCCCACGGCGAGTACCTCGACGCGGTGATCAAGGAGACGCTGCGCAGTCGCCCCGTGGCGGCCCACGTGGCGCGCAAGCTCACCGAGGACGCGGAGCTGATGGGCCACCGCGTCCCGGCCCGGACGGTGGTTGCGGCGTCGATCTACCTGCTCCACCACTCCCCCGTGCTCTATCCCGAGCCCCAGGCGTTCCGCCCCGAGCGCTTCCTCGAGAAGCAGCCGGCCCCCTACTCCTGGATTCCGTTCGGCGGCGGCGTGCGGCGCTGCCTGGGCGCCGGGCTGGCAACGCTCGAGATGCAGGTGGTCATCCCGGCGGTGCTGCAGCGGGTACGGCTGCGGGCGGCGCGGCCCGAGCCGGAGCGGGTGGTGCCGCTGGGGGTCACGCTCGTTCCGGGCCGCGGCGGCGAGGTGGTGGTGGAGCCATGACCGAACGGGCAGCCGGCCGGCTGCGCATCGACGACCTGGCGCAGCGCTCGGGCATCCCGAGCGGCACGATCCGCTTCTACCAGCGCGAGGGTTTGATCGCCCCCCCGGAGCGCGAGGGGCGCGTGGCCTACTACTCCGAGGGGCACCTGAGCCGGCTCGAGCGTGTGCGCGCGCTCCAGGCCCAGGGGCTGCCTTTGAGCCTGGTGGGAGACCTGCTGGAGCGAGAGGAGGAGGGCGAGGACGTGTCCGGCTGGCTGGCACTCGACAGCGCGGTGTTCGGGCGGCGCGGGGAGGGCGAGCCCGCCGACCGCCAGGCGCTTGCCGGACTCGGGCTCGGCGCGAACGAGGTTGCGGCGCTGGAGCGTGCCGGGGTGCTCCGCCCGGCGGGCGACGGCCTGGAGGCCCTGCCCGGCATGCTCGAGATAACCGCGCGCCTGGCCGACGCGGGCATCCCGCCCGCGGCGATCGCCGCGGGCGCGGAGGCCATCGCAGCCCGTCTGCGTGAGATAGCCGAGGCGATGGCCGCGCTGGGCTGGGAGGCGTTCGCGCCCGAGCGCGAGCAGATCTCCGGCGACGAGCCGGTGGCCGCGGAGGTGCTCGCCCGCTTCGAGCACCTGCACTCGCTGGCCCGCCGGATCGTGACCACGCTCTTCCCGCAGCTCCTGGACGAGGCCATCCGGGCGCGCACCGAGCCATTCGCGGACGACACGGCGCGGCGGCGCCACGGCAGGCGATGAGGGTCGCCGTCACGGGCGCGGCGGGCTACCTCGGCCGGGCGCTGGTGGCGGCGCTGGACGACGTCGTGGCCATCGACCTGCGGCCCCCGCCGGCGGCGGACGGGGTGCGGCCCGTCACGCGCGACGTGCGCGATCCCGAGCTGGCCGCCGAGCTCGAGGGCGCGGATGCGCTGGTGCACCTGGCCTACGTGGTGCTCGGCCGCGGCGCGAACGCGCAGAGCGTGAACGTGGAGGGGTCGCGCAACGTGTTCGAGGCGGCCGCCCGCGCCGGCGTGGGCACGATCGTCCACGCGAGCTCGGCGGCGGCGTACGGCTGCGCGCCGGACAACCCCGTGCCGCTTTCGGAGGACGCGCCGCTGCGGCCGCTGCCCGCCTTCTACTACCCGCAGACGAAGGTCGCCGTGGAACGCGTGCTCGACGCCTTCGAGGCCGCACACCCGCAGGTGCGCGTCGCGCGCCTGCGCCCGATCGCGGTGCTCGGGCCGGGGGCCCCCGCCTTTCTCGGCGGGCGCGCCTTCGTCACGCTCTCGGACTTCGACCCGCTGATGCAGTTCGTGGCGCTCGGCGACTTCGTGGAGCTCGTGAAGCGGGTGCTGTCCGAGCCGGTGGGCGGCGCCTTCAACGTCGGCGGGCCCGAGCCCGTGCGGGCATCCACCGTGGCCCGTCTGATGGGCGTGAGGAGCGCGCGTGCGCCCCACCGCGTGCTGCGCGCCGCCGCCCGCGTGGGAGCCGCCCTCCGCCTGCCCGGCACAATGCATCCGGGCTGGGTGGACATGGCCCGCTACCCGATCGTCGTGTCGACCGAGCGCGCCGAGCGCGAGCTGGGCTGGCGTGCGAGCTCCGATTCAGCCGAGGTGCTGCGCCGCTTCGGCGCCCACCTGAAGGAGGCGGCGTGAGACGGGCCGCCGTGTTCGACCGGCTGTTCTCGTGATCCATTACCGTCGTACCCGGAGGTCGCCATGAAGCTCACGATCCTGTTCACCGCGACGGCGGCTGCCCTGGCCGTCGCCGCGCCCGCGCCAGCCCACGGCCCGATGGCCTGGGACGGCAGCAACCCGTTCGACTGCGAGCTGCAGCAGCTCGGCACCGGAGTGGACTTCCCGGACCCGGACGCCGACCCGATGTGCGTGCAGTACGACAAGACCAACCAGGACCTGGCGGGGCTGGGGGTCGTCACGTTCCTCGCGAACGAGCCGGCGCGCATCGCCATCGCGCTGGACAAGTGCTTCTACTTCCAGCGTGACGAGTGGCGCGGGTCGGTGTTGGAGGGCGGCGAGCTCGAGACCTACCACTGGACCGGGAGCTACTACTTCGACAAGGCGCGCGGCGCCGGCGGCGTCCACGTGGAGGACGTGCGCGTGGCGGGCCAGGCCGGTGACCCGTCGTATGTGGACTTCGTCCCGCCGCCCTTCAACGAGTTTTTCCACCCCACGGGCGGCGGCGGCCAGGTGGTCTTCGACATGCCGGCCGACCCGCGATGCGCCCCCTCGAACGGGAGCTGACGCGCCGAGGCCTGCTGGCCGGCGCCGGGGCGGCGGCCTTCGCCCTGTCGGGCATGGCGCGGGCCGCCCAGGCGCTGGAGCTGCCGCCGCTCCTGCCCGACGCCCGCAGCGTGCGGGCGACGATGGCCGCGTTCGCCGACACGATCGTGCCCGGGCCGGCCGGTGGCGCGGACCCTGACCCGGGGGCCATCGAGGCCGGCGCGCTGGAGGAGATCTACGAGCCGTTCTACGGCGTGAGCCCGGTCTTCCCGTTGCTCCACGAGGATCTCCAGCTGGCCACGCCCCGCGTGCTGGGGCGCCTGACGGCGTTCGACCTGGAGCTGCCCTACGACGACCGCGAGCGCGTGGTGATCGACCGCATCACGGCCACCGGCGACGGCGGGCTTGACCCGCTGTACGTGCTCTACATCGGCACGGCCACGCTCGTCTACCTGTCCTACTACGGCACCGCCCGCTCCGACCTCGGCCCGCGCTACATCGGCTTCCCGCCCGAATCCGACGGCTACTTCCCCGACCACTCCCACCGCGTGGCGTTCGAGGGCATGACCGAGGACGGCAACCCGCCGTGACCGAGCAGGCGGACGTATGCGTGATCGGGTCGGGCTTCGGCGGGGCGATCATGGCGTACTACCTCGCCCGGGCGGGCCAGCGGGTGGTGGTGCTGGAGCGCGGGCCTGACCGCTCCACCGAGTCGCTGCAGGTGCCGCTGCGGCCGCGCGACCTGCTCGAGGTCACCCACACCTTCAACGGCAACGGCGCCACGGTGCTCGTGGGCTCGGCCGTGGGCGGCGGCTCGCTGGTGTACTCCGGAGTGAGCCTGCGCGCTCCGAGCTTCGTGTTCGAGCGCCGCGGCCGCGGAGGGCGCATCTGGCCGCGGGCGCTCGATCGCGGCGCCCTCGACCCCTTCTACGCGCGCGCCGAGGCCGGCCTGGGAGTGCACCAGCTCGCCTTCGACGAGGTTGCCAAGCGCGGCGGGAGCTGGGGGCTGCGGATGAACCGCCTGGGCTACCGCGTGGACCCCGTCCGCCAGGCCACGACGGCGTGCGTGCACTGCGGCTTCTGCAACACCGGCTGCCGCTTCTTCCGCATGAACCACCTGACGCTCAACTACCTCCCCGGGGCCCAGGCCGCCGGGGCCGAGATCCGCCCGGGGATGGAGGCCTGCTCCGTGCGCCCCGCCGACGGCGGCTGGCGGGTGGCCTACGGCCCGGTGTCGGACGCCACGCTGCTGCGCCCGCAGGCGCCGCCCCCCTCGCGCGAGCTGCAGGCAAAGCGGGTGGTGCTGGCCGGCGGGGCCATCGGCACCGCGGGGATGCTGCTGCGCTCGCGCCCGTGGCTCTCCCGCCTGTCGGCCCAGGCCGGGCGCAACCTGTCGGGCAACGGCGACCTCGCCCTGATGGCCGTGCTCCCCGAGGACGCCTCCCTGCCCGGCCGCGGCCTGATGAGCCAGCACCAGGGCGTGGCCATGGACACCATCACCTACGAGTGGCTGGAGAGCCACGGCTTCGTGGTGATCACCCAGCACGAGCTGTCGCTGGCCACGGTGGCCAACGGCGACCCGCACCGGCTCTGGTGGGGGCTCGACAAGAAGCGCATGATGCGCCGCTACGGCGACACGATGGTGGGGCTCGCGGTGCTGGGCACCGACGGCAGCCCCGGCGTGGTGCATGTCGCGCCGCCCGGGGACGAGCTGCGCCTGACCCCCGCCTTCGGGGTCACGCTCGTGGACTTCCCGATCGACCCGGTCACGCGCAGGCTCTTCGACGACGCCCGCCGGATCGTGGGCGACGTGGTGCGTCGCATGGGCGGCGAGCTGGTGGACCTCACGCTCAACCCCTCCCCCACCTACGACGAGACGGCCTTCTTCGCGCATCCGCTCGGCACGGCTCGTGCTGCCGACACGCCCGACGTGGGCGTGGTGGACGCCGACGGCCAGGTGCACGGGCATCCCGGGCTGTATGTGACCGACGGCGCCGCCATCCCCACCGCGCTGGGCGTGAACCCCTCGCTCACGATCGCCGCGTTCGCGGAGCGCGCCGCGGCCCGCCTGGTGGCCCGCGTCGGCGGCCCCCACGCGCCGCCGCCCGACCCCAACCCGCACGTGCAGCCGCGGCCGGGCGAACGCGCCGTCAGCGGCTGAGCGCGTCGTCCAAAGCCTCGTTCACCAGCTCGTCGGCGCGCTCGTTGCTCTCCCTCCGGACGGTGCGCACGGACCAGCGGTCGAACTCGCGCAGCGCGGCCATGGTCTCGATGAACAGCGGTTTGAGCCCCGCGTTCTTGACCTTGTACTGGCCGCCGATCTGGCGCGCCACGAGCTCGGAGTCGTTGACCACCTCCACCTCGCCGGCGCCGAGCTCGCGCGCGAGCCGCAGCCCCAGCTGCACCGCGCGGTACTCCGCGACGTTGTTGGTGGCCTCGCCGATGTACTCGCCGCGCTCGGCAAGCACCGCGCCGTCCTCTCCGGTGGCCACGGCCCCCACGGCCGCGGGCCCGGGGTTGCCGCGGGCCCCCCCGTCGACGTTGACGACCACCCGCACGACGTCCGCGCCGGTCAGTCGCCGGGGGCGTCGACCGGCGGGAAGCTCCCGGTGGCGCGCACCCGCCGCCGGTCGCGGATGGTGCGCTTGCCGCCGCTGTCGTCGGCGCCCTGGCGCCGGTCCGGACCCTCGCGGCGGTCGATGATTACCTTCACGTTGGGGTCGTCCTTGTAGTAGTCGACCAGCTTGTCGTAGAGCTCGTCGGCGAGCACCTGCGGGACCACGCAGTAGATCACGCGTCGGACCCTACACCGACGCCGAGACGGCCATCCGCGGCCGCCGACGCGTTCCATTCCTTGAGCTCGGGCTCGATCTCGTCCAGCTCCAGGCCCTTGGAGACCAGGAGCACGGGCTCGTCTGCGTCGCCGAGGTCCACGCGATAGCGGTACCAGGACAGCTCCCACGCGACGATCACGGTGACCTCGCTCGGCGAGGCCGCGTCCGGCGTGGCACTGACCCAGGGCTCGCCCAGCGACCGGGTGATGCCGGCGATCTTGCGGGGGAACTCCGACTCGTTGAAGACCTCTATCGCCCGCTCGACCTTGACCTCGGCGTTGGTGGGGACCGCGCGCACGTGGCGCGCCTCCCTGCGCCGGCGCCGGGGCGGCTCGGCGGCCGCCGGCTCCGGCGCCGGGGTGGCCGGCTCGACCGCATCCATGTCGTCCTCCAGCGCCTCCTCGGCCCAGCCCTCGGCGGGCGCCCACTCGTCCTCGGGCGCGAGCTCGCCCTCCTCCCGGCGGGTGCGCAGCCGCGACAGCAGCGAGCGCCGCGGCTCCCGGCGCCGGGTGGTGACGGGCATGTCGCCGGCGGCGGACTCGCGGATCCACCCCTCCTGCTCGGCGCGCCCCGTGCACAGCTCGCACACCAGGCGGCGCGTGCCGCCGGGGGCGAGGTAGTTCTCCGGCCGCTCGCCCTTGAGGATCGTGCGACCGCAGACCTCGCACTGGACATCGTCCTGGACTGTGCGCAGTTCCTTGACCATCGAGCCGCCAAGGGTAGCGGGGGCCGTTTTCCGGCCCGGATCCAGGTGTTTCTCAGGCCCGGACGGCCTCCTCCTCGCTCGCCGCCTGGCTGATCACCTTGTCCGCCAGATGGCCCGGGACCTCGTCGTAGCGGGCCAGCTCCATGTGATGGTCGCCCTGCCCGCCGGTGATGGCCCGCAGGTCGGGGGCGTAGGTGAGCATCTCCGCCATCGGCACCTCGGCCTTGACCTCGGTCATGGCCCCGGCGGGCTCCATGCCCAGCGGGCGCCCCCGGCGGCTGTTGAGGTCGCCGATCACGTCCCCCACCGAGTCCTCGGGGATCGTGACCGTCACGGTCATGATCGGCTCGAGCAGCGCCGGGTTGGCCTGCTCGGCCGCCTGCTTGAACGCCAGCCGCCCGGCAGACTTGAAGGCCATCTCCGACGAGTCCACCGAGTGGTAGGAGCCGTCGTAGAGCCTCACCTTCAGGTCCTTGACCGGGTAGCCGGCCACGATGCCGCCACGCATGGCCTCGACGATCCCCTTCTCCACCGCGGGGATGAAGCCCGACGGGATGACGCCGCCCTTGATCGCGTTGACGAACTCGAAGCCGGCGCCCTGGGGCAGCGGCTCGATCTCGATGTGGCAGTCGCCGAACTGCCCGCGGCCGCCCGTCTGCTTCTTGTGGCGGCCGTGGCCCTTGGCGCTCGACCGGATCGTCTCGAGATAGGGCACGCGCGGCGGCTTGAGCGCGACCTCCGCGCCGAAGCGCTCCTTCATGCGGTCCACGATCACCTCCACGTGGATCTGCGAGAGGCCGGCCACGATCTGCTCGCCGGTCTGGCGGTCCCGGTGGAAGTCGACCGTGGGGTCCTCCTCTTGCAGCCGGCGCAGCGCCGTGGCCACCTTCTCCTCGTCGCCCTTCGTCTTGGGCTCCATCGCGAACGCCATGACCGGCTCGGGAAACGCCGGCGGGCGCAGTTCCACCGTGTCCTGGCCGGTGGAGAGCACGTCGCCGGCCTTCGTCTCCTTCAGCTTGGCCACCGCCCCGATGTCGCCGGGGCCGAAGCTGTCGGCGTGCTCGGTCTGCTTGCCCTGCGGGACGAGGAGCTGGCCCACACGCTCCTTCGCCCCGGACGCGACGTTGTGGATGTGCGAGTCGTGGGCGAGCACGCCCTGGTACACGCGGAAGAGGTTGATCCGGCCCGCGAACGGGTCGGCGAGCGTCTTGAAGACGTAGGCCACCATCGGCGCGTCCTCGACGGGCTCGAGTTCGGCGTCACCTGCCGCGACGGCGCCCTTCTTGGCCGGCGACGGCAGATCCTCGACGAACGCGTCGAGCAGCCGGTTGACGCCCAGGTTGCGGGTGGCCACGCCGCAGGTGACCGGGAAGATGCGGCCCTCGGTGACGCCGGTCTTCAGCGCCTGGACGGTCTCCTCGTGGGAGATCTGCTCGCCCTCGAGGTAGCGCTCCATCAGGGCGTCGGAGACCTCCGCGACCTCGTCCATGAGCTTCTCGCGATACTCATCGGACTGCGCGCGCAGCTCGTCGGGCAGCTCCACCTCGCGACAGTCGTCGCGGCCGTCGCCGTCGTACTCGTAGGCCTTCATGTCGATGAGGTCGATGAGCCCGCGCACCTCGTGCTCGCTGCCGATCGGTATCTCGGTGGCCACCACGTGCCGGCCGAAGGCGGCCTTGAGCGAGTCGAGCGCGCGGAAGAAGTCGGCGCGCTCGCGGTCGAGCATGTTCACGAACACCAGCCGGGCGAGCCCCTGCTCCTCGGCCCGCTGCCACAGCCGGGTGGTGCCCACCTCGACGCCCATGACGGCGTTGACGACGAAGACGGCCCCCTCGCACACGCGCAGCGCCGAGAGCGCGTCCGCGACGAAGCTGGGCTCGCCGGGGGTGTCGATCAGGTTGACCTTGCGCTCGTCCCAGTGAAACGACGAGAGGCTGGCCGAGATCGACATCTCGCGCGCCTGCTCGTCCGGGGCCGAGTCCGAGACGGTGGTGCCGTCCGCCACCGAGCCAAGGCGGTTGATCGCGCCCGCCTGATACAGGAGGGCCTCGCAGAGCGAGGTCTTCCCGCTGCCTCGGTGGCCGACAAGGGCCACGTTGCGGATCCGCTTCGCAGACTCGTGGGGCATCCCACGCCTCCTCTCGTCGTGGATGCCGGACCTTAACGATCGGCCAGCGCGCCCGCGAGGGTCTCGTGGAGCGGCGCGGCGGTGTCCACCTCGGTGAGCTCCAGCACCCGCGTGAGCGGCGAGCCGGCGGGCACGACGAGGCGGAGGTCCTGGCGTCGGCGGTGCAGCCGGCGGGAGAGATCGAAGAGCAGCTCGATGGCGGCCGAGTCGAGGTAATCGGTGGCGGCCAGGTCCACCACGAGGCCGTGGGCGTCGTTGGGCACGGCGCCGATCAGCTCCCTGCCCACGCTGCCCACGTTCGTGACGTCCACCTCGCCCGCGAGCCGGGCCACCACGCGCGCGCCGTGGCGCTCCACGGCGATGTCGGCGAGCGGGCTCACCGGTGCAGCCGCCGCCGCATCCGCACCGTCGTGCCGCCCGGCTCGCGCGCCACCTGCACCTGGTCCATCAGCCCCTCGATGATGCGCAGCCCACGGCCCCGGTGCTCGTCGCGCCGGTCGCGCCAGCGGCCGCTGTCGCGCACCGCCACCACCACGACGCCGCCGTCCAGCGCCGCCTCCACCTCGAAGCGGGCGTCGCCCGGGCCGTACGCGTGCTCGATGGCGTTTCCGGCGGCCTCCGAGATCGTGAGCGTGATCTCGTAGCGCTCCTGTGCGCTCGCGCCCGCCGCAAGGAGGAAGCGGCCGAGCCGGCGGCGCAGGCCGGCCAGCGCCTCGGGCTCGGCGGGAAGGGAGAGGGTGAGCGGCCGGGTGCCCACCGGCTCGCGGCGCACGACGAGCAGCGCCACGTCGTCGGCGGGATCGGCCCCGCCGAGGGTCGCCGCGAGCACGTCGTCGCAGAGCCGCTCGAGATCGCCCTCCGAGCGGGTGGCAGCGGCGGCGAGCTCGGCGAGGCGCTGCTCGAGCGGGACGTCGCGGCGCTCCACGAGGCCGTCCGTGTAGAGGAGCAGCGTGGACCCCGGCGGGATCACCTCGGTGTGCTCGCGGAACACGCCGGCGTCGGTGGCACCCACCGGCACGGAGCGGCCGCCCTCGAGGAAGCGCGGCCCGTCGGCGGTGAGCACCAGCGGCGGCGGGTGCCCGGCGCTCGTGAACGACACCGCGCCGCTGTCGCGGTCCAGCAGCAGGTAGAGGACGGTGGCCATGGCGCCGGCGCCCTCGTGGGCCACCAGCCGGTCGACGCGGGCGACGGTCTCGGCCGGGGAACCCTCGACCAGGGCATATGCCCGGAAGGCGTTGCGCAGCTGCCCCATAACCGCCGCGGCACGCAGGCCGTGGCCCACGACGTCGCCCACCACGAGCGCGAGGCGGCCGTCCTCGAGCTCGAGCGCGTCGTACCAGTCGCCGCCGATCGCGGTCTCCGCGCCCGCGGGCAGGTAGCGGGCGGCCAGCCCGACGCCCTCCAGCTGCGGCAGCTTCTCCGGCAGCAGGCTGCGCTGCAGCATCTCGGCGATCCGGTGCTCGCGCTCGTACACGCTGCGCAGGGACTGCTCCATCGCGCGGCGCTCGTGGATGTCGGTGGCGGTTCCCACGTGGCCGACGAACTCGCCCGCCCGATGGCGCGGCACGCCCACCTCGAGCACCCAGCGGTACTCGCCGTCGGCGCGGCGCAGGCGGTACTCCATCTGGAACTCCTCGCGCCGGCCCAGCGCCTGGCGCCAGCGGGCGGCCATCTCCGGCTGGTCGTCGGGGTGCGCGGACATCGCCCAGGTGTCCCCGACCTCCTCCTCGAGCGTGCGCCCGGTGAACTCGAGCCAGCGCCGGTTCACGAACGTCACATGCCCGTCGGCGTCGGTGGTCCACATGAGCGTCGGAGCGACGTCGACGAGCTCCAGCACGGCGGCGTCGGCGCGGCCGCGCTCCACGGCGGCGCCCACCGTGTTGGCCACCGCCTGCACGAAGTTGGCGTCGTCGGGGGTGAACTCCCGCCGCGAGCGGCTGTGGGCCGCGAGCACCCCGAAGGGCCGCTCGCGTGAGCCGATCGGGCAGGCCAGCGAGCTTGCCACCCCGGCCTCCAGCAGGATCGGGGCCGCGAAGCGCTCCTCCACCGCCAGGTCGGGCGAGAGAACCGGCTGCTGCTGCTCGATCGCATACGACGCCAGGCCTCCGGACACGCGCGGGATCCTGAGCCGGCCGGCCGCGCCGGGCGCCGCTCCGGCGCTCACGCGCAGAACCAGCTCGTCCCCGGGCGGCGCCTCGAGCACATCGGACCGATCGACGCCGAGGACCTGCGCCACGGTGGCGGCCGCGTCTTCGAGCAGCGCGTCGAGATCGCTGTCGGCCAGCGCGCGCTGGCCGACAGCGGCGACGGCTGCCTGCTGCCGGGCGCGGGTGCGGAGCTCATCGCCGGCCCGCTGCCGCATGGCCTCAGGGTCCTCAGGTGACGTCGAGGTCGTCCTCGCTCTGCAGCCTGGACTTCAGGCGCAGGACGGCCTTCGTGTGCAACTGGGAGACGCGCGACTCGGACACGCCGAGCACCTCCCCGATCTCCCGCAGGGTCAGGTTCTCGTAGTAGTAGAGAGCCACCACGAGCTTCTCGCGCTCGGGGAGGCGCTCGATGGCCCTCGCGAGGTTGTCCTTGGCCTCGTTGGCGTCGATCTCCTGCGCGGGATCGGCGGCGTTGGGGTCCTCGATGGTGTCGAGCAGGGAGACCTGGTCGCCCGAGGCGTCCGACACCGTCCAGAGCTCGTCGAGCGCGACGACGGACGAGTTCGAGATCAGCGTGAGCGACGACTGGAAGTCGTCGAGGGAGACGCCCAGCTCGCGGGCCATCTCCTGGTCGTTCGGCGCCCGCTGGAGCTTGCCCTCGAGCCTGGCGTTGGCTCGCTCGATCTCCCTCGCCTTGGCCCGCACCGACCGCGGCACCCAGTCGAGCGAGCGCAGCTCGTCGATGATCGAGCCCTTGATGCGGTTGATGGCGAAGGTCTCGAACTTGATCTCGCGCGCGAGGTCGAAGCGCTCGATCGCCGAGATCAGCCCGAGCAGGCCGTACGAGATGAGATCGGCGTCCTCGACGTGCGCGGGCAGCCCGCTGGACATGCGCCCGGCCACGTACTTGACCAGGGGCGAATACGCGACGACAAGGCGCTCACGCGCCCGTTCGTCGCCGTCGTCCTTGTAGCGTCGCCACAGATCCTTGAGCTCGATGGCCTTGAGGTTGGTCTCCAGGGTTCCCCCGTTCGATCAGGTCACGCCCGCGGGTGGGCCAGGGCGTACGTCCTCCTGAGCCGGCCCGACTCTACCCGAGTGTAGGACTGGGTCGTGCTGATGCTTGCATGCCCGAGCAGCTCCTGGATCACACGCAGGTCTGCGCCGCCCTCCAGCAGGTGGGTGGCGAAGGAGTGGCGCAGCGTGTGCGGGGATACTCCGGCGGCCAGCGCGGCCTTGCGCGTCCAGATGCGCAGGCGCCGGCGCACGTCGGAAGTGGAGAGGCGGCGGCCGCTCTTGGAGAGGAAGAGAGCCGGGCCGGGCTCTGCCGCCTCGCGCGCCAGCAGCGGCCGGCCACGGTCGAGCCAGCGCTCCAGCGAGCGCCAGGCCGGCTCGCCGGCGGGCACGATGCGGGTCTTGGCCCCCTTGCCCTCGACGCGCAGCTCCTCGGCGTCGGCGTCGAGCGACGTCACATCGAGGTTCACCAGCTCCTCGGCGCGCAGGCCGGCGCCGTACGCCAGTTCGAACAGCGCCCGGTCGCGCAGCTCGAGCGGCGTGCTCGCCGGGATGCCGTCGAGCACGCCCGCCGCCTCCGCCGGCTTGAGCACGCGCGGGAGCGTGCGCTCCCGCTTCGGGCTCGAGACGAGGTCCCCGGGGCTGGCCTCGACCACGCCGCGGCGCACCAGCTCGGCGTAGAAGGCGCGGATCGCAGCGAGCTTTCGGGCCACGGTCGAGCGGCTCGCGCCGCGCTCGCTCAGCACCCCGGCGTAGCGCCGCAGCTCGCGGTGACCGATGCCGTCGGGCGCCAGATCGTGGCCGGCCGCCCAGTCCGCGAGCTGCCCCACGTCCACGCCGTAGGCGCGGCGGGTGCGCTCGGCCATCCCGCGTGTCGCGAGCGAGCGGTCGAAGTCCGCCAGCGCGGCGCGCCAGTTAGGTTCCAGGTTCGTGGGCGTGTTCTTCATCGACGTTCAGGAGGGGCGGGTGGCCAGCCGGCGGCAGCTCGTGGACGCCGGCGTCGTGCCGGCGGGCGACGACCCTCCGCGCCCCTGGCACCCGATCCAGGGCCCGGGCGACGCATCCACCATGTGGTACGCGGTGCTGCGAAAGCGCGAACGTGGCGTCTTCATCGGCACCCTGTGCTTTCGCCACACGGGCAGGCAGGCCTCCCTGGAGGAGCGGGGCTGGGAGGAAGTCCCCATCGAGGAGATCGGCGTCCGCTGAGGCCGGGCCTCAGGCGATGTAGACCGGCGCGCCGACCTCGACCTTGGAGAAGAGGTCCTTGACCTCGGGGATGGCCATGCGGATGCAGCCGTGCGAGGCGGCCGTTCCGAGCGAGCCGACCGCGTCGGTGCCGTGGATGCCCGCCCCGTTGTAGATGCCCATCCAGCGCGCCTTCAGCGGGTTGTCCGCGCGGCCACCCGGGATGACCTGGCCCGCGAGGTCGCCGGCCCAGTCGCTGTTGGGGACGTGCCAGGCGGGGTCGACCGCCTTGTTCTGGATGTGGTAGAGCCCCGCCGGGGTCTCGAGCCCGACCTGGCCCACGGCGATCCGGTAGGTCTCGACAAGCTCGAGGTTCTCGTAGTGGCGCAGCTGGAAGCCGCCGCGGTTGATGATGATCACGTCCGGGTTCTTCGCGGCCAGCTCGTCGGTGGTCACGTCGGGCTTGGTGACCTTCGTGCGGGCACTGACAACGCGATCGGCCTCCGGGTCGCCGAGCTCCTCGTTTATCGCGCGGGTGAGCTCCTTGCCGCGCACGGCGAGCCCGTTGCGGCCCTCCACCTGCTCGATGCCCGAGGCCGAGAACGACACCTCCGCGTTCTCGGCGTCGCGGTCCACGCGCTTCTTCACCCTGCGCACGAGCCGGTCCACGGCCGTCTCCGACCAGGCCACCTCGGCCTCCACGCTCTCGTCAACGCTGCCGCCGGTGAGCCCGCGGACGGTGCGGGCCACCATCGAGCCGTCGCGGCTGCGCCCGAGCGCGTCCTGGACCATGCCCTCCACGTCGATCTCGATCCGGGCCCGCTGGGCCGAGAGCGTGAAGCGCCGCTCCTCGGCCTCCACGGTGAGCGGCCGGCTGACGGGGTCGGCGAGCCTGCTCTCCAGCAGCGAGCGCGCCTCGCCTGCGCGCATGCCCCCCACGTCGAAGCCCGCGATCGTCACGCCGTTGGCGATCAGGTCGTCGCGCGAGGCGTCGTAGGCGTACACGCCGACCGCCCCGAAGGCGAGGAGTGAGACGACGACGGCCAGGCTGATGACGAGTCGCTTGCGCATGCTGAGCTACCGAGTGTAGGTATTCCGGGTCGATGTCCGGTAGGGACGTAAGCGTCCTGCAAGTTCCCTTGCGTACCCGGGACCGCCCCGGATCAGCCGCGGGACGCGGCCTCGTGGCGCGTGAGCAGGCCCTCGATGGCGCCCAGCACGCCGTGCCGCGCGCGGTTGGCGCGCTCGTAGTCCCTCAGGGTGGGGAGGTCGGCGGCGTCGAGTGAGCCCAGCACGGCGAGGATCTCCTCCGTCTCCAGGTCGTCGTAGTGCTCGACGGGGGGCGCCGCGAGCTGCGGCTCGGGCGCGGGCTCGGGCTCGGGTGCCTCCGTGGCGCGCGGCGCCGACCCCTCCCTGATGCCGCCCGGCTCCGCGTGTGCTGACAGCAGCCGCTCCAGCCCGCGCAGCTCGGACGGGTTCAGGCGCGACTCGCCACCGCGCACGCTCGGGCTCCAGCGCAGGAACTCCTCCACCTCGCGCTCGTAGCGGTAGGGCTCGCGCACCCCCCGCAACACCGGATGCAGGCGCAGGTACTCGCCGAACTTGAGCACCGCTTCGCGCGACGTGTAGCGGTAGGCGAAGCCGGCGGCCTTGAGCTTGCGGTTGTCCAGGCCCCGCCCGTAGCGCAGCTGGTTGAGCATCTCGGGGGGGACGCGCAGGCCCACCCGTCGCAGCGGGCCGAGCGCCAGTCCGGTGCCCCACGGTGGGAGGACGGGCGCGTAGCGCTTGCCCAGCAGCCCGCAGACCTCGGTGAAGGCCAGCACGCCGTCGGCCGCGACGTTGTAGATCCCGGGAAGGTCGTGCCCCGCCGAGTGTGCCAGCGCCGCCACGACATCGTCCTCGTGCACGAACTGGTAGCGCGGGTCAAACCCCAGGATCATCGGAACGACCGGCAGCGAGAAGAGTCGCGTGTGCGAGGTGCGCACGTCGGGGCCGACCACGTTGGAGAAGCGCAGCAGCGACACCGACACCCGCGGGTTCTTCTCGGCGAACTCGGCCACGGCCGCCTCGGCTTCCACGATGTCGCGCTCGATCGGCGTCTGTGGTGCGTGCGGGCGGCCCATCGACTCCGTGAAGAACGCCGGGTCGTCCTGCTCGCAGCCGTAGAAGTGGGTGGACGACTTGAACACGAGCTTGCGCACGGTGGACTCGGGGCCGGCGCAGGCCGCGAGGATGTTCATCGTCCCGATGACGTTGTTCTCGTGGGCCAGGCGCGGGCTGGTGGTGGCCGAGTCCACGACCAGCCGGGTGTCGATCACGGTGTCGATCCCGGCGGCGTCCACCAGGCGGCGCAGCAGCGCGTGCTGGGTTCCGACGCGCACGAACTCGGTGCGCTCGAGCTCGCGCGTGGGGTCCTCGGAGTCAACTCCCACGATCGTCTCGATCTCCTCGTTCTCCTCGAGCGCCTGCGCCAGCCGGCCGCCCCAGTAGGTGGAGATGCCGGTGATGAGGATGCGGCGGGAGTCCTGGGGGGTCATCCGAACCACACCGACGAGCGCCTGGACACCATCTCGAAGAGGTTCTCCTGGATGCGGGCCCGCACTTCGTGCGCGGCGGTCTGGACGCGCGACTTGTCCTCGTACGGGCGGTCGCCCTCGAAGTGGATGGGCTCGAGAAAGCGGATCTTGAACTTGGCCGGCAGGTACCCGAGCATCCCCAGCGGCCCGAAGTGCGGGAAGGTGGGTGTGAGCGGCACGTACAGCAGCCCCGTGAGCCGCTTGAGCAGCCCGAACTGGGCGAAGACGGGCGCGGCCTCCTCTGCCCCCATCACGCACACCGGCACGATGGGCACGCCGGCGCGCATGGCCGCCTCCACGAAGCCGCCGCGGCCGAAGCGCCGCAGCCGGTAGCGGTCCTTGTAGAGCTTCTCCGTGCCCTTGCGCCCCTCGGGGAACACGAGCACGAGCTGCTCCTCGTCGGCGAGCAGCCGGTGCACGTTGGCCGGGTGGGCCGCCACGCAGCCGATCTTCGGTATGAGCATCGAGAAGCCCGGGAAGCCCTTGAAGAAGTGCTCGACGGTGATGTTCAGCGGGCGGCCATGCGGATGCTCCTCCTTGATGGCCTTCCCGATCATCGCGGCGTCGGGCGGGAGGGCGCCGGAGTGGTTGGACACCAGCAGCGCGCCGCCCGCGGCCGGGATGTTCTCGACGCCCTCCACCTCGCAGCGGAACCAGTAGCGGTAGAAGAAGTCGTACAGCGCCTTGTCCATGGCGTTCTCGACACGCTCGGAGCGCCCCCAGTCGTTCAGCCGCCGCTCGGGCTCGACTCCGGGGAGGTGGCGCTGCAGCTCGCGCGGGGCGGGCAGGTTGGCCGCGTCGGGCTCGAAGGCGGCCGCGGGCTGATCCTGGGGCCGGAGGCTGGTGCGTCCGTTTGGCATGGCCGCCGATTCTGCCAGGTACGATCGCCGCGGATGCGCTCCAAGGCCGAGGTGCGCCAAGACGTCTGGCAGACGATGGAGCGGGACGGGGTCGCCCGCTTCCCCGGCGCCGGCGGGCGTATCCCGAACTTCGCCGGCGCCAAGGGCGCGGCCGAGCGGCTCGCCCGCCATCCCGACTGGGTGCGCGCGCAGACGATGAAGGTCAACCCCGACTCGCCGCAGACCCACGCTCGCCGGCTCGCCCTCGCCCAGGGCAAGGTGCTCGTGATGGCCGTGCCGCGCCTGCGCGACCAGCATCCTTTCCGCCTGTTGGACCCGCGCTCACTGCGCGGAGAGGCGCTGGCCGAGGCCGCCACGATCAAGGGGGCGCTCAAGCACGGCCGGGTGATCGACCTCGACGAGGTGCCCCCGCTCGACTTCGTGCTCACGGGCTCGGTGGCGGTGAACCTCAAGGGGGCGCGGGTGGGCAAGGGCGGCGGCTACTCCGACCTCGAGTTCGCGCTGCTCGGCGAGGCGGGGCGGATCGACCGCGCCACCGTGATCGCGACGACCGTGCACCCGGTGCAGATCCTGCGCGAGAACCTGCTGGTCACCGACCACGACATTCCCGTGGACCTGGTGGCCACGCCGCGGGCCGTAATCGAGGTGGACGGCGCTTTTCCGCGCCCGCGCGGCATCCTCTGGCACCACCTGCAGCCGCCCCAGATCCGGGAGATCCCGGTGCTGGAGCGGATGGGCTACGCCGGCTGAAACAGCCGGGCTACGGCCTACGCCCCGTGAGCACCGCCGTCCAGTCGGCGTGACGCGGCGGGGCCGACACGGCCGGCTCGGGGCGGCTCGCCGGATCGGCGGCCACGACGTGCGTGACGGGCGCGCCCGTGATCCGGCCCACCCGGCGCGGCAGGTCCAGCGCCAGCCAGCGCGACGCCCCCGTCGGCAGCGTGGACACGATCACCTCGTCGA
Source organism: Thermoleophilaceae bacterium (assembly GCA_040901445.1). Classification (GTDB taxonomy): domain Bacteria; phylum Actinomycetota; class Thermoleophilia; order Solirubrobacterales; family Thermoleophilaceae; genus JBBDYQ01. The sequence goes on along the minus strand of JBBDYQ010000025.1, from coordinate 399,451 downwards.
ACTCCGCCGGGTCCCAGACCTCGTGCACGGCGACGATCGGGTCCGGATCGCCCACCCGGCCCTCGGCGTCGAGCCCCTCGGCGGCGAGCAGCTCCACCGCCTCGCGCATCTGCCGCTTGGCGGCCTCGCGGCCCGAATGAGGATCGCCGCTGGTCGCGGGCGTGGCCGGCACGAGGAGCTTGAACTCCACCGGGCCGAGCTCGGCGCGCCCGCCCAGCGCCCGGAGCAGCTCGCGCGATCCCAGCGTGCGGTTCGCGACCACGAGCACCCTCGTCTTCCAGGGCATTCCAGACCTCCTCCTCCTCCTCACCGTCGAGGTTAGCGCGCGTCGCGCCGCGCGAACAGGGCAGCAGCGGCGGTTTTGCACCCCGCCCTGCGCGGGTACCTCCTCATCACGGGACAGGCAATCCACGGGGGGATCGGCCATGGGACGCGACGCAGGGCAGGGAACGGGCAGGAAGCGGCCGACGATGGCCGTCGTGGCGGCGGCAAGCGCGGCGGCCGGAGTGCTGCTGGCGGCGCCCTCGCTCTCGTCCGGATTGAGCCTCGGGCCGCTCCAGGTGGACCCGCCCGTGCTGGCCCCCGCCCCCGCACCCGCACCCGCACCGGCACCCGTCGCCGCCCCTGCTCCCGCCCCCGCTCCGGCCGCACCGGTCACCGCCCCGGACCTCCCGGGCTTCCTGGCCCGCGGCCAGGTCCCCGCTCAAGCTCCCGCCGGGCAGCGCGGCGCGCCCACGCGCCGGCAGGCATCCACGCCGTCCAGCCCCGGCGGCTACCAGCCGCCGCTGCACGGCGCCAATCCGCACGGCCAGGGCACCCTCCTCACGCTCGACATCCAGCCGGGCGGTGACCGCCCCGCCTCGGGCGCGCCCGAGGGGCCGGAGGAGATCGTGGTGGGACGCGCTCGCGGCGAGCAGCAGGCCGACGGCTCCTACCACGGGCACATCACGATCGTCTCGCTGTTCGGCAACGAGGTGCTCGGGGTGGACACCGCCGAGGGCGAGTCCGCGGCGGGCCCGCTCGAGCCGCTCCAGGAAGGCGTGCTCGACGCGGTCTGCGACGGCTCCGGGGACCAGATCTGCCTCGAGGTGCTGCGCGCCGACTCGAACACGACGGCAAACGGGTCCACAAACTCGTTCGCGGTCGCGTCCGGCCAGGTGGGAGGGCCGGACGGCATCGTCCTCGAAGCCGCCAGCTCGAACGGCAGCATCTCCGACGACGGCAGCTGCCAGACCGCCCATGGCGACGCCACCGTGGCGCGCCTCAACGCCGGCGGCAACGCGGTGGCCGACCTCGCCACCTCGAGCTCCGACTCCCGCGCCTGCAACGACGGCACCACCTCGCAGTCCAACGACGGGCGCCTGCTGGGCATCGGCGGCACGGCCGTGCCGATCCCGGCCGCCGGCTGCGGCGACGGCACGCCCGACACGGTCACGGGCATACCCACCCTGCTTCCCATCGTCTGCAACGCCACCGACTCGAGCGGCACCGGCGAGTCGGCGGTCCAGGCCGTGGCGCCCTACGGCGTGCGCGAGGCGCTCTCCATCTTCGTGCTCGACGTGGGCGGCACGGCGCTGCTGGGGACCACCGCCAGCGGGGCGGAGTCCAGGGCGGTGGCGCCCGGCGCCGGCCCCGGCGGCCCAGGTGGCCCAGGTGGCCCGGGCGGTCCCGGCGGTCCCGGCGGCCTGGGCGGGCCGGGCGGGCCGGATGCCCCCGACGCGCCGGCCGACGCCGCCCCGCCCGCCGACGAGGACAGACCCGGCGAGCCGGGCGCACCGGACGAGGGCGGACCGGGCGAGGACGAGCCGGCAGGCGGGCCCGCCGGCCCCACGGCGCGCCCCGACGGCCCCGACCGCGAGCTGGCCTTCACCGGCTGGAACCTGCTGCTGGTGGCGCTCATCGGGACGCTGACGCTCAGCGCCGGGCTGCTGATCGGGCGCCTCACCGACGACGGCCGGCGTCCGGCCTGAGGGCCGGCGCCAGCCGCTCGCGCAGCGCCGGCCAGTCCCCGGCGGCCACGATGCCCTCCTCCCCCACGATCGCCTCGTTCCAGGGGTGGATGAGGGTGGCGCCGATGATGCCCTCGTCGCGGGCGCGGGTGAGGTTCACCGGACTGTCGTCCACCAGCACGTCGATGCCCAGCTCGACACAGCGGGTGACCTTGTCGTAGGAGCAGTGGAGGTCGTGCCAGGGAAGGCCGATGCGGTCGAGCCAGGCGGCGGTGGCCTCGCGCGTGGGGAGGGCGCGGTGGCTGGTGACGTGGATCCAGTGACCGTCGCCGTGCCATCCCCGGACGGTCTCCACCGCGCCGGGATACGGGTCGCACGCGAGGATGTTGGTGTCGGTGTGGGACTCCTCGATGCAGGCCACGAGCTGGTGGCGCTCCAGCTGGGTGATGCCCCAGCTGCGCTGCTCCGCGTAGGGAATGGCCACGCCGTAGCGCTGCCGGGCGATGCGCTCGAGCAGGCCCCAGTAGTGGTGCAGCGTGGAGTCGATGTCGATGGCGATCTTGGCCATGGTCGGTTCGCTACGGTACGCGCCGATGGCGACGTCGCTCCCCAAGGCCCGCCCCGCCCGCCGCCGCGCCGCCGGGGGAGCCGGTGACGAATATGGGGCCACCGCGGCACCCGACTGGCGCGAAACGGACTGGCGGGCGCACCTGCGCACCGCGGAGATCGCCGGCCGCTCCGTGAACTACGTGGACGTGGACGTGGGCGAGGCCCGCGAGGGCACCGTCGTCTTCATCCACGGCCTCAGCGGCTCGTGGCAGAACTGGCTCGAGAACATCCCGCGCTTCGCGCTCCACCGCCGCGTGGTCGCGCTCGACCTGCCGGGCTTCGGCGAGTCTCAGATGCCGGCGGACGGCATCTCGATCGCCGGCTACGCCCGCTGCGTGGACGAGCTCTGCGAGCAGCTCGGCCTCGGCAGCGTCGCAGTGGTGGGCAACTCGATGGGCGGCTTCGTGGGCGCCGAGGTCGCGATCGGCTTCCCACAGCGCGTGGAGCGTCTGTGCCTCGTCTCCGCGGCGGGCATCTCGATCGTCGACCTGCGCCGCGAGCCGCTGCTGGCCGTGGGCCGCATCCTCGCCGCCGGCGGCACCATGACGGCGGCGCAGCAGCGCTCGGTGCTCCGGCGCCCGGGGCTCACGCACCTCACCTTCGCGTTCGTCTTCCGCCACCCCACGCGCCTCGATCGCGACCTGCTGCTCGAGCAGATGCAGGGCACCGGCAAGCCGGGCTTCCTCGGGGCGCTGGACGCGCTCACGAGCTACGACTTCCGCGACCGCCTGCCCGAGATCGGGTGCCCTTCGCTCATCGTCTGGGGCGACGGCGACATGCTCGTGCCCGTGAAGGACGCCGGCGAGTTCGAGCGCCTGATCCCCGACGCCCGCAAGACGATCTTCGAGGACACCGGCCACTGCGCCATGCTGGAGCGGCCGGAGGCCTTCAACGCCTGCCTGGCCGACTTCCTCGCCGAGAAGGGCAGCGCCGCAGAGCACGACGAGAGCCCGGCCGCCGCCTAGCCTGTCACCGCGCCCTCGGAGGCCGAGCCCACGAGCTTCGCGTACTTGCCGAGCACGCCGTTCGCGTACTTCGGCGCCGGTGGCGTGTAATCGGCCAGCCGCGCCGCGATCTCGGCGTCGTCCAGCTCGACCCGCAGCTCGCGGCTGGGCACGTCGAGCACGATGACGTCGCCGTCCTGCACCACCGCGATGGGCCCGCCGGCCCGCGCCTCGGGACAGACGTGGGCCGCCATGAAGCCGTGCGTGGCGCCCGAGAAGCGCCCGTCGGTGAGCAGCGCCACCGAGTCGCCCATCCCCTCGCCCTGGAGCGCGGCCGTGACGGCCAGCATCTCGCGCATGCCCGGTCCCCCGGCTGGACCCTCGTTGCGGATGACGACGACCTCGCCCTCCTGGATGGCGCGTGCCTTGACCGCCGCGAACGCCTCCTCCTCGGAGTCGAACACGCGCGCGGGCCCGCGGTGCTCCATCCGGCCGTGTCCGGAGAGCTTGACCACGCAGCCACCGGGCGAGAGGTTGCCGCGCAGGATGGCGAAGCCGCCGTTGGGCTTGAGCGGGTTGCCGAGCGGCCGGACGACCTCCTGGCCCTCGGCCTCCTCGGCGTCGCGGGCCTCCTCGCCGATGGTGCGGCCGGTGACCGTGATCGCCTCGTCGTTCAAGAGCCCGGCGTCCAGCAGCCGCTTGGCCACGAGCCGCACGCCTCCCGCCCGGTAGAGATCGGTGGCCACGAAGCGCCCGCCGGGCTTGAGATCGGCGAGCAGCGGCGTCTTCCACGCGATCTCGTCGAAGTCGTCGATGGTGAGCGGCACGCCCGCCTCGTGAGCCACCGCGAGCAGGTGCAGTACGCCGTTGGTGGAGCCGCCCGTGGCAGCCACGCACGCGATCGCGTTCTCGAGCGACTCGCGGGTGATGATCCGGCTCGTGCGCAGGTCGTTCTCGATCAGGTCCATGATCATGCGCCCGCAGTCCTCGGCGACCTGGCCCTTGCGGCCGTCCTGCGCGGGCACCATCGAGCTGCCCATGGGCGAGATCCCCAGCACCTCGAACGCGGTGGCCATGGTGTTGGCCGTGAACTGGCCGCCGCAGGCGCCGGCGCCGGGAGAAGCCACGCCCTCGAGCTCGTGGAGGTCGTCGTCGCTCATGTCGCCCGCCGCGTGGGCCCCGACGGCCTCGAACACGTCCTGGATCGTGACGTCCCGGCCGCGGAAGCGGCCGGGAGGGATGGAACCGCCGTAGAGCATCAGCGACGGCAGATCGAGGCGGGCGAGCCCCATGACCGTGCCGGGGATGGTCTTGTCGCAGCCCGACAGCGCGATGACGGCGTCGAACATGTGCCCGCGCGCGACGAGCTCGACCGAATCGGCGATGACCTCCCGCGAGATCAGCGACGCGCGCATGCCCTCGGTGCCCATCGTGATCCCGTCCGAGATCGCGATGGTGTTGTACTCCATGGGCGTGGCCCCGGCCGCGCGAACGCCGTCCTTGACCCGCTCGGCGAGACGGCGCAGGTGGAAGTTGCACGGCATCGTCTCCGTCCACGTGTTGGCGATGCCGACGATCGGGCGCGCCAACGCCTCCTCGTCGAAGCCGATGCCCTTCAGATATGCCCGGGCGGGCGCCCGGTCGGGACCGTCGAGGATCACGCGGCTGTGCGCGCGCAGATCCGTCTGTGTGTGGCTCACCGGCGGCCGCTCTCCGCGGAGCTGCCGGTGTGACGCTCGCGCTCGCGCTCCCATTGCTCGAGGCGCCAGAGGTCGCGGCGCACCCGGCCGGGATCCACCTGGCGCCCGACCAGGTGCATGTTGGCGCTGCGCAGAAGGCGCTCCTCGTCGCCGGTGAGCGCCATCCACTTGGCGAGCACGTCGTCGGAGGCCGGGAGGCGAGTCTGGGAGATGGCCCCGGTGAGATCGGGGAAGTCCACGCAGTACTCGCTGAGCGGCCGCCGCGGCTCCGGGAGATAGGCGACCACCGGCTTGTGCGGGTACACGAGATAGGCGTAGCGCGTGTGCGGCTCGCGCCGGCGCATGCCACGGCGGCCGGCGTGCTCCGCGTCGACTGCGTCGGCCCCGGCCGGCAGGCGGCCGAGCACGCGGATGAAACCGAGATCGCGGTACATGGCCCACTCCTCGTCGTTGACGCACGAGCGCAGCAGCTCCCGCGCTCGCTGCTCGGCACGGCGCTCGGAGCCCGGGTCCGCGAGCTCGGTGAGCCGCGGGCGGCGCCGGGCGGCGCGGCGCGAATGCAGCGCCCGGCGCCCGTGGGCCGCCAAGCGGGCGAGCGTGGGCAGCAGCAGGATGACGACGACGACCGCCAGCGCCAGCAGCACGAGGACCATGAGGACCCGCTCCGCTCAGCCGCCCGCGGCGCGCGGGAAGAAGATGACCCGCTCGGCGTCGCGAGGGATGTCGGCGAACGCGTGCACCATCTGTGCCTCTCGGCGGCCGCTGTCCGGCGCACGGGTGGGCACTGCGGCCCACATGCCCTCGTCGAGCTGACGGCGGAACGCCTCGATCAGGAGCTCCTCCTCCTCGCGCACCTCGGGATCCCCCTCCGTGAGGAGGATCTCGCCGTGACCGGGCTTCATGCGCAGGAACTTGATGGTGCTGACTCCGTGACGATCCACGTCGCACCATGCGACGCGGACCTTCGATTATGCCAGAGCACCGGCCGCTTCAGGCGTCCGGGGCGAGCCCGAAGACGTCGACGGGCCCCGCACCGCGCCCGATCCCTGCGAGGCCGTGCCGGACGGCCTCCGATGCGACCCGCTTGGCGATCCGCGCCGCCTCGAGCGGGTCGCGGCCGAGGGCGAGCTGGGCAGCCAGGGCGGACGAGTGGGTGCAGCCCGAGCCGTGCGCCGCGCCGCCCGGATGGCGCTCTCCGGCGAGCTCCTCGAGGCGCTCGCCGTCGAAGAAGACGTCGACAGCCTCGGTCCGGTGGCCGCCCGTGACCACCACCGCGGCCGGCCCGAGCGCGTGGATCGCGCGCGCGAGCTCCTCGGGCTCGGCGTCCTCCCCCGCCCCGGCCAGCACCCGCGCCTCGGGCAGGTTGGGGGTGACCACGGCCGCCCGCGGCACGATGCGCTCGATCAGCGCGTCCACTGCGTCCGCGTCCAGAAGCCGCGAGCCGCTCTCCGCCACCATCACCGGATCCAGCACGACCGGCGCGGGTCCCGTGAGGCCGAGCGCCTCCGCCACCGCGTCGATGGTCTCGACCGTCCCCAGCATCCCGACCTTGACGGCGTCCACCCCGATGTCCTCCACCACGGCCGCGACCTGCTCGACGATGGCCCGCGGCGGCAGGGGGTAGACGCCGGTCACGCCCACCGTGTTCTGCACGGTGATCGCCGTGACGGCCGTCATGCCGTGCACGCCGCAGGACGCGAAGGCCTTGAGATCCGCCTGGATCCCCGCGCCGCCGCCGGAATCCGACCCGGCGATGGAGAGCACGGCCGGTGGTGTCCGGGGGCCTCGCGGCATCGGCGCCGGAGCATACGCGCGCGCCCTCCTCCCTCACACCACGGCCCTCGTGTAGCGGCCGGCGCCGGCGCGCACGATCAATCCCAGCAGCTCGAGGCGACCGAGCGCGGCGCGGACGTCGGACGCGGACAGGCCGGTGAGAGCGGACAGCTCGGGAGGCGCGTCGGCGCGCTCGACCGCCTCGAGCACCCGCCGCAGCGCCGGATCCTCGAGCGCCACCGGCTTGGCTGCGGCCGGCTCCGGGCCGCCTCCCACCCCGAAGAGGATGTCGAGCACGCCGCGCGCGTCGAGCACGAGGTCGGCACCGTCGCGCAGCAACCCGTTGCTTCCGGCGGCCACCCGGGTCGTCGCCCGGCCCGGCACGGCGGCGACCCTGCGGTGGAGCTGGCCGGCGAAGTCCGCGGTGATGAGCGATCCCGACGGGTCGGCAGCCTCGACGACGATCGTCAGCTCCGCGAGCGCCGCCATGATGCGGTTGCGCGCGGGGAATGCCCAGCGAAACACGGGCGTCCCGGGCGGCAGCTCGGAGACCACGCAGCCGCGCTCGAGGACCTGCCTGTAGAGCTCGCGGTTGCGGGTCGGGTAGCAGCGCTCCGGTCCGCGGGCGATCACGGCGACCGCGCCCCCTCGGGGCGCGGCACAGGCCCCCCGGTGCGCGGCGGCGTCGATCCCCAGGGCCAGTCCGCTGACCACCGTCAACCCGGCGGCGGCCAGACCGCGCCCGAGGCCACGGCCCATCTCGAGGCCGTAGGCCGAGGCCTTGCGGGCCCCGACCACCGTGACGGCGCGGTTTCCCGCGAGCATGCGGAGCCGGTCGAGGCCTCCGACCACGAACAGCGCCGCGGGCGGGTCGTCGAGGTCGAGCAGCGCCTGCGGGTAGTCCTCGCCGTGCGGGCAGGCCGCTTCCACCCCCTCGGCGACCAAGGCCGACCGGGCCCGCCCCGGATCGAAGGAGGCGAGGAAGAGGCGCGCCTCGTCACCCCGGGCACCGGCGCCGCAGACCGCCGTGACGAGGTCCTCATCCGCGAGCGCGAGCAGGCCGGCGGGCGGCCGGCTGCGGTCGCCGAGCAGGGCGCCGACACGCGGCGCGAGCAGGCCCACGAGATGGCCGCGGCGCAGGCACTCGTCGCAGGCCGGGGTCATGCCGCCTCGCTGAGCGCCGGCGGCATGCGGAACCCGAGCGCCTCGTCGATGTCACGGGCCTCCACGTGCTCACGGCCCGCGAGATCGGCGATCGTGCGCGCCAGCCGGAGCACACGATCGTGCCCGCGGCCGCTCAGGCCGAGTTGGAGATGGCCCTCGAGCATCCGCGTGACGGCGTCCGGCCCCAGCCGCACGTGCCGCCGCGTGAGCGGGCCGTCCATGGCGCCGTTGGCCTGCACCCCGGCGCCTGCCAGCCGCCGGCCCTGCCGCTCACGGGCGGCGAGCACGCGCGCGCGGACTGTTGCGGACGGCTCCTCGCTCGGCTCGTCCACCAGCGCGCGCGGCGATGTCGGGGCGAGCTCACAGACCAGGTCGATGCGATCGACGAGCGGGCCGCTGAGCCGGCGCAGGTAGCGCGCGTGTTCCGCGGCGCCGCACGAGCACTCGCCGCCCGCGCGTCCGCATGGGCACGGGTTGGAGGCCCCGACGAGCATCACCGCGGCCGGAAAGTCGATCGTCCGCTGGGCGCGGGTGACCACCACGCGGCCGTCCTCGAGCGGCTGACGCAGCGCCTCCAGCGCGGCGCGCGAGAACTCCGCGAGCTCGTCCAGGAACAGGACCCCGCGGTGCGCGAGGGTGATCTCGCCCGGCGCCGGCCTGTTTCCGCCGCCCACGAGGCCGGGCGCGGAGATGGTGTGATGGGGCGCCCGGAACGGGCGCTCGCACGCGAGCCGGCGTCCTCCCAGTCCGGCGATGCTGTGGACGTTGGTGATCTCCACCGTCTCGTCGAACGTGGGCGGCGGGAGGATGCCCGGAAGCCGGCGCGCGAGCATCGTCTTGCCCGCCCCGGGCGGTCCGATCATCAGCAGGCTGTGACCGCCCGCCGCCGCGATCTCCAGCGCGCGCTTTGCGTCGTCCTGCCCGCGCACGTCCGCGAGGTCGAGCCCGGAGCCGGGCGGCCGGGTCCGGTGACGGCGGGCGGGACGGACCGGGCTCGGCGTCCAACTGCCGGTGAGAAGCTCCACGAGACGCCCGAGCGACGGCACCCCGAAGACCTCGATGCCGTCGACGAGTGCGGCCTCGGGCGCGTTGTGCTCGGGCACGACGAGGCGCCGGTAGCCGCGCTCGCGCGCACCGAACGCCATGGCGATCGCCCCGCCCATCGAGCGGATGTCGCCGCTGAGTGAGAGCTCGCCGCAGATCGCGCACCCCTCGAGCGCGCCGTCGGGCAGCTGGCCGCTGGCCGACAGCAGCGCGACGGCGAGCGCGAGGTCGAACGTGGCGCCCGTCTTGCGCAGGTACGCGGGCGCGAGGTTGGCGGTGACGCGCTTGAGCGGGAACTCGAGGCCGGAGTTGAGCGTCGCGGCGCGAACCCGCTCGCGCGCCTCGCGCACCGCGGTGTCGGCGAGCCCGACGACGGTGAAGGCGGGCAGGCCCTGGCGGAGGTCCACCTCGACGAGGATCTCCCGGCTGCGGACGCCCTCGATGGTGAAGGTGGCTGCGGTGGCGAGCATGGCCCCGAAGCTACGGGCGGCCGGGTGACGGCGCCGTTACGCGCGTGACGATTCAGGACCGGGTGTGTGACGCCGGTGGACGGTGACGGAACCGGCGCGGTTCGGTGCCGAAGGCGTCACACACGTAACCCTCGGGTCACGCGGACCCGCCTAGCGTCGGCCCCATGTCCACCGACACGCGACGCGCACTCGGCGCCCACGGAGAGATCGCCGCCGTCCGCCACCTCGAGGCGGCCGGCTACCGGATCGTGGAGCTCAACTACCGCACCCGGCACGGCGAGATCGACGTGATCGCGGCGGATGCCGGCCACCTGGTCTTCTGCGAGGTCAAGGCCCGCGTGGCGGGCGGGCGCCGCGGCCCGGCGTCGCCGCTCGAGGCGATAGGGCCGGACAAGCGCCGCCGGCTGCGCCACATGGCGAGCGAGTGGCTGATCGAGCGCGCGGCCGACCCCGCCCGGCCGCGCCGGAACGAGATCCGCTTCGACGCGATCGGCGTGCTCGTGACCCCGCGCGGGGAGCTGCTCCGGCTCGAGCACGTCGAGGGGGCGTTCTGACCGCCCCCGCCCCCGCCCGTTCAGCCCTCGAGCGCGAGCTGCTGGTAGGCGATCGAGGCGAACGACATCCGGTGCAGCGGCGAGACGCCGTTGGCCGCGATCGCCGCGCGGTGCTCGGGCGTGGAGTAGCCCACGTTCGTGGCGAAGTCCCAGCCGGGATGGCGCTCGTGCGCGCGCGACATGTGGCGGTCGCGCGTGACCTTCGCGATCACGGATGCGGCAGCGATGGCGGCGCTGCGGGAGTCGCCACCCACCACCGCGCGCTGCTCCATCCCGAACTCCGGGACGCCGAAGCCGTCGATGAGGCAGATCCCGCCGGGATGTCCCACCCGCAGCAGCGCGGCCCGCAGGGCGGCGAGATTCGTGACGTGCAGGCCGCGGTCGTCTATGCCGCGCACGCAGCGCGACACCACCGCCACGCGGGCGGCGGCGCGGATGACGAGCGGGTACAGCTCCTCGCGGCCTTCGAGAGTGTGCTGCTTGGAGTCGTTCAGCCGCGCGAGCGCCCGCCGGTCGGCGAGCGTCAGGCGCTCCAGGTCGAAGAGCACCGCGGCCGCGACGAGCGGGCCCGCGAGGCAACCCCGGCCGGCCTCGTCGGCGCCCGCCACGAAGCGATGGCCCAGGTCACGGTCGAAGGCGAAGAGCCGGCGGCCCGCCGCGCGGGCCGGACGGCGCCTCGGGCTCCTCTCGGCTGTTGCGTCCGGCGAGCTCCCCACGTCGGGGCCGATCATAGAAACGCGGGAGGCGGAAGGCGGCGCTCAGGGGAAGCCGACGCGCTTGGGCGGCCAGTACGTGAAGATCGCCTGGCCGATGATCCACTCCTCGGGCACCGGTCCCCATACCCGGCTGTCCTCACTGGCGCCGCGGTTGTCGCCCATCATGAAGTAGTGGTCCTCCGGGACCGTGATCTCGGTGGGGAGGTCGCAGATCCCGCACTCGGCGTCCGCCCTGACGTAGGGCTCATCGAGCGGACGGCCGTTCACCACCGCCCGGCCGTCCCTCACGCCCACCCGGTCGCCCGGCAGCGCCACCACCCGCTTGACGAAGTTCATCTCCGAGCGGTCCTCCGTCGGCCGCGGACACGGCTGCCGGCGGCCGTGGTCAGCCCCGCAGGTGGCGTTGTCCGCCCCGGCGGGCGGCTTGAACACCACGATGTCGCCGCGCTCGGGATCGGTGAAGCGGAAGCTCACGCGGTCGGCGAGGATCCGCTGGCCGACCGTGAGCGCAGGCACCATGGACTCGCTCGGGATGCGAAACGGCTTGACGAGGAAGGCCTGGATCCCGAGCGCGAGCACCAGCGCGATCGCGACCATCGAGAGGAGCTCGAGAAACGAATCCCGGCCACCATCCTCCTTCCGCTTCCGGCGCAGTGGACGCACGGCGGCCGGGCGGGCGTCCTACAGGAAGCCGATGCGGTTGGGCGGCCAGTACGTGAAGAACGCCTGGCCGATGATCCATTCCTTGGGCACCGGTCCCCACTCGCGGCTGTCCGCGCTCTCGCCACGGTTGTCGCCCATCATGAAGTAGTGGTCCTCCGGGATCGTGATCTCGTCGGTGAGGTTGCAGATCCCGCAACTCGCGTCAGGGCGGATGTAGGACTCGTCGAGCCGCTCGCCGTTGATCACGACACGGCCGCCCTCCACGCTGAGGCGGTCGCCGGGCAGCCCCACCACGCGCTTGATGAAGTTCGTGTCGGCGCGCTCGTCGGTCGGGCGCGGACACGGCTGGAGCGGGCCCTGGTCCGTCCCGCAGGTGTTGTCGTTGGCCCCGGCGGGCGGCTTGAAGACGACGACGTCGCCGCGCTCGGGATCGGTGAAGCGGAAGCTCACCCGGTCGACGAGCACGCGCTGGCCCACCGTGAGCGTGGGGACCATCGACTCGCTCGGGATGCGGAACGGCTTGACGAGGAAGGCCTGGATGCCGAGCGCGAGCAGCAGCGCGATCGCGACGATCGAGACCAGCTCGATCAGCGATCCCTGCTTCTTCTTCTCCTTGCCGCGAGCCACCGACATCGCGCCGGCGCCCTAGGTGGCGGATTCCACGGGGTCCGCCACCTAGCCCTTGTCGCCGGACTCGGGCTCAGGCTGGTCGGCGGCCGGCGGCTGCTCGTCGGCGGCGGCCGGCGGCGCCTCCGCGGCGTCGGGCTCGGGTGCGCTCTCGGCCTCCGGCTGCGCGCCCTCGCCCCCGGCGCCCTCGCCCTCGGCGGCCTCCTCCTGCGCGCCCTCCTCGGCGGGCAGGACGGCGGCCTCCTCCTGTGCACCCTGGTCGTCGAACGCGCCGGGCGCCTCGGCCTCGGCTTCGGCCTCGACCTCGACGGCCGCGCCCGCCACGTACTGGCGCTCGCGCACGCGCGCGGCCTTGCCGATGCGCCCGCGCAGGTAATAGAGCTTGGCGCGGCGCACGTCGCCGCGGCTGGCCACCTCGATCCGCTCGATCTTCGGCGAGTGCAGCGGGAACGTACGTTCCACGCCGACGCCGAACGACTGCTTGCGGACAGTGAAGGTCTCGCGTGCACCCGACCCCTGGCGCTTGAGCACGACGCCCTCGAAGACCTGGGTGCGGCGGCGGGTGCCCTCGACCACCTGGAAGTGGACGCGGACGCGGTCGCCCGCCTGGAACGCGGGAACCTTGCGGAGCTGCTCGCGCTCCAGGCTTTCGATGACCTTGCTCATGGGGGGAGAGGGCAAAAAGAGAGCGCCGCGACCGGGACGGTCTGGCGCGCTGGTGGGCAATGGTAGCGAAGGGGCCAAGGCCTGCCCTACTAGCGCATCGGCTATCCGCCGGCCCGCGAGCGGGCCTGCTCGAGCCGCCAGTCCCGGATGCGCGCGTGGTCGCCGGACAGCAGCACGTCGGGGACCACGTGCCCATGCCAGTCGAAGGGACGCGTGTAGTGCGGATACTCGGGCGCGCCCTCCAGCGCCTCGCTGAAGGACTCCTCCACCGCGCTGTCGGAGTGCCCGAGGGCGCCGGGGAGCTTGCGGACCACGGCGTCGCAGACCACCATCGCCGCCAGCTCGCCGCCCGAGAGCACGTAGCGCCCGATGGAGACGACATCCGTGGCGAGATGGGCGTGCACCCGCTCGTCGAAGCCCTCGTAGCGGCCGCAGAGCAGCGTCAGGTCGCGGTCGCCGGCGGCGAGCTCGGTCGCAAGGGCGTCGTCGAACGCGCGCCCCCCGGGGGCCAGCGCGATCACGCGCCGGCGCCCGCCGAGCTCGAGCGGATCGGTGTCGTAGCGAGCCTGCAGCGCGGCCTCGACCACGTCCACGCGGATGACCATCCCGGCGCCGCCGCCGTAGGGCGTGTCGTCGACCTGGCGTGCGCTCAGCGGGCTGGTCTCGCGCAGGTCCACGGTCTCGAACGCGTGGCCCAGGGCGGCCGCGTTGCGCACATGGCGCTGGCCGGCGAACCACTCGAACCAGGGCGGGAACAGGGTGAGGACGTCGATGTTCAGAGCGCCAGGAACTCCCGATCGACCTCGATCACGCGCGCCTCGGTGTCCACGCGCCGGATGGCGTCGGCGACGAGCGGCACGAGCACCGCGTCGTCGCCCACCTCGAGGAGGTCGCACGACGGGGCCCCGATCACGCGTCGCACCGTGCCGAGCCCCGGCACCTCGCAGCCCACCAGGTCCCCGATGAGCCACTCGCCCTCGGCGAGCGGGGCCTCGGCTTCGGCCATGAGCAGCGGCTCGCCGCGCACGGCGGACGCGGCGTCGCGGTCGGCCACGCCCGAGACGCGCAGCAGCGGGCGGGCGTCGGTGCCGCCGCGCCGCTCCACGCGCGCGTCGCGCGCCCCCACCGTGACCCTCGTGCCCTCGGGCAGCCCGTGCCCGGCGCCCTCCACCCAGAAGCTGCCGTCCCAGCCGTGCGGGCGCCCGACGCGCCCGACGGGAACGAGCGGGCTCACTCCACCACGTCGACCAGCACGCGGCGCTCTTCCTTGACCGCGGCGGCGCGTATGACCGCCCGCAGCGCGTTGATCGTGCGGCCGCCGCGCCCGATCACCTGTCCGACGTCGTCGTCCGCCACCTCGAGCTCGAGGACGAGGGTGCCGTCCTCCTCCTCGAAGGCGTCGACGCTCACGCTGTCGGGATGGTCCACGAGCGAGCGGGCGAGATAGCGGAGGAGCTCCTCCATCGCCGCGTGCTAGCGCGCTGCCGCGCCGATGCCCTTCGCCCGCATGAGCTTGCGCACCGTGTTGGTGGGCTGGGCGCCGCGGGCGAGCCAGTGCTCCAGCCGCTCCTCGTCGATCACTATCTCGGAGGGCTCGGTCTGCGCGTTGTAGCGGCCGATGGTCTCGATCACGCGGCCGTCCCGCGGCGAGCGCTGGTCGGCGACGACCACCCGCCAGATCGGATTCTTCTTCCCGCCGACGCGGGTCAGCCTGACGCGTACTGCCAAGTTCGGTTCACCTCTAGGTTGGAGAGAGCGGCGGAGTACGTTAGCGCGTGAGCTGCCCGAACGAGGGCATCTTGCCCTGCGAGAGCTGGCGCATGACCTTGCGCATCTGCTCGAACTGCTTGACGAGCTGATTGACCTGCTGCACCGACGTGCCCGAGCCGCGGGCGATGCGCCGCCGCCGCGATCCGCTCAGGAGCTTGGGGTTGGCGCGCTCCGCGGGGGTCATCGAGAGCACGATGGCCTCGACGCGGTCGAGCTGGCGGTCGTCGACCTGGAGGTCGCCGAGCTGAGAGCCGAGGCCGGGGATCATCTTGACCAGGCTGCCGATCGGCCCCATGCGGCGCATCTGGCCCATCTGGTCGAGGAAGTCGTCGAAGGTGAAGGCGTCCTTGCGGATCTTCCTCTCGAGCTCGGCCGCCTTCGTCTCGTCCATCGTCTGCTCGGCCTTCTCGACCAGGGTGCGGACGTCGCCCATGCCGAGGATCCGCTGGGCCATGCGGTCGGGGTGGAAGCGCTCGAACGCGTCCAGCTTCTCGCCGGTGGAGGCGTAGAGGATGGGCTTGCCGGTGATCGCCTTGACCGAGAGGGCGGCGCCGCCACGCGCGTCCCCGTCGAGCTTGGACAGGACGACGCCGTCGAACTGCGCGGTCTCGGCAAACTCCTGTGCCACCTTGACGGCGTCCTGGCCCGTCATGGCGTCGATCACCAGCAGGACGTTGTGCGGCTTGGTGCGCTTCCTGATCCTGGCGAGCTCCTCCATGAGCTCGGCGTCGATGTGCAGGCGGCCGGAGGTGTCGACGATCAGGACGTCGCGGCCGTCGGCCTTGGCCTGGCCGAGCGCCCACTCGGCGATGTCCACCGGGTCGCGACCCGTGCCCTGCTCGTACACGGCGGCGCCGGCCTGGGCACCCACCTTCACGAGCTGGTCGACCGCCGCGGGGCGGTACACGTCGCAGGCGGCGAGCGCCACGTCGAGCTTGCCGTGCTCGCCCAGGTGGCGCGCCAGCTTGCCGCAGGCGGTGGTCTTGCCCGACCCCTGGAGGCCGGCCATCAGGATGACGGTGGGCTTGCCGGCGGACATCGCGAGCTCGCGCCCGGAGCCGCCCATCAGCTCGGTGAGCTCGTCGTCGACGATCTTCACCACCTGCTGGCCCGGGTGCAGCGACTCCATCACGTCCGCGCCGAGCGCCCGCTCCCGAACCGCGGCGGTGAACTGCTTGACCACACCGAAGTTGACGTCGGCCTCCAGCAGCGCGAGCCGCACCTGGCGCATGGCCCTGGTCACGTCCTCCTCGGTCAGCTTGCCCCGCGAGCGGACGTCGGAGAGCGCGGCCTGCAGCCGCTCGGCGAGGGAGTCGAACATGGACGGACGAGGCTAGCGCGCGGCGCCGGGATCGCCGCCGCGCATGCCTCCGCCTACTCCGGCGGGCCGAGGGGCGGGTCGCCCTTCGCCGGCGGGCGCGACCTGTCGCCCTCCCCGCCCTGGGCGATCGCCGAGCCGAACTGGCCGAGCGCCTGCCCGAACTCACTCGGGATGATCCATACCTTGTTGGAGTCGCCCTGGGCGATCTGCGGCAGCACCTGGAGGTACTGGTAGGCGAGCAGCTTCGGGTCGGCGTCACCGCGGTGGATGGCATCGAACACGGTCTCGATCGCCTTCGACTGGCCCTCGGCGGAGAGGATCTGCGCCTCGCGCTGGCCCTCGGCCTTGAGGATGGCGCTCTGCTTCTCGCCCTCCGCCGTGAGGATCTGGGACTGCTTGTAGCCCTCCGCGGTGAGGATGGCCGCGCGCTTGTCGCGCTCGGCGCGCATCTGCTTCTCCATCGCCTCCTGGATCGTGCCCGGCGGATCGACCGCCTTCAGCTCCACGCGGTTGACGCGGATGCCCCACTTCCCGGTGGCCTCGTCGAGCACCATCCGAAGCGCCGCGTTGATCTTGTCCCGCGAGGTGAGCGTGTCCTCGAGCGTCATGCCGCCGATCACGTTGCGCAGCGTGGTGACCGTGAGCTGCTCGATGGCGCCGATGTAGTCGGCGATCTCATAGGTCGCGGACTTGGGGTTGGTGACCTGGTAGTAGATGACCGTGTCGATGTTCACCACGAGGTTGTCCTCGGTGATCACCGGCTGCGGCGGGAACGAGACCACCTGCTCGCGCAGGTCGATGAGCGGGCGCAGGCGGTCGATGAAGGGCACGATGACCGTGAGGCCGGGGTCGAGCGTGCGGTTGTAGCGGCCCAGGCGCTCGATGATCCCGGCGCGCGCCTGGGGGATGATGCGAACCGTCCGGCCGAGGATGAACAGCACCACGAGACCGACGACGATCAGGACGATTGCGGCTGCGGACATGCGGATCTCCTATTCCGACACGAGCGCCGTGGCGCCCTCGATCTCCAGGACCTCGACGCGGGCGCCGGGCTCGTAGACGCGCTCGTCGTCGAACGCGCGCGCCGACCAGACCTCGCCACCGAGCTTCACGCTGCCGCCGTCTCCGTCGACGCGATCGAGCACGAGCGCCGTGCGCCCCACCAGCGCGGCGGTGCCGGTGCGGATCTGGGGCGGCGTGCGCAGGTGCCGGCGGGCGATGGGGCGCACGATCGCGAGCGAGCCGATCGAGGCGAGGATGAAGACGACGAACTGCAGCTCGATCGAGACGCCCGCGAGCGCGACGCCGCCCGCCAGCAGCGCGGCCAGCCCGATCGGGCCGAGGATGAAGCTGAGCGTGGCCGCCTCGCCCGCTGCGAGCAGCGCGGCCGCGATCATCCAGAGCACCCAGTCCGGCATATACCGATCCTATGTCCTGGCCGCCAACGCGCGCTCGACGTCGGCGAGCACATCGGCGGTGTCCTCGCAGCCGCAGCTGAAGCGGATGAACCCCTCCCCCACGGCGTCGCCCTGGCCCCAGCGGGCCCGGCGCTCGGCCGAGGAGTGGACGCTGCCGAAGCTCGTGGCCTCGGCCACCAGCTCGAGCGCGCCCAGGAAGCGCTCCGCGCGCTCGCGCCTGCCGAGGTCGAAGCTCACCATGGGGCCGAAGCGGCGCATCTGGCGACTGGCCAGCTCGTGGCCCGGCGAGGCGGCGAGGCCCGGGTAACGGACGCCGTCGACGTCCTCCCGCGCGGCGAGGAGCTCCGCGAGCGCCAGGGCGGTGGCGCACTGGCGGTCGAGCCGGAGCTCGAGGGTGGCGAGCGAGCGGTGGGCCAGCCAGGCCTCGAACGGGCCGGGGATCGCGCCGGTGCGGTCGCGCCAGCGGCGGACGGCGGCGGCGCGCTCGGGATCGGCGCACGTCACGAGCCCCATGACGAGGTCTCCGTGGCCGCTGAGCGCCTTCGACCCGCTGCTGACCGACATGTCGGCGCCCAGCTCCAGCGGCCGCTGCCCGAGTGGGGTGGCGAGAGTGTTGTCCACCACCACCGGCGCCTCCGTGACGAGGGCGATCGCCGCCACGTCGCAGACGTCGAGGGCCGGGTTCGAGGGCGTCTCGAGCCACACCATCGCGGCGCCCTCGAGCGCCCTCCCGATCTCCGCGGTGGGGACGAACCGGACCTCGACCCCGCGCGGCTCGAGGTGCTCGGCGGCGAGAGCGCGCACCACGGGGTAGCCGTCCGAGCAGGCCACCAGGAGGTCGCCCGGGGCGAGTCCCGGCACCAGGACCGCAGTGCAGGCCGCCATTCCGGAGGCGAACGCCACGGCCAGTCCGCCCTCGAGCTCTCCCACCGCCGCCTCGTACGCGGTCCAGGTGGGGTTGGCGTAGCGGCCGTAGCCGTAGGGCGTGGCGTGGGGATCGCCCGGCAGGTGATACGGAGCCGCCAGCACGGGGCCCGGCAGGAACGGCGCCCCGGCAGACGACTCGGGGAGGCCCGCGTGAACCGCGCGTGTGCCCTCCCCCATGTCGCGTCTCGCGGCCAAGGCCGGCCGGACGCTACCGCACGACGATGCGGCGGTTCAGTGTCCGGCGGTTGCCCGATACGTCGCTGACGATCACCCGGAACGTGAGCCGCGTGCCGCGCCGGAGCACGCGCCGGAAGCGCCGCAGCGGCTTGACCCTGACGGTCCGGCGGCCGAACTGCGGCTGGCCCTGCAGGCGCTCGCCGACGATGAGGTCCCCGCCGCGCGAGAAGCGCACGCCGCGGCTGGAGCGGATGAGCTGCACGCGTACCGAGCAGGGCTCGTCGCAGCCCACGCGCGCCGTGAGGCCGCGGCTGAAGAGCCGCGAGCGGCGCGGCCTGCGCGCATAGCGCGACACCGTGGACAGCGGGCGCGTGGTGTCCGCGCAGCCGTCCACGCCGAGCCCGGCGCGCACCGCGCAGACGTCCGAGCCGTCGGGCACGGAGTCGCCGTCGGTGTCGGCGAGGGCGGGGTTGGTGCCGAGCAGCGCCTCGCGCTCGTTCGAGAGACCGTCTCCGTCGATGTCGCCTGCGCAGGCGTCGCCGATGCCGTCGCCGTTGCTGTCCTCCTGGCCCGGGTTGCCCGAGTACGGGCAGTTGTCGGACTCGCTGGCCACCCCGTCGCGGTCGAAGTCCAGGCCGGACCAGTTGCGCAGCGCGGCGCCCTCGCCCGGCGACAGCCCGAAGAAGACCATGCCCCCACCGACGGACAGCATCTGCGCGGCGGCCGTCGCATCGGCGCGCGTGGAGCGCAGCGCGGCCAGATGCATGAACGCCGCCGTTGCGCCGGGTGCGATCGTCACGCCGCCGTAGCGCATCTCCACGTCCTCGTCGCCGTCGGCCAGCGTTACGACGTCCGCCCGGTCGGCGGCGCCGGGCCCGGCGTCGTCCCAGACGTGCACGATCTGCGGGTCACCCCCGCCACCGTCGTCCGAGGCCGCCCAGCTGTCCGCCGGGCCGGCCACCGCGTCGCCGCTGGAGGTGGCGAACACGGCGGTCGCCGGCGGGTCCGGCGCCGCGTCGGTGCCGAGGTTGCCCGTGAAGCGCATGGCCGTGCTGATGGGCGCGCTGCCAGGGTTGTGGAGCACGTCGAGCCAGCGGATGAAGCCGGGGCCGGCTGCCGGCGAGTAGACCTTGCGGCTCACCTGCAGCCCGTCGATCGACACGGTCGGGAAGACCACCTCGCGGCCGCCCTCCTCGCGCGTGCACGCGTCCGCGCCCGTCGAGCCGTAGGTGGTGAGCCCGCCTCCGCCGGCCACGTCCACGGTCAGCTGGCCGTAGCCGTCGAAGGCGTCGTCACGCCATACCCCCGACGCGCCGTGGGCGCCGTCGAAGATGGCGCCGTCGAGCGCGGGGTGGAAGTCCCAGAGCGTGGGCTCGGCGTCGAACAGCGCCGGGCGGCAGGGCGCGGCGGACGCGGGCGCAGCGGCCAGCAGCAGGGCGAGTGCTGCCACGGCGGCGAGCGCCGCGGCGGGCGAGCGGTGAGGCACGGAGGGCTCTCCTTCCCCGAGAGACGACGTCGGTGGGGCCACGGTAGGCCCCGGCCGCGGCGGCTGCAACCGCGGGGTGCGACTTTGCACAAGCTCGCGTGGCGTAGCTGCCGGGCACGAGGACGTCCCACTGGGTCGCTTTGCCCCGACATGGTCTGGGTAATGCGACCCAGCGCCCGGACTCAGCCCCTCAGCCGAGGATGGCGCTCGCGAAGTCGTCGGGATCGAAGGGGCGCAGGTCCTCGATGCCCTCCCCGATGCCGATGAGCTTGACGGGCACGCCCAGCTCGTCGGCGATCGCCAGCGCTATGCCGCCCTTGGCGGTGCCGTCGAGCTTCGTGAGCACGATGCCCGTGACGTCCACGGCATCGGAGAACAGCCGGGCCTGGCGCAGGCCGTTCTGGCCGGTGGTGGCGTCGATCACGAGCAGCGTCTCGTGCGGCGCCTCGGGGATCTGCTTGCGGATGACGCGCTGCACCTTGGCCAGCTCGTCCATGAGGTTCCGCTGGGTGTGGAGGCGCCCGGCGGTGTCACAGATCACCACGTCGTGCCCGCGCGCCCGCGCCGCGCCGACGGCGTCGAACGCCACGGCTCCGGGGTCGGAGCCCGGCTCTGCGCGCACCAGCTCGGCCTCTGCGCGCTCGGCCCAGATGGCGAGCTGCTCCACGGCGGCGGCTCGGAACGTGTCGCCCGCCGCGAGCAGCACCGAGCTGTCGAGCTCGTGCTTGAGGTGCCAGGCCAGCTTGCCGATCGTCGTGGTCTTGCCGGTGCCGTTCACCCCCACCACCAGCACCACGGCCGGCCGCGGGCGGATGTCGATCGTGGGCTCCCCCACCTTCGCGGTCTCGCTCAGCAGCTCGCGCAGGCGGCGCGAGAGGTCCTCGCCGCCCGAGAGCTCCCCCGCCCCGGCCTCGCGCTCGAGCCGCTCTACGATGCGTGCCGTGGTCTGCGCGCCCACGTCCGCGTAGATCAGCGTCTCCTCCAGCCGCTCCCAGGCCTCGTCGTCGAGCGTCTGGAACACCGTGGCCTGCAGCTCCGCCCCGAGGGCCTCCCGGGTCTTGGCCATGTTCTCCCGCAGGCGGTGGAGGAAGCCGCGGCGCCGCTCCTCGGGCTCGGGCGGCGGGGGCGACCCGGCGCCATCGGCGGTCAGGAAGAGCTCGTGCCAGGTGCTGGGCATGCGGGCGCGGAGGATAGGTGCCCTCGAAATGCGAAGCGCCCCGCGGTGGCGGGGCGCTTCGAGTCGGGCCTGCTGCGGCTGGCGCCGGCGGTCAGCGGTCGCCCCGGCCGCGGCCGCGGTCGTCGCGGTCGCCCCGGCGCCGCTCGGCGCGCGCGCGCCCACGGGTGCGGACGTTCTCGCAGTCGTCCGCCACGTTGTCCCGGCGGTCGGCCAGCACGGTGTCCTCGCCGTCCCCGCAGGTGACGGTGTCGGCGCCACGCCCGCCCCGCACGTTGATCCGGTCGTCGCCGGCGCCTCCGTCCACGGTGTCGCGCCCACGGCCGCCGCGGATGTTGTCGTCGCCGTCGCCGCCGGCCAGCGAATCGCGACCGCGTCCTCCGCGGATGCGGTCGTTGCCGTCGCCGCCGGCCACCTCGTCGCCGCCGCGCCCGGAGTGGATCCGGTCGTTGCCGTCGCCGCCGTTGAGCTCGTCGCCGTCGCGGCTCCTGCCGCCACGGATGCGGTCGTCGCCGGCGCCGCCGTCGACGACGTCGTTGCCGCGATCGGCGTGCACGCGGTCGTTGCCCTCGCCGCCACTCACGCGATCGTCGCCGCGGCCGCCGCGGAGGCGGTCGTTGCCGTCGCCGCCGTCGAGCGAGTCGTCGCCGTCGCCGCCGTTGAGGCGGTCGTCGCCGGCCTCGCCGTTGACGCTGTCGTCCCCGTCTCGGGCGTGGCTGCGGTCGTCCCCCGCGCCGAGCGTGATGTTGTCGGCCTCGTTCGTGCCGTTCAGGCGGTCGTCGCCATCGGTGCCGGTGATGGTGGCGGCGACGGCCACGGCCGCGAACACGAGCAGCGCGCCGAGCGCGGCGGCGAGCGTGGTGATCCGAGTCCTCTTCAAGGTGTTCCTCCTGGCCGGTTTGGGGTGCCAGCAGTGTGAACGCGGCGGGACCCCGAAGGTTGTGCAGTTACTACGCCGCGGCCTCGGAGCCTTCGCCGGCGACCGGCTCGAGCGCCGGGCGCCCCTCCGACAGCTTGCGCGAGACCACCTTGGACACGCCGTCGCCGCCCATGCTGACGCCGTAGATGCAGTCCGCGGCGTCCATGGTGCGCTTCTGGTGGGTGACGACGATGAACTGCGCGCGGTCCGAGTAGCGGCGCACCAGCTGGAGGAAGCGGTCGATGTTGAGGTCGTCGAGCGCGGCCTCCACCTCGTCCAGGATGTAGAAGGGGCACGGCCGGGCCAGGAAGACGGCGAACATGAAGGCGAGCGCGACCAGCGACTTCTCGCCTCCCGACAGCAGCGACAGCCGCTTCATCGACTTGCCGGCCGGGGTGACCTCGACCTCGACCCCCGGCTCCTCCGCCGCCGGCTCCTCCTCCGCCTCGGCCCGCTCCTCGCCGGCGGACTCGGCCTCTGCCGGCGCGGGCTGGCCGCCGATGACGGGGCGCGGGCCCTCGGGCTGGACCAGCCTCAGGCGCCCGCGGCCACCCGGGAAGAGATGCTGGACGAGCTCCTCGAAGTTCCCCGCGGCAAGGTCGAAGGTTTCCTCGAAGCTCTCGCGGATGCGCCTGTCGGTGTCCTTGATGAGCTTCTCGAGCTCCGCGAGTGCCTGCTCGAGATCGCCGCGCTGGGTCTCCAGCTCCTCGACGTGGTCGACCGCCTCCTCGTACTCCTGCTTGGCGAGCGGGTTGACCGGACCGAGCTGCTCGCGCCGGCGGGCCAGGCGCTCGATGCGCACCTCGAGGTCGGCACGCTGCTCCTCGGGGAGCGGGTCCTCGGCGGGCGTGGGCTCGAAGCCGAGCCGCTCCGCGATCGTGCCGAGCTCCTGCTCCGCCTCGCGCGCGCCGCCGCGAACCTGCTGGGCCCGCACCTCGCAGACGGTGACCTGCTCGCCGGCCGCCTTGAGCCGGCCCTGCAGCTCGGCCTCGCCGTGGGCGCACTCGCGCAGCTCGGCTGCGGTGCGCTGCCCGGCCTGCTCGTCGACGGCGAGCTCCTCGGTGAGAGCCTCGCGACGGGCGGTCACGGCGGCCTCGGCATCGGCGAGCGCAGCCACGACGCGGCCGGCGCAGGCCTCGACGCCCTCGTCGCGCGCCATGCCCTCGCGCAGGGACGTACGGCGCCGCTCGCGCTCCTCCGCCTCCCGCCGGGAGCGCTCGGCGTGGCGGCGCTCCGCGGCGAGCTCGGCCGCGACCTGCGCGCGGCGGACGGCGGCCTCGCCCTCGTCCGGCGCGTCACGGCGACGCTCGATGAGCCAGGCGGCGCGGCGGGCCGCCTCGGCGGCCTCCTCGGCCTCGCGGCGAGCCGCGCGCAGTACGCCCTCGGCCTGCTCGCGGGCGGCATCGGCGGCCGTGACCGCCTCGGCCGCGGCCTCGACCTCGGCGCCGGCAGCGGTCTCCGCGCGAACCGCCGCCTCCGACATGGCCACGAGCTCGTCGCGGCGGTTGCGGTTCTCCAGGATCCGCTCCTGCCCGCCCGCGGGCGCCTGGTGGAGCTCGCCCGTGGCACCGTGGAAGAGACGGCCGGCGCGGGTGACGGCCACACCCGTGAAGTGAGCGGGCAGCGGCTCGAGCGACTCGACCACCCAGACGTTCGCGAGCAGGCGCTCGAGGGCCGCGCCCACGGGCCCGTCCGCGCCCACCCGTGCGCCGAGCGGCTCGGCGCCGTCCACCGGCGGCTGCTGCCCGCCGGCGCCGGGGGCCTGCGCGGCAGCGGGAGCCACCAGGGCCGTGCCGCCGTCACGGCCCGCCCCGTCGAGCAGCTTCTCGCCGGCCGGGAGGTCGTCCACGAGACCCGCGCTCAGGCGCGACCCCAGCGCCACCGCCAGCGCGCGCTCGAAGCCGGGTTCGACCGCCACTTGGTCGGCGAGCGAGCGGGCCCCGCCAGGCGCACCCGCGGCGGTGCGCAGGAACTGGTTGGCGGCCGCGAGCTCGGCGCCCACCCGTGCGGCCTCGCGGCGCGCGGCCTCGGCCGCGCGCTCGGCGTCGCGCCGGGCGGCGCGCCCCTTCTCGGCGTCGCTCTCGGCCGCCGCCACGGCCTCACGACGCTCTTCGGCGGCGGCCGCCAGCTCGTGGCTGCGGCGCTCGGCCTGCTCGCGCTCCTGAACCAGGCCCGCGAGCTCGCTGTCGAGGCGCTCGCGCCGGCGCTCGTCGAGCTCGGTCAGCTCCGCCTCCAGGGCCGTGATGCGATCGCCGGCGTGCTCGCCGGGGGGCGGCTCCTCCGTGGCGGCGGCCTCGAGCACGCCGAGCTCACGCCGCCGGCGCTCGGCGGACTCCCGCGCGGCCGCGCCGGCGTCGCGCGCGCGCTCGCCGCGCATGGCGATGCGCTCCGCCGACGAGCGGGCGGCGAACAGCCGTCCGGTGAGCCGCTCGCGCGCGCGGGTCTGGAGTGCGAACGCCTCCTCCGTCCGCTCCCGCCGCTGCGCGACCTCGGCGAGCAGCCGCTCAGCCTCGTCGCGCTCGCCGCGAGCTCGCCCCGCGACCTCCTCCGCGCCGGCCAGCTCGGCACTCAGCACCCGCACCGTCTCGCGCGACAGCTCGAGCCGCGCCTCGAGCGATTGCCGCTCCAGGCGCTCGTGGAGCTCCGCGGCCTCGGCCTGGCGCTTGAGCGGGCGCAGCCGCGAGCGTGCCTCCCGCTCCACGTCCAGGGCCCGAGACAGGTTGTGCTCGGTGCGCGCGAGCTTGAGCTCCGCCCGGCGGCGGCGCTTGCGGTGCTTGCCCAGTCCCGCCGCCTCCTCGATCAGCAGGCGGCGGTCGCGGGGCTTGGAGTGGATGATCGACTCGACGCGTCCCTGGGAGACCACGGAGTGCATCTCCTTGCCGAGACCCGTGTCGGACAGCACCTCGAGCACGTCCACGAGCCGGCAGCGCGCGCCGTTGAGGCGGTACTCCCCCTCGCCGTCGCGGGTGAGCCGGCGGACGATCGAGAGCTCGGAGAACTCGCTCTGGAACGCGCCCTCGGAGTTGTCGAGCACGACCTCGACCTCGGCCGCGTTGCGCGAGGGCAGACCCGCACCGCCGGCGAAGATGACGTCGGCCATGGTCTGGCCGCGCACCGCGAGCGGGCTCTGCTCGCCGAGCGCCCACAGCACGGCGTCGGTGATGTTGGACTTGCCGGAGCCGTTGGGCCCGACCACGACGGACACCCCGGGGGAGAACTCGAGCTTCGTGCGGTCGGGGAAGGACTTGAAGCCCTTGAGGCTGACCGAGCGCAGGTGCATCAGTCGCCGTCCTCGGTCTCGAGCGCGCGCAGCGCTGCCTCCTGCTCGGCGCTCTTCTTGGTCTTGCCCTCGCCCCTGCCGATCTCGACGCCGTCCACCTCGGCCACGGCCACGAAGCTGCGCTCGTGAGGCGGGCCCTCCTCGGACTCGATCCGGTATCCGACGACGCGGGCGCGGCGCGCGAGCCGCTCCTGCAGCACGGACTTGAAGTCCACCGGATGCTCGAGCGCGCGCTCGATCTCATCGTGGAAGGCGCGCACGACAGCGGGGGCCACGCGATCGAAGCCGAAGGCCACGTAACAGGCCCCGATCACCGACTCGCACAGCGAGGCGAGGATGCGGTCGGAATCGAGCAGCACGTCGGCGCTCTTTCCCGTGCCCTCGGGCGCGGCGGCCCGGAGGCGATCCGGCACGCCCATGTCGCGCGCGACCTGCGCGCACGCCTGGCGCGAGACGGCCTGGGCGCGGAGCTTGGTGAGCCCGCCGGCGCCGTCCTCGGGAAAGCGCGGATAGATGTGGGTGGAGACGGCGAGGCTCAGGACGACGTCCCCCACGAACGCGAGGCGCTCGTACGACTCCGCCCGGCCGTCGACCCAGGACGAGTGGGTGAACGCCTGGCGCCGCAGGTGGCCGGGCAGCTCGCCGAGGAGGGATTCGAGGGTGTCCAGGGGATCAGCGGGCTTCTTGTGGAAGCCGGGCGGCGACGAAGTCGGCGGCATGGCCGACCGTGAGGATCCGCGCGGCCTCCTCGTCGGGGATCCGGATGCCATATCGGTCCTCGAGCTCCACCACGAGCTCCACGAGGTCGAGCGAATCGGCCTCGAGGTCCTCCTTGAAGCGGGTGCCGTCCGAGACCGTGGCCGGATCGACCTCGAGCTCGGTGGCGAGATGCGCGCGGATGCGCTCGAGAACCTCGTCCCTATCCATGGCTGTCTCCGACGCTAGCAGCGGGCGCGGACCGCAAGACCCCGGCTGCGCGGAGGGCGTCGGCGGTGCGCTCGACCATGTGCTCGTCGACCGCGCGCTGCGCCAGGCGGACCGCGTTCGCCACGCCGTCGGCGCTGGAGCTCCCATGGGCCGCCACCGCCACGCCGCGCAGCCCGAGGAGGATGGCCCCGCCGGTGGTGTTGGGGTCGATCGCGTCGCGCAGGCGCCCCACCCGGCCGCGCACGAGCAGGCCGCCGATCGAGGACACGGCGCCCGAGCGGATGGCGTCACGCACGGCGGCGGCGACCGTCTTGGCCGTGCCCTCCATCGTCTTGAGCGCGACATTGCCCGTGAACCCGTCGGTGACGACGACGTCGGCGACCCCGCCCACGAGCCCGGTCCCCTCGACGTTGCCGACGAACTCGAGCGGGCCGCCCGCCAGCCGCTCGTGGGCGGTCACCACGTCCTCGGTGCCCTTGGTGGGCTCCTCACCGATGTTGAGGAGGCCCACGCGCGGGCGCTCCACGCCGTGGACGGCCTCCATGAAGGCCGCCCCCATGTAGGCGAACTGCACCAGGTGCTCGGGCCGGACCTCCACGTTCGCGCCCACGTCGAGCAGCAGCGTGGGCTTGCCTGGGACGGGCAGCAGCGCCGCGACGGCGGGCCGGTGCACGCCCTTGAGCCGCTTCACGTGCAGCGTGCAGGCCGCGAGCATGGCGCCCGTGGCACCCGCGGAGACCACGGCGGCCGCGCTGCCGTCCGCGACCGCCCGGGCGGCCCGCACCATGGAGGCGTCCGGCCGCGAGCGGACGGCCCGCACGGGCTCGTCCTCGTTCGAGATCCAATCCGGCGCATCGACGACGTCCCCGGCCCCCGCGAGCTCCGCCGCGGGGCCGTACAGCGTCACGGGGACGCCGGCGCGCCGCACGCCCTCGGCGACGGTGGAAGGCCCCGCATCCGCGCCGTTCGCGTCGACCGCGATCACGGCGGGAAGGCTACTCGTGGTCGTGGTCGTGCTCGTGCTCGTGCGCGTCGGTCGCGACGACCTCGCGGCCGGCGTACGTGCCGCACACGGGGCAGACGCGGTGCGGCAGGCGAGGCGAATGGCACTGCGGGCAGGAGCGCAGGCTGGGCGGCGAGATCTTGTGCGTGGAGCGCCGCTTGTTCGTGCGCGAGTGCGACTGCTTCTGCTTGGGGACTGCCATGAGGCGGGGAAGTGTAGCCGGGGTCAGCGGCGAGCGGCCTTGCGCTCGTGCAGGTCGCGGTCGGCGCGCCGCATGAGGGTTTCGCCGGGCTCGGCGCCATCCCACTCGGCAATGCCCACCGAGACCCGCGGGGGGCGCCGGTTCAGCCGTCGTCGAGCTTCAGCTCGGAGAGCTTGGCCCAGCGGGGATCCGGCTCGCGCTCGTGTTCGTGCTCGGGCCCGGCCGTGTTGAGGTTCTCCCCGCAGAGGGCGCACAGCCCGAGGCAGTCCTCGCGGCAGACCACCTGAGCCGGCAGCGCGAGTGCCAGCGCGTCGCGGGCCCAGGCACGCAGGTCGAGCTCGTCGCCGTCGAGGTAGGGCGACGCCAGCTCCTCCCCGCCGCCCGGCTGATCCACCTCGCGGGCATCCACCTCCAGCCCGCGGTCGGCGTCCTCGAGGCAGCGCATGCAGGGGCCGCGCAGGCGCGCCTCGAAGCGCAGCCGAAGGGCCCATCCGGTGGTGGTGCGCGATGCGTCCACGCGCACCCCCACTTGTCCGCCGGCGTAGCGCTGGCCGGCGAGCGTGAGGTCGTCCAGCACGACCTCGACGTCGATGCGGCGACCGTCGCCGGGGCGCAGCGCGAGGGTGGCGAGGTCGTAGGTGTCCGTCCTCGAAGCCATCGGGGCTCAGAGTAGAGGCCCGGCAAAGCCGGCCCGGTCACGCGAGGCCGGAGGCCGAGGGTCCTATCGGTACCGCGCGGCGGGATGCCCGGCGGCGCTAACCGACTTCGGCTTCTTCGCGTCCCTGGAGCCGCTCGCGGCCGCGCCCCACCGCCGCGATGAACTTCGTGAGGTTGACCTCGAGGGTGTTGAGGATGTCGTCGGCGTAGTCCTCGGCGCCGAGGCGGATCTCGCGCTCGCGCGCGCGGGCGTCCTCGACGATCTCCTCGGCCTGGCGCTCGGCCTGCTTGACGACCTCCTCCTCGGAGATCAGCCGGGTCTGCTCGTCGCGCGCCTCCTTGACGATGCGCTCGGCCTCGCGCTTGGCCTCGGCGAGCATCTCCTGGCGCTCCTTGACGATCCAGCGCGCCTGCTTGATCTCCTCGGGGATCGTGGCGCGCATCTGATCGAGGATGTCGTAGATCTCCTCCTTGTCGACGCGCACCTGGTCCGTGAGCGGGACCGGCTTGGCATTGTGGACGGTGTCGTCCAGCTTGTCGATCAGTACCAGGACGTCCATGGCAACCTCAGTTTCGCTGACGGGCGAGTTGTTCCTGCAACCGCCCGGCGACTGCCGGGGGCACGAGATCGCTCAGGTCGCCCCCGAACATCGCGATCTCCTTCACGCCGCTCGAGCTCAGGAAGCTGTACTGCGGCGACGACATCATGTAGAGGCTTTCGATGTCGGGGGCCATCTTGCGGTTGAGCTGGTTCATCTCGAACTCGTACTCGAAGTCGGAGATGGCCCGGAGGCCCTTCACGATCGCCTTCGCGCCGTTCTCGCGCGCGAAGTCCACGAGCAGGTTACTGAAGGCCATCACCTCGACGTTGCCGAGCTTCTCGACCTCTGCCGTGATGAAGGCCACCCGGTCCTCGGCCTCGAACAGCGTCTTGGCCTTGCGCACGGGCTGGTTGACGACCCCGACCACCACGCGCTCGAACACGTTCGATGCACGGGTGATGATGTCGAGGTGCCCGCAGGTGACCGGGTCGTAGGACCCCGGGCACACCGCGGTGCCGGCCCGCTCAAACTCCACGGTGGATGGCGATGCGCGTGTCCCCGTAGGTGCGCTCGGACTCGAGCGGCAGCTCGAGCCGGAGGGGTGTGCGCTTGTCGGATTCGGTCACGATGCGGGCGTTTTCGGTGATCACACGCGGCAGCCGATGGCCGAGGCCCCCCGCGAGCCGCGAGCCGGAACTATATGGGGGATCGATCAGCACGAGGCCGAACGGCGGGCCCTGGTAGGCGCGGAGGAACGCCAGGGCGTCGCCGCGGCGGACCTCGGCGTCGGCGGCGAGCGGCTCGAGGTTGCGCCGGATCACGGCGACCGCGCGCGGGTCCTGCTCCACCAGCACGGCCGAGGCCGCACCGCGGCTGAGCGCCTCGATGGCGAGCGCCCCCGATCCGGCGAACAGGTCGAGCACGCGCACGCCGCCGAGCGGGCCGAGCAGCTGGAACAGCGCCTCGCGCACGCGATCGGAGGTGGGGCGCGTGTCGCGCCCCGGCGGCGCGTGCAGGCGGCGGCCCCTGTGGGCTCCGGCGACGACCCTCATGCCGCGGAGGGTACGTTGGGCCAATCGCGGACGGCCGCTATGCACCGAGCCCGACGGGCCGCCTCCACCTGGGCAACCTGCGCACCGCGCTGCTCGCGTGGCTGTTCGCGCGCTCGGCCGGGTCGCGCTTCCTCATGCGGATCGACGACCTCGACCCGATTCGCTCCCGCCCCGAGCACGAGCGCGTCCAGCTCGCAGACCTGCGCGCGATCGGGATCGACTGGGACGGGGAGCCCGTGCGCGTGTCGTCCCGGATCGCCCGCTATGGGGAGGCGATCGCGCAGCTCGAGGACGCAGGTCGCGTCTACCCGTGCTGGTGCACCCGGGCGGAGATCCGCACCTCCACGGAAGCGGCGCACGGCGCCCTGCCGGAGGGTGCGTATCCGGGCACCTGCCGGCGGCTGAGCGCCGCCGACCGTGTGGACCGCGAGCGATCGGGCCGCCCACCCGCGCTGCGCCTGGACGCCGGCGGCGAGGTCGTGCGCTTCCGCGACCGGCTGCACGGCGAGATCGAGGGCAGGGTGGACGACCTCGTCCTGCGGCGCGGCGACGGCACGCCCGCGTACCACCTCGCCGTCGTGGTGGACGATGCCGAACAGGGCGTCGAGGAGGTGGTGCGCGGCGACGACCTGCTCGATTCCACCCCGCGCCAGCTTCTGCTCGCGCGGCTGCTCGCGCTGCGAGCGCCGTCCTATGCGCACGTGCCGCTCGTGCTGGGGGCCGACGGCGCGCGTCTGGCCAAGCGCCACGGGGCGGTGACGCTGGCGGACTGGCAGCCGGCGGCCGCCGTCGAGTGGATTGCGGACTCGCTGGGGCTCGGAGGAGCATCGACGGCTTCCGACCTGCTCGACGGCTTCGAGACCGGCGCGCTACCCCTCGAGCCGACGCTGCTCCCGGCGGCCTAGGTGGTTGATCCGGCGCGTAGGATTCGCGCGTGGACAAGCGCCGCTTATCCACCGCCGCCTCGCGGTTCGGGGCGAACCCGCTCGTGCGCGGCGTGCACCGTGCGGGCATTCCCTTCCCTGGCACCGCGCTGCTCGAGACCGTCGGCCGCAAGAGCGGCCGGGTGCGCCGGACGCCGGTCACGAACGGCCTGGACGGCGACGTCTTCTGGATCGTGGCCGAGCACGGCCGCCGCTCCGGCTACGTGCGCAACCTTCAGGCGAACCCGCGCGTGCGGGTGAAGGCGGGGCGGCGCTGGCGTTCCGGAAGCGCCCGCGTCCTCCCGGATGACGACCCGCGCGCGCGGCTGGACCGGATCGCCCGGGGCACGGCCTGGACCAGCGCCCGCATGGTGCCCGTGATGGGCAGCGACCTGCTGACCATCCGGATCGACCTCGATGGCTGACCAGGCCTACAAGCCCGCGCTGCGGTTCCCGGCGCTCACGGCGCTGTTCGACCCGGTGGTCGCGGTCACGACTCGCGAGCGGAGCTTCAAGGCGCGGGTGCTCGAGCGGGCCGCGCTTGCACCCGGCGAGGAGGTGCTCGACATGGGCTGCGGCACGGGCACGCTGGCGCTGGCCGCGCTGGCCGCGGAGCCCGCGGCGCGGGTGACTGGTCTCGACGCCGACCCGGAGGTGCTCGCCAGGGCGCGCCGCAAGGCGGCCGGCGCGCGCGTGGAGCTCGACCTGGACGAGGGATTCTCCACCGAGCTGCCGTACGACGACGGCCGCTTCGACGCGGTGCTCTCCACGCTCTTCTTCCACCACCTCGAGGACGTCGACAAGCGGCGCACGGCGGCGGAGGCGCTGCGGGTGCTGCGCCCGGGCGGGCGCCTGGTGGTGGGCGACCTGGGGCGCTCGCAGGACCCGCTGATGCGCGTGGCAGTGCTTGGGACGGTCCAGCTGCTCGACGGCTTCGCCACCACGTCGGCGAGCGTGGCGGGCAAGCTGCCGGCGATGCTGGCCGAGGCCGGCCTCGCCGAGGTGCGTGTGACCGACCGGCTGCGCACGCCGACCGGGACGATCGAGGTCATCACGGGGCGGGCGGCTCGATTGAACGGATAGTGCCCTCAGGGGCCGGGTCCGTTCAATCGACGCGGATCAGGCCGGGATCGGGTCGAGATCCGGGCCGAAGCGGGCCACCGCAGCGGCGCGCAGAAGGCCGTGCTCGGGCTGCTCGAGCTGGGGGTCGGCGGCCAGCAGGGCCTCGGCGTGCTCGCGGACGCGCTCGAGCAGGGGCGTGTCGTCGGGGAGGCGGGCGACCTTGAACTCCGGGATGCCGTGCTGGCGGGTGCCGAGGATCTCCCCCGCCCCGCGCAGCGCCAGGTCGATCTCCGCCAGGCGGAAGCCGTCGCGCTCCTCCGCGAGGGCCGCGAGCCGGGCGTTCTGCGCCGAGCCGAAGAGGACGCAGAGGGAGGCGTGGCCGCCGCGGCCCACGCGGCCGCGCAGCTGATGGAGCTGGGAGATGCCGTAGCGCTCGGCCTCCTCGATGAGCATGACCGTGGCGTTTGGCACGTCGATGCCCACCTCGATCACGCTGGTGGCCACGAGCACGTCGGCCTCGCCGGCCGCGAACGCCGCCATCGCGGCCTGCTTGTCCTTGGCGGGCATCTGCCCGTGGATGAGCTCCACCCGGTGCTCGTTGAACTCCGTGGCGGCCAGGCGCTCGGCTTCGAGCGTGGCCGCCTTGGCCTGGAGCGCCTCGGACTCCTCCACCAGCGGGCAGACCACGAAGCACTGGCGCCCGGCGGAGATCTCCTCGCGGATGCGCTCGTACGCGCGAGCCCGCGCGCGGGCACCGTCCACGACGTGGGTCTCCACGGGCTTGCGCCCGGCCGGCAGCTCGTGGATGGCGGTGGCGTCGAGGTCGCCGTACACGGTGAGCGCGAGCGTGCGCGGGATCGGGGTGGCGGTCATGTGCAGGGCGTGGGGCGCTCGGCCCTCGGGCGCCTTCGCGTCGAGCGCGGCGCGCTGGCGCACGCCGAAGCGGTGCTGCTCGTCCACGACGTATAGCGCCAGCGAGCGGAACTCAACGGCCGGCTCGATCAGCGCATGGGTGCCCACCAGCAGCCCCAGCTCGCCGCTGGCCAGGCGCCCGAGCAGGTCGCGGCGCCGGGCCGCGGGCGTGGAGCCGGTGAGCAGGGCGATGGGCACGAGGCCCCCCAGCAGGCGGTCGAGGGTGAGCATGTGCTGCTCCGCGAGGGTCTCCGTGGGCGCCATCAACGCGGCCTGGTGGCCGTTCTCGACCGCGCGCAGCATCGCGTTCAGCGCGACGACGGTCTTTCCACTTCCGACCTCCCCCATCAGCAGGCGCTGCATGGGGCGCTCGCCGGCGAGGTCGGCGTCGGTGGCGGCGAACGCCGCGCGCTGGTCATTCGTGAGCGCGAACGGCAGCGTGGCGAGCCAGGGGTCCACGAGCTCGCCGCGCGACTCGAGCGCGATGCCCCGCGCCCCCTCGCGGCGGGCGCGCTTGCGCGCCGCCAGCGCCAGCTCGAGCAGGAACAGCTCCTCGAACGCGAGACGGCGGCGCGCGTCGTCGGCGTGGTCCTCCCCCTCTGGAAAGTGCGCCGCGGCCAGCGCGGCCGGGCGGTCGGCCAGGCCCTCGGCGACGCGCAGGCGCGCCGGCAGCGGCTCCACCACGTCGTGCACGTGGGCGCGCTCGGCGTGGACGAGCTCGCGCAGGCGGGTGGAGTCGATGCCCTTCGTGGCCGGGTAGGCGGAGACGAGGCCCTCGGCCGCCACGTCACCGGCCGCGTGGGTCTCGCGCGGGGTGAAGCTCTGGCGAGCGCCGCAGCGGCCGTGGAGCACGAGCCGGGTGCCCGGCGGGAAGCGGTCCACGAGCCATGGCTGGTTGAACCACGTGGCCCGCACCGACCCGCTGTCGTCGGCGATCGTGGCCTCGACGAGAGTCATCCGCCGGCGGCGGGCGGAGCGCTTGGCGATGCGGCGCACCTCCCCGACGATGGTGGCCTCCTCGCCCTCCGCGAGGTCGGCGATGCGCCGTGCGTCGCGCTGCTCCGCGCGGAACGGGAGGTGCTCGAGCAGGTCACCCACCGTCTCGATGCCCAGCGACTCGAGCGCCTTCTGGGCGCGCGGCGGCTTGATCTCGACGCTGCGGCCGAGCCGTGACGGCCGCGGCAGCGACCGCGGGGCCGCGGCGGCGGGGTCGAGCGGCTCGGAGGCGGCGAAGGCGCGCAGGGACACGGTGCGCGGAGTGTGGCCCGCGGCGCGGACTACTCCGCGCAGAGCAGCCACCACCACGCCGGCTGCCCGCCGTGGTGATAGTCGAGCTCCACGCCGTCAGGGAGCAGCCCGGCGACCTCCTCCTCGCGCAGCGGCGCGCCGTCGCCCGCGAGGCACGTGACCACCTCGCAGTCCCCGGCTAGCGCCGCGAGGGTGGCGGCGAGCGTCTCGCGCGGATCGCCCCACGCCACGAGCTCGTCGTCGACGTACCCCACCGCCTCGCCGGCGGAGAAGCGGCCGCCGTTGTCGTCACGCGCCGCGGGGGCCACGCCGCCGGTGCGCAGGAGCTCGGCCGCCGATGCCACCGCGAGTGCGTTCTCCTCCGCACCGCGGCCGTCCTCGAACGCGAGCAGCGCCGCGAGGCCCTCCTGCTGGGAGCGCGTGGGCACCACCCGCGCCGGCTTCTCCGACAGCTCGGCGGCGCGCTCGGCCGCGAGGATGACGTTGGGGCTGTTGGGGAGGACGAGCACCTCCTCCGCATTCGCGGCGTGGATGCCGGCCAGGAGCTCATAGGTCGAGGGGTTGAGCGTGGCGCCGCCGTCCACGACGTGCGCGCCCAGCTCCTCGTAGAGGCTCACCATCCCGTCCCCGCTCGCCACCGCCACGACCACGCAGCGCGCCTGCGCCTGGGCGTGCGCCTCCTCCGCGGCGGCCAGGCGGGCGCTGCGCTCTGCCATCTGCTCGCGCATGTCCGCGACGTCCATGTGGGAGACCTCGCCATGGTGCTCGAAGATCGCCACGGCCCGGTCGGGGGCGTCGGTGTGCACGTGCACGCGCAGCGTCAGCTCGTCGCCGACGACCAGGACGGAGTCCCCGAGCTCCTCGAGCCGCGGCACGAACGACGGCGCGTGGAGGCCGGCGCCCGCGACGGCGAAGTTCGTGCAGTAGCGGTAGCGGCTGGACTCGTGCTGGGGCAGGTGCAGCGAGGGCGCCGGGGCGCGCTGGTGCTCGAGCTGCGGCGCGTCGGCGCCGCGCAGCGCCGCCACGACCCCGGCCACGATCACCGTGAGCCCGTAGGCGCCGGCGTCGACGACGCCCGCCTCCCGCAGCACGGCCAGCTGCTCGGGGCCGCGCTCCACGGCCTCCTTGCCCGCCTCCAGCGCCCGCTCGAGCACCTCCGCGAGCAGCTCGTCCTGCTCCTCGGCGCTGCTGCCGGGACCGAGGCGCTGGACGTCCATGTGAGCGAGGTCGTGCGCCACGCGGCCGGCCATCGCCCGGACCGCCGTGAGCATCGTGCCCTCGGCGGGGTTGCGCACCGAGCCGTAGGCGGCGTCGGCGGCGCGGGCGAAGGCGGCCGCCACGAGCACCGGGTCCACCAGCTC
Organism: Thermoleophilaceae bacterium; assembly: GCA_040901445.1. Taxonomy (GTDB): domain Bacteria; phylum Actinomycetota; class Thermoleophilia; order Solirubrobacterales; family Thermoleophilaceae; genus JBBDYQ01. The sequence goes on along the minus strand of JBBDYQ010000025.1, from coordinate 364,211 downwards.
GCCCGGCCGTGAGACCAGCTCCTCCGCGGCGCCCCGCACGATCTGCGACAGGATCACGCCGCTGTTGCCGCGCGCGCCCAGCAGCGCGGCGCGCGCCACCGCGTGCACGATCCCGTCGCGGCCGATCGCGTCGATCGGCTGGCCATCGAGCTTGTCGAGCTCGGCCAGCACCGCACGCATGGTGAGCGCCATGTTGTCCCCGGTGTCGCCGTCGGCCACCGGGAAGACGTTCAGGTCGTTGACCTCGGCCTGCCTCCGCTCGAGCTCGGCGCAGGCGGCGGCGATGACCTTGCGGAACCGGACCAGGCTGTCGTCGGACACGCGCGTGTTCTACACCGTCCAGACGGGCAAGGCCGTCTGAGGCGAGCAGATCAAGGACGCAGCCCCGAAGCTGTGCTGGGCACAGCGAGGGGCGAGGACGCAGATATGCGAAGGCTCAGGCGGCCTTCGTTACTTTCCCGGCCTTGAGGCAGCGTGTGCAGACGTACTCGCGCCGGGGCGTGCCCCCGACGTCGATGCGGACCTTCTGGAGGTTCGGGTTGAAGCGCCGCCGGGTGGCCACCATCGAGTGGCTGCGGCTGTTCCCGAACGAGGGGCCCTTGCTGCACACGTAACAGACCTTCGGCACGGCGCGGAAGGGTAGCAGCGGCGCGGACCCGCCGGACTACGCCTTCAGCGCGTCGCGGACGGCCGCGAGGGCGCGGTCGATGCCCGCTCGGTCCACGTCGAGGTGGGTGACCGCGCGCACCCGCGTGGCCGAAACCGGGGTCATCTCCACCCCGCGCTCGTGGAGCGCGCCCAGCAGCGCGCCGGCGTCGCCGACGTCGAAGACCACGATGTTCGTGTCCACGGTGGCCGGCTCGATGCGCACGCCGGCGACCGCGGCGAGGCCCTCGGCGAGCGCCCGCGCGTTCTCGTGGTCCTCGGCCAGCCGCTCCACGTGGTGGTCGAGGGCATACAGCGCGGCCGCCGCGATCACGCCCGCCTGGCGCATGGCGCCGCCGAGCATCTGCTTGTAGCGCCAGGCCTCCTCGATGAGCTCACGGGAGCCCGTGAGCACCGCGCCCACCGGAGCGCCCAGGCCCTTCGTGAAGTCCACCCAGGCGGTGTCGAAGCCGCCGGCGTACTCGGCGGCGCTGACGCGCGACGCCACGACGGCGTTCATGAGCCGTGCGCCGTCCATGTGCGTGCGCAGGTCGTGGCGGCGCGCCACGTGCAGGACGCCCTTGACGGTGTCCAGCGGCCAGACCCTGCCGCCACCCAGGTTCGTGGTCTGCTCGACCGACACCAGCCGGCTGCGCGGCGCGTAGCGGTTGCCGGGCGGGCGGACGGCCGCCTCGAGCTGCTCCGGGGTGAAGACGGCCCCCTCGCCGTCGAGCACCGACACCATGGCCCCGGAGAACGCCGCCGGGCTGCCGGCCTCGAAGTTCACGGGGTGAGCGGTGCGGTCGAGGATCACCTCGTCCCCGCCCGGGCGCAGGTGCAGCCGGAAGGCGATGAGATTGCACATCGTGCCGCTGGGGAGGAACAGCGCGGCCTCTTGGCCGAGCAGCTCCGCCACCCGCTCCTGCAGCTGCGTGACCGTGGGGTCCTCGAAGCGCTGCTCGTCCCCCACCTCGGCCGCGGCCATGGCGCGCCGCATGGCCTCGGTAGGGCGCGTCTGCGTGTCGCTGAAGAGGTTGACGACTTCGTTCACGACAGCGCCCGGCGCAGCTCCGCCATCCGCAGCACCGCGTGGGCGGCGTCCTCACCCTGGTGGCGCTTGCCGCCGCCCGCGCGGGCCAGGGCCTGGTGCATGTTGTCCACCGTGAGCACGCCGAAGGCGCAGGGCACGCCTGTGTCGAGCGAGACGCGGGCTATCCCGCTCGCTGCCTCCGCGCAGACCCAGTCGTAGTGGTCGGTCTCGCCGCGGATGACCGCGCCGAGGCAGGCCACCCCGGCGTAGCGGCCGGAGCCGGCGCAGTACCTGGCGGCCAGCGGCAGCTCGAAGGCGCCGGGCACGTCGTGCACCTCCACCGCGGCGCCCGCTTCCTCGAACACCCCGGTGGCCCCCGCCACCAGGCGCTCGGCGAGGTCCGCGTAGAAGCGGCCGACGGCGATCGCGTAGGTGTCAGCCACCTGGCTTGGGGCTGCGGTCGGTGCGCTCGCGGTCCTGGATGTGCTCCTCGTGGATCATCTCGTCGTCGAGCGCGAGCCCCTGGTGGTGGAGCTTGTGGCCCAGCTTGTCGCGCTTCGTGCGCAGGTAGGTGCGGTTGTGCTCGCCGGACGCGTGCTCGATGGGAATCTGGTCGGTGACCTGCAGGCCGTAGCCCTCGAGGCCCACGATCTTCTTCGGGTTGTTGGTGAGGATCCGGATCGAGCTGAGGCCGAGGTCCACGAGGATCTGGGCGCCGATGCCGTAGTCGCGCAGATCGGCGGGCAGGCCGAGCTGCAGGTTGGCGTCGACGGTGTCCAGCCCCTCCTCCTGCAGCTTGTACGCGCGCAGCTTGTTGAGCAGGCCGATGCCGCGCCCCTCCTGGGAGAGGTAGAGCAGCACGCCGCGGCCCTCCTGCTCGATGCGCTGCAGGGCGTCCTCGAGCTGCTGGCCGCAGTCGCAGCGCAGGGAGTGGAAGACGTCGCCGGTGAGGCACTCGGAGTGAACGCGGACGAGCACGTCCTGGGCGCCCGCGACCTCTCCCTTGACCATCGCCACGTGGTGCTTGTCGTCCACCAGCGAGCGGAAGCCCACCACGTTGAAGTCCCCGAACTCGGTGGGCAGCGCGGTCTCCACCACGCGCTCGACGAGCTTGTCCTCGCGACGGCGGTACTCGATCAGGTCGCCGACGGTGATCATCTTCAGGCCGTGGCGCTCGCAGTAGCCCACGAGGTCGGGCACGCGCGCCATCGTGCCGTCCTCGTTGAGGATCTCGCAGATGACTCCCGCCGGGATCAGGCCGGCCATGCGGGCCAGGTCCACGCTGGCCTCGGTGTGGCCGGTGCGCTCGAGCACCCCGCCGGACTTGGCCTTCAGCGGGAAGATGTGCCCGGGCTGGGCGAGGTCCGCGGGACCGCTGGACGGGTCGATCGCGACCTGCACGGTGTGCGCGCGGTCGTGCGCCGAGATGCCGGTGGTCACGCCCTCGCGGGCCTCGATCGAGATCGTGAACGCGGTGCGCAGGTCCGACTCGTTCTTGGCCGGCATGAGGTCGAGCCCGAGCTCGTCGCAGCGGTCCGGGGTCAGGGCCAGGCAGACGAGGCCGCGCGCGTGCTTGGCCATGAAGTTGACTGCCTCGGGGGTGGCGAACTGGGCGGCGAGCACGAGGTCGCCCTCGTTCTCGCGGTCCTCCGCGTCGCAGACCACCACCATCCTGCCCGCGCGGATGTCGGCGAGAGCGTCGTCGATCGGGCTGAAGTGGCTCATGTCTTGAGCTTCTCCACGTATTTGGCCAGCACGTCCACCTCCAGGTTCACGACCCGCCCCGGCCGGGCCTCTCCGAGCGTGGTGCGCTCGAGCGTCTCCGGGATCAGACCCACCACGAAACCCTCCTCGTCAACCTCCGCCACGGTGAGCGACACGCCGTCGACCGCGATCGAGCCCTTCTCGACCACGTAGCGAAGCACGCCGGGCGCGCAGGCCACACGCAGGCGGCGCGAGAAGCCATCCTCTTCGATGCCCTCGACGGTGCCCGTGGCGTCGACGTGGCCCTGCACGACGTGGCCGCCCAGGCGGTCCCCGGCGCGCAGCGGCAGCTCGACGTTCACCGGGTCGCCCTCGGCGAGCGGGCCGAGCGAGCTGCGCCGCAGGGTCTCGGCCATCACGTCGGCGTGGAACGCACCGGGCGCCGGGTCGCGCGCCGTGAGGCAGACGCCGTTCACGGCCACCGAGTCGCCCTGCGCGAGCTCGGCGGCGAGAGGCGTCTCCACCGTGAGCCGCACCCCGTCGCCGTCGCGCTCCAGCGCGCGGACGGTGCCGGTGGCCGCAACGAGCCCCGTGAACATCACCACTCCCTCAGCCGAGCGGTGATGAGCACGTCGTCCTCGATCCGCTCGACCTCGGTGTGCAGCGCGCGGCGCGCCGCGCCGATCTGCTCCACGCCCGAGCCGCCGATGGGGGGCGGGGCCTCACGGCCGCCCGTGACGATCGGGGCCACGAAGGAGCGCACCTCGTCGATCTCCTGAGCGTCGAAGAACGCGCCCGCCAGGTGGGAGCCGCCCTCGAGGAGGATCGACTGCACTTCGCGGCGGCCGAGCTCGTCGAGCGCGGCGGCCACGCGGGCGCCCTCGTTCTGGCCGGTGACTGAGATCACGTCCACGCCCGCCGACTCGAGCCCCTGCACCGACGCCCGCGGCGCGCCGACGCCGGAGACGACGATCACCGGGGTCTCGGCGGCCGAGCGCACGAGTGCGCTCGTGAGCGGGAGCCGCGCCTCCGAGTCGAACACCACGCGGCGCGGCTGGCGGTGGACCGCCTCGACGCGGGCGGTGAGCTGCGGGTCGTCGGCCAGCGCCGTGCCGATTCCCACCACCACGGCGTCGGCCTCGGCGCGCCAGCGGTGCGCGCGGGCGCGGCTGGCCTCGCCGGAGATCCAGTGCGAGTCGCCCGTGCGCGTGGCCACCTTGCCGTCGAGCGTCATCGCGGTCTTGAGCACCACGAGCGGGCGCCCGCTGCGCGCGTGCTTGCGGAAGGGCTGGTTCTGGAGCCGCGCGGCGGCGCCGACGTCGCCGTCGGAGAGCAGGTCCACCGCCACGCCCTCGTCGCGCAGCACGCCGAGGCCGCGCCCGGAGGCCTTCTCGGTGGGATCGTCGCTGGCCACCACGACGCGGGCGATGCCGGCCTCGAGGATCGCGTCCGTGCACGGCGGCGTGCGGCCGTGGTGGCAGCAGGGCTCGAGCGTGACGTAGAGGGTGGCCCCGCGCGGGTCCTCGGCGGCGACGGCGAGCGCAGCGCGCTCCGCGTGGGCCTCGCCGGCGGCGAGGTGGGCGCCCTCGCCGATCACGCGGCCGTCCTTGACCAGCACGGTCCCGACCAGCGGATTGGGGCTGGTGCGCCCGCGGCCCTCCCACGCGAGCTCGATGGCGCGGAAGAGGTGGCGAGCGTCGCGCTCGGTGGCGGTCAGGTTGCTCATGGGCCGAAGTTGACTCGTCAGTCAACTTTACCGGCCGACGCTAGTGTCCCCCCGCGATGCGACGCCTCCGCGCCGCCGTCACCCCTGCGCGTGTGCTGCTCGGCCTCATCCTCGTGGCCGGTCTCGTCCTGCGCCTCTGGCACAACGACTACGGACTCCCCTACGTCTACAACGTCGACGAGGGCTCGCACTTCACCGCCAAGGCGATCGGCATCTTCCGCGACGCCAACCCCGGCTACTTCCAGAATCCGTCCGCCTACACGTACCTGCTCCACGGCCTGCTGCGCTTCAAGTACGGCGAGCTGTGGCCGTTCGGCGACTTCGAGCCGCTGATCGAGCAGTACCGCGAGGACCCCTCGGCGGTGTACGACGCCGCCCGCACCCTCGCGGCGGTCATCTGCCTCTTCGGGGTGGCGGGCGTGTTCTACGTGGCGCGGCGGCTCTGGGGCGCGCGCGAGGCCGTGGTGTCCGCCGCCCTGCTGGCGTTCGCCTTCCTGTCCGTCGTGTACTCGCGCATCGCGGTGACCGACGTGGGCACCTTGGCGCCCGTCGCGTTCGCCGTCTACGGGGCGGTGCGCGCGCACGAGACCGGCGAGCGGCGCTGGTTCGCCCTGGCCGGCGCGGCGGCCGGGCTGGCCGTGGGCTTCAAGTACACGGCCGGGCTGGTGGCGCTGCCCGTGGCGGTCGCCGGGCTGCTGTGGCTGCGCCGTGACGCGCGCGCGGCGCTCGCGGGACTCGGCCTTGCCCTGGGGTGCGCCGCGCTGGCCTTCTTCGTCACGACGCCCTTCTTCTTCCTCGACTTCGAGACGGCCCGGCGTCAGATCGAGGCCCAGGCCGAGACCGCGGGCGACTTCGCGAAGCTCGGCCAGGCCCAGGACTCCGGCTTCCTCTACTACCTGGACAGCCTGACCTGGGGGCTGGGCTGGGCGGCGGCGGTCGCGGCGCTGGCCGGGCTCGTGCTCGAGTTCCGGCGCGACCGTGCGCGGGCGCTGCTGCTGGCGGCCTTCCCGGTCGCGCTGTTCGTGTACCTGGCGCTGCAGTCGCGCTACTTCGGCCGCTGGCTGCTGCCGGTCTATCCCGTGCTGGTGATGCTCGCCGCCGTGGCGATCGTCCGCGCGTCGGAGCTGGTGCGCGACCGGCCGCGGCTGCAGCTCGCGGTGCTGGGCGCGCTGGTGGCCGGCGTGCTGGCGCAGCCGCTGGCGGCTGACGTGCGCACGGGGCAGCTGCTCGGCCGCACGGACACCCGCGCGCTGGCGCGCGAGTACCTGCGCCTCAACTACCCGCGCCGGCTGCGGGCCATCGTCGAGCCGGCCGTGCCCGCGCGCTGGTACCGGCTCTCGCGCCCGGGCAGGCGGGCGCCGCTCTCGCGCAAGCAGTTCGTGCGCGGCTTCGCGGAGGACGTGGCGGAGACGCGGCTCGACTACGCCGCCGCCCTCCGTCCCGAGCGCATCGACCTCTATCGTGAGTTCGGCTTCTGCGTCGTCGTGACGATGAGCGTGATCCGCGGGCGCGCGGAGAACGACGAGGTGCCGCAGGCGCTGGCCTACTACGAGCGGCTCGAGCGCGAGGCCGACCTCGTGCGGGAGTTCAGCCCGTACGAGGACGGCGCCGAGCCGCCCGACTTCCACTTCGACCTCTCCTACAACTACTACCCGACCGCCTTCGAGCGCCCAGGACCCGTGGTGAAGATCTACGAGCTCGACGACTGCGAGCAGCAGCTCGGCCCGGTGCCCGAGGGCGCCGGCACGCCCGAGGCGGCCCGCGAATGAGGCCGAGGCTGGCCCTCGGGCTGCTCGCCGGGATCCTGGCCGGCGGGCTGGCGCTGCGGCTCTGGAACATCTCCCACGGCCTGCCCTACGTCTTCAACGCGGACGAGGAGCTGCACTTCGTCTCGATCGCGGTGCGGATGTTCGAGAACGGGACGCTGAACCCGAACTACTTCGAGAACCCGCCCGCGATCACCTACGTCTTCTACGCGCTGTTCAAGCTGCGCTTCGGCGTGGGCTTCCCGTTCGGCGAGTCGAGCTTCGTGCGCGACTTCGCCGGCGACCCGGAGGCGGCGTACGTGCTCGCGCGGGTGGCGGTGGCGCTGATCGGCACGCTGGTGGCCGGGCTCGTCTACTGGGCGGGGTCGCGCTTCTACGGCCGCCGGGTGGGGCTGCTCGCGGCGGCGCTGCTGGCGTTCACGTTCCTGCCGGTCTTCTACTCCAAGCACGCGCTCAACGACGTGGTCACGCTGGCGCCCCTGACGGTCGGGCTCGTGGGCTGCCTGCTGGTGTACGAGCGCGGGCGGCCGCTGGACTGGGTGATCGCGGGGGCCGGGATCGGCGCGGCCACCGCCACGAAGTACACCGCCGGCGCGATGCTGGTCGTGCTCGGCGTGGCGGTGTTGATCCGGCTGCTCGACAAGCGCTTCACGGTGCGCGAGGCGGTCATCGGCCTGGCCGGCGCGGGCGCGGTGTTCTGTGCCGTCTTCTTCCTCCTCAACCCGTTCGCGCTCGTGGACGCGGGCACGTTCCGCTCGCAGATCGGCGGGCAGTCGGGCCAGGCGTCCAATGCCAAGCTCGGCCAGGACGACGTGCCCGGCTGGCTCTACTACCTGTGGACGCTGACCTGGGGCTTCGGCTGGGTGCCGGCCCTCGCGGCGGCCGCCGGCGGCGTGCTCGCGTTCCGCGACGACCGGCGCAAGGGCCTGCTGCTGCTGGCCTTCCCGGTGTTCCTGTTCCTGTTCCTCGGCGCGCAGGGGCGCTTCTTCGGCCGCTGGCTGCTGCCGGCCTATCCGGCGCTGGCGATCCTGGCCTCCTATGCCGCCGTGCGGGCGGTGGACGCCGTGGCCGCCCGCTTGGGCTCCGCGCGGGCGGAACGGGACCTCGGCAGCGCCGGGCGCATGGTGGTGAGCCGGCGGCGCGGCTGGCTGCTGGCGGCCGCCGGGGTGGCGCTCGTGCTGCAGGGCGTGGCGTCGAGCACCCGCGTGGACGCCACGCTCGGCCGCACCGACACGCGCGTGCTTGCCCGCGACTGGCTCGAGCGCAACGTGCCGCTCGGCTCGCGCGTGGTGGTGGAGCCGTTCATCCCCGACGGCTTCCTCGGGCGCGGGGGGCCGGCGGGCGAGCCGCTGTTCGACCGCTACCTGATCGAGCGCCCGTTCCAGGCATACGAGAAGCGGATCTCGGTGGACCTGATCGACGAGTACCGCCGCGACGGCTACTGCTGGGTGGTCACCGGCAGCCACCAGAAGCAGCGCGGCCTGAAGGAGGGCCTGGACAACGCCGAGGCCTACTACGCGCGGCTGGCCCGCGAGTCGAGCGAGACGGTGACGATCTCGCCCTTCTACGCGAGCGCCGACCCGGTGGAGTTCAACTTCGACTGGTCCTTCAACTACTACCCCCGCGCCTACGAGCGGCCCGGGCCGGTGGTGGACATCCACCGGCTGTCGGACTGCGAGCCGGCGTAGTCGCGGAGCCCGGCCGCGCGGGGCTCGCCCGAGGGTCTCACCGTGGAGCGCCCAGGAGTCGAGATCCGGGCTGGTGATGGAGTCCAGGACCGCGGGCTCCCCGGCGGACGACCAGGCGCGGACCTCGTAGCGCTCACCCCCGCTGTATGGGCTCGACGCCTGAGTCCAGGCGACGGTGCCGCCGGGGATCGTTCACGCCGAACCGCTCAAAGTCGCTCGGCATCCGATGCCGGCGAAACCCGCGGCCGAGCTGTACGTTGCGCAACTGTCCTGGATCAGTGGTCCACACGACCACTGATCCAGGACACTTCGTCGCCCCTCCCAGGCCGATGCCGTAACCGGCTCAGTCGAAGTCGAACAGGTCTTCGAGCATGGAGCGCTTCTTGCGCTTCTTGTAGTGGCGCGGGTCGTCGTGCGGCTCGCGGTGGTGCTGGCGCGGCGCCTGCGGCTGCTGCCTCTGGCCGCCCATCTCCTCGAAGAAGTCGTCGTCGTCGTCGCGGACGCCGCTGGCGGCGCGGCGCTCGCGGTCGAGTATGCGGTCCAGCTCGCCACGGTCGAGCCAGACGCCGCGGCACTCGGGGCAGGCGTCGATCAGGACGTCGCTGCGCTCGAGCTCGACCAGGCGGCTCTCGCAGTTGGGGCAGCGCATGGGCTCTGTGCGGTCGCGGGCCATCGGCGGAGGATCCTAGCGGGGCACCGTGGTCGATCGGGGGCCGTATGCAACCCCAATCGACCTCGGTGGCCGGAACATCAGCAGTTGGCGTACACCCGCCAGCGCGGCGTGTGGGCGATCAGGTCGAAGGACGAGAGCGGGTAGTTGGACCACCACTGCGCGGCCGAGCGCTCGCTGACGCCGGTGGTGGAGCGGGCGGCGGCGGGCTCGAAGTTGAAGGTCTCACCCACGAACAGGAGGCCGCGGGACGGCGGGCGCTTCTGGGCGATGGAGGGCTCGAGGGCCTCGTTGGGAAGGCCGGTCTCGAAGCGGATGACGGGGATGGCGGAGTGCGTGGGCGTGGTGATCGGGCGGCAGGAGTCGAGAAGGGGCGCCACGCGCGAGTCGTCCAGGACGCGCTTGAGGTCCTGATGCTGGGACTCCACGAAGGTGGTCTGGCCGTTGAGCTTGCGGAAGTCGTTGACATAGGACGGCGCCCGGAACACCACGAGCGCCACCGCCAGCACGCCGATGCCGAGCGCCACCCGCCGCGCGCGCGGCTCCTTGACCAGCGTCCAGCCGGCCAGCGCAACCGCCACGCAGAGGTTGAGCAGCAGCGAGGGGATGACGAGGTAGCGCGGGATCACCGACAGCCCGGCCACCGAGATCGCGAGGAACGTGACCACGCCCACCGCCCCCAGCGCGATCGCGAGCAGGGCGCGCCCGCGCAGGAGCCAGACGGCCAGCAGCAGGCCGAGCCCGCCGGCCGCCACGTTGACGATCTTCTCGTTGGCCCCCACGTACTCGGGGATCAGCCCGATGGACTCGATCACGCCGCGCTGTCGCCCGAACTCGCCCGCCACGTCCCGCGTGGAGGTGAGCGAGTAGAGCGGCTCGCCGGTCACGGCCCAGTCGGCCAGCAGCCACAGCAGCGGCGCGATCGCCGCCATGGCCCCGTAGCGGATCAGCGTGCGCACGCGCTGCTCCCGCGGCGCCGCCCACGTCAGCCAGAGCGCGTAGGCGCCGGCCAGTACCCACGCCTCCGGCCGCAGCAGACCGGCGAGGCCGAGCAGGAGCAGCACGGGCCCGCCGCGGCGCGGGCGCTGCAGCTCCAGCACGGCGGCGCCGAACACGAGCGCGAGGAAGGGCACGTCGACCACGCCGCGCAGGGCGTAGAACTCGAGGTCGGCCCGGGTCAGCAGGACTCCTACGGCCACGAGCGCCACCAGCGTGCCCAGCAGCACCTGGGTGAAGCGGAACAGCAGCCCGACCAGGGCGACGAAGCTGCCCATCGTGACCAGCACCATGAAGCGGTCGGCCGCCCCGCCGAGGAAGGACGCGCCCGCCGCGAACAGGGTGGAGAGCGGGTGCGGCGTGGGGGTGCGGAAGACGTCGTAGTCGGGAAGCTGCCCGCGCGAGAGCTCGTCGCCCCAGATCAACGTGTAGTACGTGTCGTAGTTCGGATAGGTGGGCCGCACGAAGAAGACGCCCAGCGCGAGCAGGGCCGCGGCTCCGGCGAGACGCCAGGCGTTGCGGCGGGTGGCGAGGGCGTCCACGAGAGGGCGACAGGCTAGCCTGCCGTCACGCTAGCCTCCGTGCGGCCCGCATGAAGCTCATCATCCAGATTCCGTGCTTCAACGAGGAGGACCAGCTGCCCGGAACGCTGGCCGACCTCCCCCGTGAGCTGCCCGGCCTGGACTCGATCGAGTGGCTCGTGATCGATGACGGCTCGGCCGACCGCACGATCGAGGTGGCGCGGGAGAACGGGGTCGATCACATCGTGCGGCTCACCAACAACAAGGGCCTCGCCAGCGCCTTCCAGGCCGGTCTCGACGCCGCGCTCAAGCTCGGGGCCGACATCGTGGTGAACACGGACGCCGACAACCAGTACATGGGCGCCGACATCGGCAAGCTCGTCGCGCCGATCCTGCGCGGCGACGCCGACCTCGTGATCGGCGACCGCGAGGTGCACACCATCGAGCACTTCTCCCCCCTCAAGGTGCGCCTCCAGCACCTCGGCAGCGCCGTGGTGCGGCGGGCCTCGGGCACCAACGTCCCCGACACCACCTCCGGGTTCCGCGCCTACAACCGCGAGGCCGCGCTCCAGGTGCAGGTGGTGTCGAAGTACACCTACACGCTCGAGACGATCATCCAGGCGGGCAAGATGCTGATCGCGGTCGACCACACGCCGATCCGCACCAACCCCAAGACGCGCGAGTCGCGCCTGTTCCCGTCGATGTGGGCATACATCCGCCGCAACGCGGTGGCCATCTCGCGCGTGTTCACGCTCTACGAGCCGCTGCGCGTGTTCATGGTGGCGGCGGCCGTGGTGGCCGCCGCGGCGGTCGTGATCTGGGGGCGCTTCGCGTACTTCTACCTGCAGGGCGAGGGCTCGGGGAACATCCAGTCGCTCATCCTCGGGTCGGCGCTGTTCGTGGTGGCGGTGCAGCTGGCCGCGCTCGGCGTTGTGGGAGACCTCATCGCCGGCCTGCGCATCCTCCAGCAGCGCACACTCGAACGCGTGCGGCGGGTGGAGCTGCAGCTCGGCGTGGAGCCGTCCCACTACGAGCCGGGGCGCGCGCCCACCGGCCACGACGCCACCACCGGCGCCGAAGCGGGCCCGGCCACCGGCAAGCAGCCGGACGACCGCGAGGCCGTGAAGGCAGGCCTGTGAGCGCCCAGCCCAGCTCTCCCGAGGCCGTGCCCACCGGCAACACCTTCGACAAGTACGGCTCGAAGAACCCGGTCGTGCGGCGGCTCATGAGCGGCTTCCACTCCTCCCTCGACGAGCTCTGGGCAAAGGCCTCGGCCGAGACCGTGCTCGACGTGGGCTGCGGCGAGGGCGTGCTCACCAGCGAGTGGGCGCAGCGGCTGGGCGAGGGGCGCATCGTGGGCATCGACCTCGAGGACCCCAAGCTCGAGGCCGAGTGGGCCAGGCGCGCCCGCCCGAACCTCGAGTACCGGGCGGAGGAGGCCACCGCGCTCTCCTTCGGCGACCGCGAGTTCGACATGGCGGCCGCCGTCGAGGTGCTCGAGCACGTGCCCGACCCCGAGGCCACGGTGGCCGAGATGGCACGGGTCGCTCGCCGCTGGCTGCTGGTGTCGGTGCCGCGCGAGCCCGTCTGGCGGATGGTGAACATGGCGCGCGGCGCGTACTGGTCGGACCTCGGCAACACGCCGGGACACATCAACCACTGGTCCAAGCGCAGCTTCATCGAGCTGCTCTCGCGCCACGGGACCGTGGAGGAGATCCGGTCTCCCTTCCCGTGGACGATGTTGCTTGTCCGGGTCTAGGAGGCTGCGAACCTGCGCCTGGCCGCGTCATCGGTCGCTCGCCTGCTAACGCAAGCGTCGCTCCCTGCTTCCTCGCCAGGCTTGGTTCTCGCACCTGGACCTTCGCGGTGACGGCGCCGGAAAGCTCCCGCTCCTACGGCCGCGGCGCGGCCGTGCTCTCGGTGGGCATCGGCGTCACCGGGCTCGTCACCTACACGTACTTCTCGCTCGCGTCGCACGCGCTGAGCGAGGACGACTACGGCGGCATCTCGCTGCTGTGGTCGGCCGTGTTCATCGTCGTGTCGGTGCTCTACCGCCCGGTCGAGCAGCTGCTGTCGCGCACGATCGCCGACCGCGACGCGCGCGGTGTGACCGGCAGCGAGCACCTGCGCGTGGCGTCCACGATCCAGGTGGGGCTCGGGATCCTGTTCGCGGTCCTCGCGCTCGTGTTCCGCGGGCCGCTGGAGGACGGGCTCTTCGACGGCGCCACCACGCTCTACTGGGTCCTCATCGTCACCGTGCTCGCCTACGCCGCGAGCTACTTCGCCCGTGGCTTCCTGGCCGGGCACCACCGCTTCGGGCTCTACGGCGGCCTGGTGCTGCTCGAGGCCAGCTCGCGCTGCCTGTTCGCGGTGGCGGTGGTGGTGGGCATCGCCAGCGGCCAGGACGTGGTGGCGCTGGGCATGGCGGCTGCGCCGATCGTCTCGCTGACGGTGGTGCCGTGGGCCATCGGCCGGCGGCTGCGGACGGCCCCGGCGGCGGCGCGGCCCGAACCCGAGGCGCCGGCGCGGGAGCTCGACGCCGCCGTGCAGGCCGAGCCGGCGAAGGAGACCGAGTTCACGCTCGCCCACGGCGGGGGCTTCGCGGCCGCCGTGCTGGTGATCATGCTCGCCGAGCAGACGTTCCTGAACGCCGGGCCGCTGCTGGTGAAGGCCACCGAGGGCGCCCAGGGCACCGCGCTGGCCGGCTTCGCCTTCAACGTGCTCCTGATCGCCCGGGCGCCGCTGCAGCTCTTCCAGGCCATACAGACCTCGATCCTCCCCCACCTCACCAAGGCCCGAGCGGGCGGGGAGCAGGATGCCTTCCGTCGCTCGGTGAACGTCACGCTGGGCGCGATCGCGCTGTTCGCCGGCTGCGTGGCGCTCACGATGCTCGCGCTGGGACCGTGGCTGATGGACCTCTTCTTCGGCGGCGACTTCGACTACGACCGCCTGGGTCTCGTGCTGATCTCGCTCGGCATGGGGCTATACCTCGCCGCCGCCACGCTCAACCAGGCGGCGCTGGCGCGGGCGCGGGCACGCGAGGCCGCGATCGGCTGGGTGGCCTGCGCGGCCGCCTTCGTCGGCCTCCTGCTGCTGCCGGGCTTCGACGACCGCATCCTGCAGCTCGAGCTCGCCTACGTCGCGGGCGCGCTCCTGCTCTGCGCGTACCTGTACGCGCTCTACCGGCGCGGGGACCGCGGGGAGTAGAGTCCCGGCCGTGGCGGCCGTGGAGACGCGCTACCGGACCTGCCCGCTGTGTGAGGCCACCTGCGGTCTGGCCATCGACGTCTCGGACGGCGAGGTCGTCAAGATCCGGGGCGACGAGGATGACGTCTTCTCGCACGGGTTCCTATGCCCCAAGGCGCACGGGCTCAAGGCGCTGCACGAGGACCCGGACCGGCTGCGCACACCCCTGGTGCGCCGCGACGGCGAGCTGGTCGAGGCGTCATGGGACGAGGCCTTCGCCGAGATCGACCGCGGGCTGGCGCCGCTGATCGAGCAGCACGGGCGCGACGCCGTGGCGGTGTACGTGGGCAACCCCAACGCGCACAACCTCTCGGCGCTGCTCTACGGGCCGGTGTGGCTGCGCGCGCTGGGCAGCCGCAACATCTACAGCGCCAGCACCGTGGACCAGATGCCCAAGCAGGTCTCGTCCGGGCTCATGTTCGGCCACCTGCTGAGCGTGCCGGTGCCCGACCTCGACCGCACCGAGCACCTGCTCATGCTCGGCGCCAACCCGCTCGTGTCCAACGGCTCGCTGATGACCTCGCCCGACGCCCGCGGCCGCATCCGCGGCATCCGCGAGCGCGGCGGCAAGGTCGTGGTGGTGGACCCGCGGCGCACGCGCACGGCCGAGCAGGCCGACGAGCACCACTTCGTCCGGCCGGGCACCGACGCGCTGCTGCTGTTCGGGATGGTGCGCACGCTCTTCGAGGAGGGGCTCGCGGCCCCCGGCGCGCTGGCCGAGCACCTCAACGGCCTCGACGACGTCGAGCGCCTGGCCGCGGGCTTCACGCCCGAGGCGGTGGCGCCCGCCTGCGGCGTGCCCGCGGCCGAGATCCGCCGGATGGCCCGGGAGCTGGCGGCAGCGCAGCGCGCGGCCGTCTACGGACGCATCGGCACCACCACGCAGGCGTTCGGCACGCTCGCGAGCTGGCTGGTGGACGTGCTCAACGTGCTCACCGGCAACCTCGACCGCGAGGGCGGCGCCATGTTCACCCGCGCCGCCGCCGGCCAGCCCAACTCCCGCGGGGCGGGCGGCAGCGGCAAGGGGGCCCGGCTGGGCCGCTGGCACAGCCGCGTGCGCGGCCTGCCGGAGGCCTTCGGCGAGCTGCCCGTGGCCTGCCTGGCCGAGGAGATCGAGACGCCCGGCGAAGGGCAGGTGCGCGCGCTGATCTCGGTGGCGGGCAACCCCCTGCTCTCCACCCCCAACGCGGGCCGCCTCGAGCAGGCGGTGGCATCGCTCGACTTCATGCTCTCGCTCGACATCTACGTGAACGAGACCAGCCGCCACGCCGACGTCGTGCTGCCCGCCCCCTCCCCGCTCGCGCGCTCGCACTACGACGTGGCGCTCTACCAGCTCGCGGTGCGCAACGTGGCCAACTACTCGGCTCCCGTCTTCGACGACGACGGCGGCATCCCCGACGAGTGGCGTGTGCTGCTGCGCCTTGCCGGCGTCGTGGCGGGCCAGGGGCCGGACGCCGACGTGGAGGCTCTCGACGACCTCACCGCGCACGCGCTGGCGGGCCGCCAGGCCAACGGCCAGTCCGGCGAGGACCTGCTCGCCGCCGCGGACGACCGGCGCGGGCCCGAGCGGCTGCTCGACATCCTGCTGCGCAGCGGGCCCTATGACGACCTCTCGCTCGACCGCCTGGAGGCCGAGCCCCACGGGCTGGACCTCGGGCCGCTGCACCCGCGACTGCCGGAGGTGCTGCGAACGCCGTCAGGCAAGGTCGAGCTGGCGCCCGAGCCGATCGTGGCGGACGTGGAGCGCCTGCGGGCGGCGGCGTCGGCCGAGCGCAACGGCCAGATGGTGCTCATCGGCCGGAGGCAGCTGCGCTCGAACAACTCGTGGATGCACAACTTGGCGCCGCTCGTGAAGGGCAAGGACCGCTGCACCGTCTTGCTCCACCCCGAGGACGCCGAGCGCCTCGGCCTGGCCGACGGGGGTCATGCGCGCCTGCGTTCGCGCACGGGCTCGCTCGAGGCGCCCGTGGAGATCACCGACTCGATCATGCCCGGCGTGGTGAGCATCCCCCACGGCTGGGGCCACGATGCCCCGGGGTCGCGCATGGCCGTTGCCGCGGACCACGCGGGCGTGAACTCGAACCTCCTGGCCGACGAGCTGCTGGTGGACCCGCTGTCGGGCAACGCCGTGCTCAACGGCATACCCGTGTACGTCGAGCCCGCCTGACCGCTGCGTTCGCGAGGTGGGCGATCAGCCTCCCCACCGGCCTGGCCGCTTCGAGATCCTGGGCGCCTGGCTCCGGATATGGACACCGCCGCGCGACGTGATCATCCCGCCCGTGCCGTGGCGGCGAATCGCCGTTGGCGGGCTGGTGCTGGCGGCGGCGCTGGGAACCGCGGCCGCACTCGTGCTTCCCCGGGTGGCGGAGGACAGGGAGCAGGCGCGCGAACGCGACCAGCGCGCCGAGGCCCGGCGCCACGCGGCGTTTCTGGCGTCCGTCGATCGTGAGCAGGCCCCGCGCCGCGGGCGCGGGCAGCGCGACCCGGGAGCCGGCACGCCGGCGGCGCGGCGCACGGGAGCGCGCAACGCGCTGGTGGCGTCGGCCGCGTCCGGCATCGAGGTGGATGCGCGCCGCCGCAGCGCCAAGCCCGTCCGCGGCGTGGACTGCGAGCCGTTCCCCCGCGTGGCCGGAGACGCCGCCCCGGCCGCTGACCTCTCACGCCCGGCCGCGGCATACGACTGCGTTGCGGTCACCAGCCGTTTCGGCGGCGGCTCCGGAGGAGGTGCCGCGGGCGTCCTCGGGATCCCGTTCCGGCTGGTGGCGGACTTCGGGCGGGGACGCTTTGCGTGGTGCCGGATCGTCCCCCTCGGCGATCGCGACCGCCTCTCGCACCCTCTGCCCGCCGACTGCCGCCTGAGGCCACCCGGCGAGTGAGCCGCTACAGCCGCGGGGCGGCCACCGGCCGGCGCGCGCGGGGGTCCGCAGGGCGGCGCTCGCGCTTGCTCGCGTACAGCGCGGCGTCGGCGGCGCGGACGAGGTCGTCGAGCGTGCGCCCGTCGCGTCCGTGCTCGGCCACGCCGAAGCTGAGCGCCAGCGACGACTGCGCCGGCACGTGCTCGCACAGGACGCGCGCGACGCGCTCTCCCACCTCCGTGGCCCCGGCGGCATCCGTGCCCGCGAGGACGACCGCGAACTCGTCGCCGCCGAACCGCGCCACCAGGTCGCTCCCGCGCGCCTGGTCGAGCAGGGCGCGCCCGACCGCGATCAGCGCGTCGTCGCCCGCGACATGGCCGAGGCGGTCGTTGAGCTCCTTGAAGCGATCGATGTCCGCCAGCACCACCGCAAAGCCGGTTCCCTCACGCTGGGCGCGCGCGAGCTCGCGCCCGAACGCCTCCTCGAAGGCGCGCCGGTTGGCGAGTCCTGTCAGCGGGTCGGTGCGCGCGGCCTGCTCGAGCTCCGCAACAAGGCGGTCGCGGCGCTCGCTGAGCAACCGCACGACCACCGCGGCGCCGGTCACCAGCCCGGCGAGGCTGATCCAGCGGCTGGCCGCTATCGGCCCCGGATCCACGGCGGTCAGCGTGAGCGCATGGGCCGCCATCACAAAGACCACCTGGGCGGCGGTGCCTGCCCGCCCCAGGTAGTAGGCGGCGTACAGGACCACCCATAGGTAGTACATCTCGTCCACGCCGGCCGGGCCGCCGTGGCGCTCGCCGTTGAAGAACAGGCCGAGCGAGACCGTGACCGTGCCGAGGGCGAGCACCAGGTGGTACGCGCGCTCGGGAAGCCGGCCGCGCGCGAGTGCGAGCACGGACGCCACCAGCGCCGCGAGCAAAGCGACTGCGGCGAGCCCGGGCTCGTCCACCTCCGGCTGGTGCGGCAGCGCCAGGCCCGCGAGCGTGACGAGCGCGCCGGCGCCGAACAGCAGCGCCCCGTAGCGCCACATCTGCTCGCGGCGGGCGATCCCCGGACTGCCTTCCATACTGCCGAAATCGGCGTGGCCGGCCCAAACCTGAGCGGTGCGGACCCAAGTCCAGCCAGACGGTCGAGGCCCGTCCGCTCCGCGAATCCCCAACCATCCTGCCCAGGGGGTCGTGTAGACCCCTGGGCCAGGACACTGACTCATTCAGCCCGGCAGGCCCACTCCGAGGCGGCGGAGCTCGTTGCGCACCACGTAGAAGGCGGGCCGTGGCCGGCCGCGCGAGTCGATCAGCCCGGAGTCGAAGCGGTTCGACGAGTCGCCGGCCCAGTGGTAGAGGTAGAGGCGCTTGATGCGGCGCGGATGGCGCGCGGCCAGGCGGAAGAGGTGGCGGGTGGCCTTGGCGGCGCGGCGGCTGCTCTTGCGGAACACCACGCGCCCGTCATGAGTCCGGAAGCTCACGATGCCGCCGGTCTCGGTGAGCCAGACCTGGCCGGGGACGGTGTCCAGGATCCGCTCGACGCCGCTGCGGCGGAAGCGGTTGGCGTCCGCGTAGTTGTGCAGCCCCCAGGTGCGCGGGCGCTTGGCGTAGCGCATGAACCTGCGCAGCCAGCGCTCCATGTTGGACGAGTCGAGCACGTCGGCGGCCACGATCCGGCAGCCCCGGCAGAGCCGGCGCATCGCGTTGTAGTACTGCGCCGCGCGCTTGGGGTTGCGCGCGGTGGGCTGGCTCTGGTGGTTGGCCTCGTTCCACGGCTGGAACGTGCGGATCCAGGGGTAGCGCTTGCGGAAGCGGTCGACGGCCCTGCGGTACTGGCCGATGCTGGGCAGCCGGCAGGGGCTGCGCGGGCAGCGGTCCCCGGAGGCGTGCCCGAACGCGATCAGCGGGCGCAGGCCGGCGGCACGGGCGGCGGAGATCCAGCGCTCGAGGCCGTGTGGATCCTCGATGATCGAGTTCCAGGGCGTGATGTAGCGGGTGTGCTGAACCCCCAGCGCACGGAAGCGGGGGTCGGAGAAGGTCTCGGGCTTCTGGTCGCCGACGCCCACCGCGAGGCGGGCCTGCGCAGCGGGCGCCGCCGCCGCGCTGAGCGCGACGGCGGCGGCCATGAGCGTGACGGCGAGCCCGCGGAGGCTCAGCGGATGAACTTCCGGTTGCGCCGCAGCACGGTGTACGACGAGCGCCGCGTGCCGTCCGGGTTGACCACGCCCGCGTCGAAGCGGTCGGTCTCGAGGGCCTTCCACTGGTAGACGTAGATGCGGTCGATGTGGCGGCGGAACTTCCGCGCGATCCTGAACATGTGGGTCATCGAGCGGCGGGCGCGCGACTCGCTCGGCGGGAGCGAGACCGTGCCGTTCTGCTGGATGAACTTGTAGAGAGCACCGGTCTCGGTGAGCCAGACCTTGGTGCCGCGCGGCATCGCCCGCACGAACTTCTGCGTGGCGCTCGTGCGGCGGCGGTTCGTGTCCGTGTAGTTGTGGAAGCCCATGACCTTCGGCTTGCGGCGGCCCACCGCGCGCAGGAACGTGCGCGTGTAGCCCACGAAGTCGCCGATGTCCTGGATGTCGGCGCCCGTCACGATCCGCCGGCGCCCGGCGATCCGCACCAGCACCTTGTAGTACTTCGCCACCTGCCGGGCGCCCCTGGCCGCCTGGCGCTTGCCGGCGCGGCCGCGCTTGCCGCGGCTCGAGGTGGGCTGCGTGCCCGAGTTCGACTCGTTCCAGGGCTGGTAGATCTTCACGTGGCGGCCGTAGCGGCGGTGGAACTTGCGCACCGCCGTGCGGTAGCGGCTGACGCTCGGGTAGCTGCACGGCGCAGCCGGGCAGTTCTGGCTGGCCGAGAGGTTGAACGCCACCACGATCTCCAGGCGCGGGCGGTGCCGGCGGGCGGCCGTGAACCAGGCATCCGCGATGGCGCGCTGGGCGGGATCGTTGATGGCGTCCCACGGCACGATGTAGCGGGTGCGCTTGACCTTCAGCTGCTTGAACAGCGGGTCGGTGAACGTGTCGGGCTTCTGGTCGCCGAGCCCCACCACCAGCGCGTGGCTCTGGGTGGGCGCGGCGAGGGCGAGGGTGGCGAGCGCCGCGGCCAAGGCCAGGGCGCGCAGGGATCGGCGCAAGTGCTGCTCCTTCGGATCGGTCGGTCGGTCGGTCCTGTTCGGTTGTCGGCAGCCGGTGCCGATCCTTGAGCGCGAGCCCTGGCCCGGCGGCCGTCCGCTACCTAATGTACTTCCGATACTTGCGGACGACGCGATATGCGCGCCGCGGCTTGCCCGCCGGGTTGACGAGCCCCGCGTCGAACCGGTCCGCCGCATTCGCGCGCCACTGGTAGATGTAGATGCGGTCGATGTTGCGCCGGTAGCGCCGCTGGATCTTGAACATGTGGCTCATCGAGCGGGCCTGGCGGGCCGAGCTCGGCTTGAGCGACACCGTGCCGTCCTGCTGGACGAACTTGTAGAGGCCGCCGGTCTCCGTGAGCCACACGCGGGTGCCACGCGGCAGCGCACGGATGAAGCTGCGGGTGCGGCTGTAGCCGCGGCGGTTGGTGTCGGAGTAGTTGTGGAAGCCCATGATCCTCGGACGCCGGCGCCGGCCCACGTAGCGGAGGAAGTCCTTGGCGTAGGTGGTGTAGGCGCCGATGTCCTGGATGTCGGCGCCCGTGACCGTGCAGCGGCGCCCGCACATGCGGCGCAGCACCTTGTAGTACTGCGCCACCCGCTTGGCCCCGCGGCGGGCCTGGAGCTTGCCCGCACGGCCGCGCTTTCCGCGGCTCGAGGTGGGCTGCGTGCCCGAATTCGACTCGTTCCACGGCTGGTAGATCTTCACGCCGTAGCGGCGGAAGCGGCGGTTGAAGCTGCGCACCGCGCGGGAGTACGCCCGCACGGTCGGGTAGCTGCACGGCGCCGCCGGGCAGTTCTGGTCGGAGGAGAGGTTGAACGCCACCATGATCTCCATCCGGCGCTTGCGCGCCGCGCGCATCCAGTCGTAGATCTGCGCGCGCTCGGCCGGCTTGTTGACGGCGTCCCAGGGGACGATGTAGCGCGTGCGCTCGACGTCGAGGCGCCGGAAGTGGGTCTCCGAGAAGGTCTCGGGCTTCTGGTCGGCGATCCCGACCCGCAGAGGGGCGGCGTGCGCCGGGACGGCGGACAGGGCCGCCACGGAGCCGGCGAGCACGAGCAGAAGGATGAGATGGCGGGGGGTCATGCGTCTCCTTGGCGCGAGGGTAGGCGGTGGATCGTCAATCGAACACCGTCTTCACCGGCGAGTCGCGGTGAAGTACACAATCGTGTAGTCGGCAGCTCGCCCGGGTGCCTGAAGTCCCCTATATGGGGCGCAGCATGCTGCCCCCGCAACTGCGGCAGATGAGGTTCGCGGTCTCGGACATGCGCGCGATCGTGGAGTGGGCGCCGCAGTCGGGGCACTCCGAGCGCAGTTCGAACCGGCGCAGGCAGTAGACGCAGCGGTAGCGGCCGGGCAGGTTGGTGGTGCGCAGCCAGGGCTCGCCACATGCCGGGCAGGTGGGCCCGAGGTCGACCGGCTCCTCCGTCATGAGAGGGGATTCTGGCGCGTCGCGCGCTCCCCTTCCCAGAACACCTGCCCGAGCCGCCACACGTAATACCTGCTCATCGTGTCCAGTCCGGCCGGATCGCGGGCCAGCAGCCGCTCCACGCGCGGCCGGTCGAGCACCTCCCACGCGGGGTGGGAGGGCGCCGAGCGCACGGTCTCGGCCACGTCGGCGTGCACGGCGGCGAACGGATCGGCGGCAACCTGCGCGGTCGCCGGAGCCGGTGGCTGTGCGCGCCGGGGCGCGCGGCGGCGCAGATCCGCCCCCACCTTGCGGGCGAGGCCGCGCGCGCGGTCCGCCCGGCGCCGCAGGGCGGAGTGGTCCCGCGGCCACGAACGCCCGCCCTCGAAGGGCACTTCCACGAGCTCGGGGGCCAGGCGCTCGAGCACGCGCAGGTGGAACAGCTCGCGCGCGCGCTCGTGCGCGGGCAGCCCCAGCAGCTGGTGCAGCAGCCGGGCGCTCCAGAGCGGCGAGGTGGTGTCCTTCACGAGCTCCACGCAGGCGTGCGTGGGCCCGGCCCACGTGCCCATGCGCCGCAGCAGGTAGAAGAGGTCGGGGACGTCCTCGGGCCGCGCCCCGGCCGCCGAGACCTCCTTCACGAAGCCCTCGATCTCGCCCCGCACGAGCGCCCGGCCCGCGGCCGACAGCAGCTCGGCCCGCCCCGGGCGGCGGCCCACGAACGCGCGGTAGAGACGGCCGGCCACGTCCCCACCGGCCTGCCCGTAGTAGCCGCGCGCCACCTCCCCGCCCTGCCCGCTGTGCCAGAGCACCAGCGGTCCGTCGCGGGGGCCGAGCGGGAAGCCCGCGGCATCCGCCACGCAGGCCGTGCCGCCGGCCACCAGCCCCACGACCTCGGCCATCCTGCGCGGGTGGGTCCACATGTCGCCGTGGGGATCGCCCGCCAGCGCCACGTGCGGGATGCCCGCCGCGCGGCAGAGCTCGCGCCCGATGGCCACATCGGGGTGTTCGTCCGGGCCGCCGGTGGTGGCTTCGAAGTCGATCCCGGCCGCCAGCGCGGCGGCCAGGACCAGCCGCGAGTCCCGCCCTCCGGTGACCGGCACCACGTCGGGGCGGCCGGGCCAGCCGGCGAGGCCGCGCAGCGACGCCACGAGCAGCCCGGCGGCGGCGCCGGCGTCGAACCCCGTGCCGCACATGGAGACGATCTCCTCGAGCGGGAGCAGCTCCCGGCGCTCACGGGCGGCGCCGGGAGCCATCCGGTGCACGGTGCCGCGGGGGAGCCGGTCGACCCCGGCGTGCAGCGGGTCTCCGCCCAGCGACCAGCCCCCGCCGAGGAGGCTCGCGAGCACCTCCGGCCGCGGCGTCCCGCCATCGCGCAGCAGCTCCGGGTTGTTGGACACCCAGCGCGCCCCACCGCGCTCGGCGGCGAACACCGGGTACCCGCCAAGCGGGTCCGTGACCACCTCGAGCGCGCCGTCGGCGTCGTCGTAGCGGGCGGCGGCGAAGCGGCCGTCGAGAGCGCCTGCCCAACCCCCGGCCGGCGGCAGGTAGGCCGCCGGGTCGAGCGGGCCGAGGCCGTCGCTCTCCCCCGCCCCGGTCCAGCGGAACGGGCGGCCGGAGAACAGCGCCATGCGCTCGGGCTCGAGCGCCGTGTAGCGCACGCCGCCCAGCTGCTCGGGGACGTGGGCGGCACAGGCCAGCACGCAACGGCCCGACGGGGCGGTCCAGGTCTCGATGCCGGCGGGATCGAGGAGGCCCAGCCGCTCGAGCAGCCCGGCCAGCGCCGCCCGCGCGGGGGCGGCGTCGAGGCCGCCCTCGGCGCGCCAGCCGATCAGGAACAGGTTCATGCGGTGCGCCGCAGGCGGGCGAGGAAGAAGCCGTCCGTGCCGTGGCGGTGCGGCAGCAGCTGGAGGAAGCGGGCGTCCGCCCGGCTCGCGAGCTCGGGGCGCTCCGCACCCAGGTCGTCGGCGGCGAACTCCGGGCGCGCCTCGAGGAAGCCGCGCAGCTGCTCCTCGTTCTCACGCGGGGAGATCGTGCACGTGGAGTACGCCAGCACACCCCCGGGGCGCACCGCCGCGGCGGCACGCGCGAGCAGGCGAGCCTGGAGCGCCGCGAGCTCGGCCAGCTGCGCGGGCGTCTTGCGCCAGCGCACGTCCGGGCGCGCCTGGAGCGTGCCGAGGTCGGAGCACGGAGGGTCGAGCAGCACGCGGTCGAAGGGCCCGTCGGGCTGGCGGTCCGCGGCGTCGCACACGCGCACCTCCACGCGCGCAGCCCCGAGGCGACGCGCGTTCTCCTCCAGGGCCCGCGCCCGCCCCGGATGCGCCTCCACGGCCACCACCCGGCCCTCTCCTCGCATGAGTGCCGCAAGGTGGGTGGCCTTCCCACCGGGCGCCGCGCACAGGTCGAGCACGCTCTCGCCGGGCTGCGGATCGACCACACGGGCCGCGAGCATCGAGCCGCGCGACTGAGGCATCAGGAGGCCGCCGGCGAACAGCTCGGAGCCGTGCACGTCGAACGGGACGCAGAGCACGAGCCCCTCCGGCAGGCCCGGCGCGGGCTCGGACGGCACGCCCAGCGCCGCCAGGCGCTCGCTCAACTCGGGCGCCGTCGTGCGCAGCTCGTTCGCGCGCACCGCGCTCTCCGGCGGCTCGTTGTCGCGCTCCAGCAGCGCCAGCGTCTCCTCGGGGCCGAGCGCGCCCCACCACATGCGCACGAGCCAGTCCGGGTGCGAGCGGGCCAGGGCGGCGCCCTCGGGTGTGCTCTGGTCGAGGTCGTCCACGATCCGGGCGCCGTCCCGCGCGGCGCCGCGCAGCACCGCGTTGGCGAAGCGCGCGGCGCCCGCGCCCGACGGCTTTGTCAGCTCCACCGACTCGCCCACGGCGGCGCGGTCGGGCACGCCGCCGGCATACAGCAGCTGGTAGGCGCCCAGGCGCAGGGCGGCCAGCACGGCGGGATCGATGCGCTCGAGCGGGCGGCTGGAGCAGGCGGCGATCACGTGGTCGAGGGTGGCGCGGCGCTGCACGCTGCCGTACGCCAGGCGCTGGGCGAAGGCGCGCTCGCGGGGATCGAGGCGGGCGCGATCGGCCTCGGCCCGGAAGGCCACGTCGGCGAACGCGCCGTCGCCGTCGACTCGCAGCAGCACCGCATGCGCGCACCGCCGGGCGGGCGAGCCGCCGCTCACGGCTCCACGCGCGCGCACCGCCGGGCGGGCGAGCCGCCGCTCACGGCTCCACGCGCGCGAGGCCGTCCGGGCGCCCGCGCAGCCAGTCGGCCGCCGTCATCGCGCGCTTTCCGGGCGGCTGGACCTCCACCAGCTCGAGGGCGCCGCCCGCGCAGCCCAGGAAGAGGCGCTCGCCCGCGGCCACGAGCGTCCCGGCCTCCGCTGCGGGCGCAGCGCCGGCGAGCGCCGCTCGGCGCACGCCCAGCCGCACGCCGTCCTCCAGCTCGGCGAAGGCGCCGATGTGCGGCGTGAGCGCGCGCACGCGCCGCTCCAGCGCGGGCGCGTCGAGCGCCGGGTCGAGCCGGCGGTCCTGCGCCCCGACCTTCTCGGCATAGGTGATCCCCCCGGCCGGCTGCTCGCGGAAGGGCGGCGAGCCGTCCAGCGCCTCCACCAGCAGCTCGCCGGAGAGGCGCTTCAGCCTGCCCGCCAGCGAGCCGTAGTCGTCATCGGCCTCGATCGGCTCGGCGCGCTGCACGCAGACGGGGCCGGCGTCGAGCTCGGCGGTGGGGCGCATGATCGACACCCCGGTCTTTGCGTCGCCGGCCTCGATCGCGCGCTCGACGGGCGCCGCCCCGCGCCAGCGCGGCAGCAGCGACGGGTGCACGTTGAACATCGGGTAGGCCGACAGGAGCGGGTCCTTGATCAGCCCGCCGTAGGCACAGATGCACACCGCCTCCGGCTCGGCCGCCGCGATCCGCTCGAGCGCGCCGGGCGCGTTCACGCTCTCGGGTTGCGCCAGGTCGATGCCGAGCTCCCGAGCCGCCTCCGCGGCGGGCGGCGGGGCCAGCGAGCGCCCGCGGCCGCGCGGGCGGTCCGGCCTGGTGACCACGAGCGACGGGCGATGGCCGCTGCCGGCGAGCCGCTCCAGCACGGCCACGGCGAAGCGCGAGGTCCCGAGGTAGACGGTGCGCACGGGCGCGGGCGGGGCGACGCCGCTACGCGGCTTCCTGCGAGCGCTCCGCCTCGCGCAGGGCCCGCATGGCCTCCTTGCGCTGGTCCTTGGGGCAGCGGTCGAGCATGAGCACGCCGTCGAGATGGTCGATCTCGTGCTGGATCACCCGCGCCTCGAGCCCGGTGGCCTCCACCACGCGCTCCTCGCCAAGCTCGTCGCGTGCGTGCACCCGCACGTGCAGCGGGCGCTCGACGTCCACGTGCACGCCGGGGATCGAGAGGCAGCCCTCCTCGGCCCACTCCGTCTCGCCCCCGGCCCACTCGACCGCGGGGTTGATCAGCGCCACGAACGTGCCCTCGGGGCCGATCCGGTAGACGAGCAGACGCTGGGACATGCCGAGCTGGGGAGCGGCCAGCCCGACGCCGAACGCGTCCCCCATCAACCTGCCCATGTGCGCGACCTGCGACCGCAGCGCGTCGTCGAAGCGGTCGACCGGCGTGGCGCGGCTCTTGAGGACGGGGTCCCCGAGCCGGCGGATGAAGCTCATGGCGGCCGCGCGGCGGGCGACGGTCTCCTCGTCGAGCTCCTCCACGTCCTCGACCTCTTCGACCTGTGCGCTGAGCTGCTCGGGCTCCTCGGACATCCAGACACGAGTCTAGCCGCGCTCGCCGGGCGGCGGCTATTGCGGGTCGACGTCCACCGCCCAGCTCACGCCGCGGTGCGCGCGCAGGCCGGCGAGCGACTCGACCGCACGGCCCACGGCCGCGACCGTCCCCGCGCGGTCGTCCGCCTTGAGCACGAGCTGGGAGCGCTCGCGGCCCTTGAGCCGGAAGAGCGGCGCCGGGCCGAGGATGCCGGCGTCCAGTCCTGAGAGCGCGTCGCGCAGCG
This sequence comes from Thermoleophilaceae bacterium, assembly GCA_040901445.1. GTDB lineage: Bacteria > Actinomycetota > Thermoleophilia > Solirubrobacterales > Thermoleophilaceae > JBBDYQ01. The sequence continues at coordinate 337,841 of JBBDYQ010000025.1, read as the reverse complement.
CCTCGGAGGCCGCCAGCTGCGGCCCGCCCTCGTCGGAGGAGCAGACCACGCGCACGAGGTGCGAGAAGGGCGGATAGGAGAGCGCCTCGCGGCGCTCGAGCTCCTCGGCCAGGAACGCGGGGGCGTCGTGGCGGGCGGCGTGGCCCAGGCAGGGCGCGTCCGGCTGGAGCGCCTGGACGATGACCCGCCCCCCGCGGCGGCCGCGACCGCTGCGCCCGGCGAGCTGGGCGACCAGCGCGAACGTGCGCTCCTCCGCGCGGAAGTCCGGGAAGCGCAGCGTGGAGTCGGCGTCGAGCACCACGCCGAGCGTGACGTCGGGGAAGTCGTGTCCCTTGGCCACCATCTGCGTGCCCACCAGCACGCCCGCCGGCGCGGCGTCGAAGCGCGCGAGCAGGCCGGCCATGGCGCCGCGGCCGGCGGCGGCGTCCGAGTCCAGCCGCAGCACCGGCAGCGGCGCCATGAGCTCGACCAGCTCGTGCTCGAGCCGCTCGGTGCCCGCGCCGTGGCGCGCCAGTGACACCGAGCCGCAGTCGGGGCAGGCCCGTGGCAGGCGCTCCCGGTGCCCGCAGTGATGGCACGCGATGGCCCCGGCGGCGCGGTGCAGCACGAGCGACACGTCGCAGGACGGGCACATCCATACCCGAGCACACGACTGGCAGGTGAGGAAGTTCGACCAGCCGCGCCGGTTGAGCAGCACGATGGCCTTCTCCTCCCGGACGCGGACCCGCTCGAGCGCCTCGCGCGTGCGCGGGTGGAGCGCGCCGGAGACGCCGGGCATGCCCACCAGCTCGACCGGGGGCAGTGCGCGGCCGTCCACGCGCTCGGGCATCTCCACGCGGCGCAGGCGGCGCCAGCTCTCGGGACGCGGGGTGGCCGTGCCCGCCACCACCACGGCGCCGGCCTGCTCCGCCCGCTTCGCGGCCACCCGGCGGGCGTCGTAGCGCGGATCGCCGTCCTGCTTGTAGGAGGGGTCGTGCTCCTCGTCGATGACCACGAGGCCGAGGTCCGCCAGCGGCGCGAACACGGCGGACCGCGGCCCCACGCAGACCCGCGCCTCCCCCCGGCGCAGCCGCAGCCACTCGTCGTGGCGCTCGCCCGCCCCGAGCTTGGAGTGCAGCACGGCCACGGTGTCCCCGAAGCGGCGCTGGAAGCGCGCCACGGTCTGGGGGGTGAGGGCAATCTCGGGGACGAGCACGATGGCCGAGCGCCCGCGCTCGAGCGCCGCGGCCACGGCGCCGAGGTACACCTCGGTCTTGCCGCTGCCGGTGACGCCGTGCAGGAGCAGCCGGGGGTCGCCCTCCCCGCCCATGGCCGCCACGATCTCGGCCAGCGCGGCGCGCTGCGCGGCCGTGGGCTCGGGGGCCGGGCCGGAGGCTCCCACCGCGCGATGCTCGGGACGGCGGCGCTGTTCGGTGTTGTGCAGCGTGACCAGGCCGCGGCGCTCGAGGCTGCGCAGCGCCGCGTGCCCGCCCAGCTCGGCCGCCGGCCGCGCGCCGCCGGCCAGCGCGGCGAGCACCTCGCGCTGCCGGGCGCCCAGCGGCGGCCGCGCGCCCTCGGGGTCGGCGCCCGGGACGAGATCCGCCACGAGCCGCCGCTTGGTGCGCGTGCGCCCGCTGCCCGGCGGCAGCACCAGCGTCAGGCCGCGCGCGGGCGTGGAGCAGTACTCCTCGGCGGTCCACAGGCCCAGGTCGATGAGCTCGGGCGGCACGCTGTGCTCGAGCGCCTCGAACGGCTCGGCGAGCTTCTCGGGCGGGACGTCGCTGCTGTGGGCCAGGCCGGTGACCACGCCGAGCAGCCGCTGCCTCCCGAACGGCACGAGCAGCATGCTGCCCTTGCCCACCTGGCCCATCCCGCCCGGCAGGCGGTAGTCGAACGGGCCCCGGAGGGCCCGCGCGGTGGTGAGCGGCTCGACCTTGGCGATCACGGGCCGAGCGTAGGGACGAGCGCGGACAGGGGTCCTTGCGACCGTATGAACGTGTGACGCGACCCACACCCCGTCGCGGCGGATCGTGGTTAGGGTGGGTCAATCCGCTGGAGCGCCCTGGCCGGCGCCGCGGATGCAACGAAACCGAAGGGCAGGGGGAGCGTGGCTTTTCAGACCAGCACGCGTAGTGGCGGGCGCCTGCGCGCGCTCGCCGTCACGGCACTCGTACTCGCCGCCGCGGGCCCCGCGGCGCAGGCCGGCGAGCGCGGCCGCCCGGCGGCATGCGCCGGGAGCGACGCCGAGCCGCGCATCGCGAGCGTCCGGGCGGTGCGCAGCACCACGCTCTGCCTGATCAACGCCGAGCGGTCCAGGCGCGGCCTCCACCGCCTCCGCTTCGACCGCAGGCTCGCGAGGCTCGCCGGCCGGCACGCCTGGGACATGGTGCGGCGCGACTACTTCTCCCATGAGACGCCCGACGGACGCAGCCTGCGCGAGCGCGTGGTGCGCAGCAGCTACGCGCGCAACCGCGATCGGCGCTGGCGGGTGGGCGAGAACCTCGCATGGGGACGGAGCACGACGGCCAGGCCGAGCGCGATCGTCGCCGCCTGGATGCGCAGCCGCTCGCACCGGCGCCTCATCCTCAGCAGGCGCTATCGCGACATCGGCGTCGCCGTGGTGCGGCGCGCGCCGAACGACGGCGCAGGCGCCACCTACGTCGCCAACTTCGGCGCGCGCTGAGCAGCGGCCGGAGTAGGATCGCCTCACCCTCCCATCGTTGCCCGCGCAGGGGGCATCGGGGCCGATGGACTTCAAGGACCGCACAGCGAAGGCAACCGTCTTGCTCACGCTCGCCGCACTGGCGAGCTTCCCGCTTGCCTGCGGTGGCGACGACGGAGACGACGCATCCGCCCCGAGCGGCGACGTCGGCGACGCGCTGATCGCCAGCAACGAGCGCGGGGCCGACGTCGCGGAGGGTGGTGGGAGCTCCGGCGGAGAGGGCTCCGCCGCCGGCCTCTCGGTCGGGGAGCCGTCGCTGGACGTCCTCGAGCAGATCGACCCGGCGCTGCCGTCCACGCTGGCCGAGGGTCGCGGGAGCTGCGGATCGGTCGACCTCGTGCCGGACTCCGGCAACGCCCGCCAGATCGACAGGTCGATCGTCTGCCTGCTGAACGCCGAGCGCGGGGCCCGCGGGCTGCGCAGCCTGCGCACGAACAGGCGGCTGTCGGCCGGGGCCAGGGTGCACGCGACCGACATGGTGCGCCGCCAGTTCTTCGCCCACGTCTCCCCCGACGGGGACAGCGTGGACGATCGCCTGAGGGACGCCCGCTACATCCGCCGCGACCGCGCCTTCGTGGTGGGCGAGAACCTCGGCTGGGGCGCCGGCGGGTCCGCCACGCCGGACGCGATCGTCCAGGCGTGGATGGGCAGCCCGTCGCACCGCGCGAACATCCTCCATCCGCGCTACAAGGAGATCGGCATCGCCACCACGCCGGGGTCTCCGGTCGGGGAGCAGGACGAGGCGAGCACGTTCACGACCACCTTCGGAGCGATCACCGGGGCGCAGCGGGCACGCCGCTCTCGCCGCCGCTAGAGCCGGCCGCCGCCATGTGGATCACGCCACTCTCCGGCCCCGGAGCCGGCGAAGCCGTGGAGGTCGAGGGCGGGCACTTCGTCATCGGCCGCGGATCCGACTGCGACCTGGTGGTCGACGACCCCAAGGCCTCGCGCCGCCACGCCTACCTGAAGCCGCTGCCCGACGGCCGGGCGGCCTTCCACGACCTGCGCTCGGGCAACGGCAGCTTCGTCGACGACCGCCGCGTGACCTCCGCGATCCTCGCCGGCGGCGAGCGCATCCGGGTGGGAGAGAGCACGATCCTGGTCTCGCGCGAGCAGATGGCGCCCGACCGCGCGGCCACGGTCATCGAGACGCTCCCGCCGAAGCTGCTCGAGGCGGCCGACCGCGCGGCGAGCCGCTCGGGGCTCGGCCGGGTGGCCGCGCGGCCGGGGGTGCGCCGGGGCGGCGCCTGGCTCGGCGCGCTCGCGGGGATCGCCGCGGCGGTCACGGCGCTGTACGCGACGGGCGTCCTTCCGGTCGACGAGGATGGCAACTCCGTGGCGGAGGCCGTGGCGGAGGTGGCCCCCTCCACGGTGCTGGTGGCGGCCACGCTCGGGGGCGAGCGCGCGGACAGCGGCACCGGCTGGGTCTATGACGCCGGCGCGGGCCTCATCGCCACGAACGCGCACGTGCTCAACGGCGGCACGTCGTTCGAGATCGCGGTGGCCGGCGAGCTGCGTCCCGCCTCCGTCGTGGGCGTGGCGCCGTGCGAGGACCTGGCGCTGCTGCGGGTGGAGGACACCTCGGGGCTGCAGACGCTCCCGCTCGGATCCCAGGGCGACATCGAGCTCGGGCAGACCGTGGTGGCCGTGGGCTTCCCCGGCAGCGCCTCGCGCCAGGACAACCTCACCTCCACGAGCGGCGTGGTCTCCGTGGTGCGAACGAGCTTCCGCGAGGCCGCGCTCGACGTTCCCCCCTACCCGAACGTGGTCCAGACCGACGCCGCCATCAACCCGGGCAACTCCGGCGGGCCGCTCGTCACGCTCGACGGTGAGCTGCTGGGCGTGAACTCCGCGGGCCGGACGATCTCGACCAGCGGGCGGATCATCCAGGGCCAGGGCTACGCGATCGGCGTGGACCGCGTGCGCGAGGTGCTCCCGAAGCTGCGCGACGGCGAGTCGATCGGCTGGGCCGGCCTCAGCCTGCGCTACCAGACGCGCGACGAGCTGCGCGAGGCGAACCTGCCGCCGAGCCTGCGCATCGAGGGCACGGTCGAGCGATCCGGCGCCGCCGCGGCCGGCCTGGACGACCGCCGCGGCTGGCTTCTCCTCTCGATCGGCGGCCGCCGCGTGGGCAACTCCCTGCTCGGCTACTGCGACGCCGTGCTCGGCATACGCAGCGGCCGGGAGCTGCCCCTGGAGCTGCTCGACCCGGAGAGCCGCAGGCGCGAGCGCGTAACCGTTGCGTTCGACTGATACCGGCGAGCGCCTACGCGCTCGCGGGTGCGGCCTCGCCCAGCCCCGCCGCCTGGCGCAGGACGTCGGCCTTGTCGGTCTTCTCCCACGTGAAGTCGTGGTCCTCGCGGCCGAAGTGGCCGTAGGCCGCCGTCTTCTGGTAGATCGGGCGGTGCAGCTTGAGCTCCTCGCGGAACGAGCCCGGGCGCAGGTCGAAGTGCTCGTTCACGAGATCGAGGATCTTCGACTTCGAGATCTTCTCGGTGCCGAACGTCTCCACCATCACCGACACCGGATGCGCCACGCCGATGGCATAGGCCACCTGCACCTCGCAGCGCTCCGCCAGGCCGGCCGCCACCACGTTCTTGGCCACGTAGCGCGCCGCGTAGGTGGCCGAGCGGTCCACCTTGGACGGGTCCTTGCCGCTGAAGGCGCCGCCGCCGTGACGGGCCATGCCGCCGTAGGTGTCCACGATGATCTTGCGCCCGGTGAGCCCGCAGTCGCCCACCGGCCCGCCGATCACGAACCGGCCCGTGGGGTTCACGAGGAGGTTGCGCTTGGTGTTGAGCTTGCGCTCGTCGTACAGCTCGGCCGGGAGGACGGGGTGCACCACGTGCTCCCAGAGGTCCGGGCGGATGAGCGTGTCGATGTCCACGCCGTCCTTGTGCTGCGTCGAGATCAGGACCTTCTCGATCTCGATCGGCCGGCCGTTCTCGTAGCGGACGGTGACCTGGGTCTTGCCGTCGGGCCGCAGGTAGGGCACGACCTCGGCCTTGCGCACCTCGGCCAGGCGGTGCGCGAGCTTGTGGGCGAGCGCGATCGGCAGCGGCATGAGCTCCGGCGTCTCGCGCGTGGCGTAGCCGAACATCATGCCCTGGTCGCCCGCGCCGGCAACGTCGAGCGCGTCGTCATCGGCGGGGTCCGTGCGCGCCTCGAGCGCCTGGTCCACGCCCTGGGCGATGTCGGGCGACTGCTTGTCGATGGCGTTGATCACCGCGCAGCTGTCGGCCGAGAAGCCGAGGTCGGCGTCGGTGTAGCCGATCTTGCGGATCGTGTCGCGGACGATGTCCGGGATGTCCACGTAGGTGTGGGTGGAGATCTCGCCGGAGACGACCACGAGGCCGGTGTTCACCAGCGTCTCGCAGGCCACGCGGCCGTACGGGTCGTCCTTGAGGACGGCGTCGAGGACGCCGTCGGAGATCTGGTCGGACACCTTGTCGGGATGGCCCTCGGTGACCGACTCGGACGTGAAGAGGAATTCGTTCTCAGATGCGCTCATATGGGTGCGAGACTCCGGGTTCGGGACCGGGAGAGAGTAGCGGTCAGGACTTGCCCTTGAAGTCGATCACCAGCGGGACGCCCTGGAGCTGGTAGCGGTCGCGCAGCCTGTTCTCGAGGAAGTAGGCGTAGCCGCGGGTCACGCGTGAGCGGTCGGAGACCTGGATCGCGAAGCGCGGCGGGCCCGTCTCGAACTGGGTCATGTAGTACATCTTCAGCCGCTTCCCGCGCACCGCCGGCGGGTCCTGCAGGGTCTGGAGGTCGCCCAGGAAGCGGTTGAGGTCACGCGTGGGGATGCGCTCCTGCGCGCGGTCGGCCAGCAGCAGTGCCTGGCGCAGCAGCCGGATGACGCCGCGGTGGGTCTTGGCCGACACGGTGAGCACCGGCGGGCGCAGGCGCAGCTTCTGGTTGACGCGCGACTTGGCGTCGTCGAGGTCGGTGCGCTGCACGTCCCACTTGTTGAGCGCGACGATCGTGGCGCAGCCCGACTTCATGGCCAGCTCCGCGATCCGGAAGTCCTCGCTGGTCACGCCCTCGGAGGCGTCGCAGACGACGATGGCCACCTCGGCGCGCTCGGCGGCCCGCTCCGAGCGCAGCTGCGCGTAGTAGTCCACCGTCCCCGCAACCTTCGTGCGGCGCCGCAGGCCGGCGGTGTCCACGAGCACGATCTCCGCGTCCTCGAACTCGATCCGCGTGTCGATGGCGTCGCGCGTGGTGCCCGCCAGCTCGGAGACGATCACGCGCTCCTCCCCCACGATCGAGTTCACGAGCGACGACTTGCCCACGTTCGGCCGCCCGATGACCGCGAGGCGCACGGCCCGCTCCTCCTCGGCCTCGGGCACTCGCGCAAGCTCCGCGGCCACCCGGTCCAGCAGGTCGCCGGTGCCGAGGCCCTGCGTGGCGGACACCGCGATCGGATCGCCCAGTCCAAGCCCGTAGAACTCGGCCGCCGCCCCGATCGCGCGCGCGTCGTCCACCTTGTTGGCGGCCACCACGACTCCGACCGGGGACTTGCGCAGCGTCACCGCCAGCTCCTGGTCGCCCGGGCGCAGGCCCGCGCGCGCGTCCACCACCAGGACGGCGAGCTCGGCCTCCTCGACGGCGCGGCGCGACTGCTCCTGCACCGCGCGGGCCAGGTCGCCGGTCTCGGCCAGGTCCACGCCGCCCGTGTCCACCAGCAGGAAACGGCGGCCGTTCCACTCGGCCTCGACCTCCTTGCGGTCGCGGGTGACACCCGCCTGCTCGTGCACCACGGCCTCGCGCGTGCCGGACAGGCGGTTGACCAGCGTGGACTTGCCGACATTCGGGTAGCCGACGACGGCGACTTTAGGGAGCACGGCCGTGCCCCAGGTCGTGCGACGGCGAGCGAAAACCAAGCCTGGCCAGGACGCAGGGCGAAGCCAATGCTGGGTCATTGGCGAGCCCGAGGACGCCGCCAGGCGCAGGTTTGCAGCCGCTGGCGTGCGGGCTGGGGCGCGGCCGTGCTCCCTCCTGGAGAGCCATGTCAGCGGGCCAGGGAGCGGACCAGGCCGGCGATCTGCGTGACGACGTCCTCGACCGTGCGGTCGGTGGTGTCGAGCTCGATGGCGTCGGGCGCGGCACGCAGCGGCGAGTGCGCGCGGCCCTCGTCCTGGGCGTCGCGCAGCGTCTGGTCGGCCAGGACCGTGCGCCAGTCCGTTCCCAGCTCGAGCGCCCGCCGCTGGGCACGCTGCTCGGGGCTCGCGGTGAGGAAGATCTTGAGCTCGGCGTCCGGCGCGACGACCGTGCCGATGTCGCGGCCCTCGGCCACCCAGTCGCCGCCGTCGTGGAGCAGCTCACGCTGCTTGGCCACGAGTGCCGACCGCACCTCCTTGTTGGTGGCCACCTTCGACGCGGCCTCGGTCACGCGCGGCTCGCGGATGGCTGCCGTCACGTCGCGGCCGTTGGCCAGCACGCGCTCACCCAGCTCGACGTGGAGCTCGCGGGCGCGCTCGGAGGCCTCGCCCCCCTGCTCGAGCAGCGCCAGCCCCACGGCGCGATACATCGCCCCGGAGTCGAGGTAGGTGAAGCCGAGCTTCTCGGCCAGCGCGCGGGCCACGCTGCTCTTGCCGGCGCCGGCGGGTCCGTCGATCGCGATGACCATCGGCCGCGAGGCTACGGGAACGGGCTCAGGGCTGTCCTCACGAGGGCGGCCGCGACCGCGGGCGGGCGGGCGCCGCTCGACCAAGCGCGCGCTCGCCGGCAGCGAGGGGTCTCGCCCCCGCTGGGCGGCGCTCAGCGCTCGAGCAGGGCGCCGAGGTCGGCCTCGAACGCCGGGTAGGAGACCGCCGCGGCCTCCATCCCCACCACCTCCACGCCGTTCCGCGAGGCGAGCCCGGCCACGGCGCCGAGCATGGCCAGGCGGTGGTCGCCCAGCGCGTCGAGGGTCCCGCCCTCCAGGCCGCCGCCGCCGCGCACCGCGAAGCCGTCCTCGAACGCCTCGATGTCGGCGCCCAGGGCGCGCAGGCCGTCCACCACGCCGGCGATCCGGTCGGACTCCTTGAAGCGCAGCTCCGCGGCGCCCCGGACCACGGTCTCGCCCTCCGCGAAGCAGCCCAGCAGCGCCACGAGCGGCAGCTCGTCGATGGACAGCGGCACCTCGTCCGGCTCGACGGAGGTGGCCACCAGCGGCGCCGCCGCCACGTCGAGCTCGCCGGCCGGCTCGCGGTCGGCCACGGTGCCCGGCTCCTCCAGCTCGCCCACGATCACGGCGCCCATCCGCTTGGCGATCCGGAAGAAGCCCGTGCGGGTCCAGTTGAGGCCCACGTCGCAGACCACGATGCGCGAGCCCGGCACGACGAGGGCGGCCGCCACGAAGAAGGCCGCGGACGACGGGTCGCCCGGCACGGTGATCTCCTCGAGCTCGAGCTCGTCCACCTGGGACACGCTCAGCCTGTTGCCCTCCTGTTCGAACGGCGCGCGGGCGCGGCGCAGGAAGCGCTCGGTGTGGTCGCGGCTCGGCCCCGACTCGATGAGCGTGGTGGTGCCCTCGGCCACCATGCCCGCGATGAGCACGCACGACTTCACCTGCGCGCTCTTGACCGGCAGCTCGTACTCGATGCCGCTGAGGCGGGCGCCGTGGAGGGTGAGCGGCGTGTAGCGGCCCTCGCGCGCCTCCACGTCCGCGCCCATGCGCCGCAGCGGCTCGGCCACGCGGTCCACCGGGCGCGTCTTGATTGACGCGTCCCCGTCCAGCGTCCAGATCCCGCCGGGCTGCCCCGCCAGCCAGCCCGGCAGCAGCCGCAGCAGCGTGCCCGAGTTGCCCACGTCGAGGAAGCCGCCGGTGGTGCCGAGCGGGGCGTGCAGGCCCACGCCGCGGACGACGAGGTCGCCGCGCGTGCGGTCCAGCCCCGTGCCGAGAGCGTGCAGGGCCGCGAGCGTGGAGTTGGTGTCCTCGGAGTCGAGGTAGTTCGCGACCAGCACGGGCACGTCGGACATGGCCCCGAACAGCGCGGCGCGGTGGGAGATCGACTTGTCGGCGGGCGGGGTGACGGTCCCGCGGAGCGGCCCGGACGGCTCGAAGCGGCTGGTCATTCCCCGCGCGCGACCGGGTAGCCGAGCTCCTCCACGAGGGCCTCGGCACGGGCGGCGGCGTCCTCCCCCGCCAGCCACAGGGTCATGGCGCCCGAGCGCATGTCCGGCGCCGGCGCCAATGCCATGTCGAGGATGTTCACGCCGGCCTTGCCGAGTGCGAGCGCCACCTGCGCCACGATACCCGGCCGGTTGGGCACGGAGACGCGCAGCTCGCGCACCTCGCCGCCCGCGAGGTCGGCCTCGAGCAGGCGGCGGCGGTCGCCCCGGGCGGCCTCGTTCCACGACTCGATCGCGGCGGGGTCGCCGGAGCGCAGCAGGCCCGCGGCCTCGGTGAGGCGGCGCACCGTCTCGTCGATCTCGGCGGCGATCGCCTCGGCGTTGGTGGCGTAGATGTCGGTCCAGATGCGCGAGCTCGCGCCGGCCACCCGGGTGGCGTCGCGGAAGCTCGGGCCCACCCGCGGCAGCGCCTCGCCCTCCGCCGACAGCAGCCCGGCGGCCTGCGAGACCAGCACGTTGGCGAGCACGTGCGGCAGGTGGCTGACCCCCGCCAGCAGGCGATCGTGCGTCTCGGCGTCGATGGCCACCGGATGGGCGCCGAAGGCCACGATCAGGCGGTGGAGACGCTCGTACAGCAGCCCCGAGGAGCGCGGGCTCGGCGTGAGATACCAGGGCGCGCCGGCAAACAGGTCGCCGCGCGCATGCGAGACACCGGATGTCTCCGCGCCCGCTATCGGATGCCCGCCCACGAAGCGCTCATCCTCATTGCCCTGGAACAGGCGTTTCACCGATCCGACGTCTGTGACGACGCAGTCCGGGGGAGCGGCCGCCAAAGCCTCATCGAGCAACGCGGGCAGCGCACCCACCGGGGCGCACAGGAACGCCGCGCCGGCGCCGTCGAGCGCTTCGGCTACGGAGCCCGCCGCCCGGTGAAGGGCGCCGTGACGGAGCGCAGCGTCAAGGGGGTCGGGGTCGAATCCCACCACCTCCTCGACGTGCTCCTTCGCCGCCAGCCCGATCGAGCCGCCGATCAGGCCCACGCCGAGCAGCGCTATGCGCATGCGAACAGGCTCAAGCGCCCTCGCGCCGCGCCCGCACCGCGCCCGCGAGCCGGTCGAGCACCTCGACGGTGGTGTCCCAGGACATGCAGGCGTCCGTGATCGACTGGCCATGTGTGAGCGACGCCCGCGGGCCCGGCTCCTGGCTCCCCGCCACGAGGAACGACTCCAGCATCACGCCCACGAGCGTGCGGTGGCCGTCGGCCACCTGCGCGGCGAGGTCCGCCACCACGGCGGGCTGGCGCTCGTGGTCCTTGCCGCTGTTGTCGTGCGACGCGTCGATGACCACGCGCTCGGGCAGCCCGGCGGCCCGCAGCTTGGCGAGCGCGTCGAGCAGCGCGCCGTTGGAGTAGTTGGGTGCGCCCCGCCCGCCGCGCAGGATGATGTGGCAGTCGGTGTTGCCCCTGGTGTGCAGGATCGCCGGCGTGCCGGTGGGATCGATGCCCGAGAACGCGTGCGGCACCGCGGCCGCGCGGACGGCATCGACCGCGACCCCGACATTGCCGTCGGTGCGGTTCTTGAAGCCGACCGGCATCGACAGGCCGGAGGCGAGCTGGCGGTGGATCTGGCTCTCGGTGGTGCGGGCGCCGATTGCTCCCCACGTGACCGTGTCGGAGATGTACTGCGGGATGATCGGGTCGAGGAACTCGCAGCCCACGGGCAGGCCGAGCCCGAGCACCTCGAGCAGCAGCCTGCGGGCCATGCGCAGGCCCTCGTTCACGTCGCCGCTCTGGTCCAGGTGCGGGTCGTTGATGAGGCCCTTCCAGCCGGTGGTGGTGCGCGGCTTCTCGAAGTAGACGCGCATGACCACGCACAGCTCGTCAGACAGCGCGGCGGCCTTGGCGCTCAGGAGCCGGGCGTACTCGGAGGCCGCCTTCACGTCGTGCACGCTGCACGGGCCCACGACGGCGAGCAGGCGGTCGTCCTCCCCGTTGAGGATGCGGGCCACCTCGGAGCGGCTGCGCAGCACCACCTCGGCCTGCTCGTCGGTGAGGGGCAGCTCGTGGAGGATGAGGGCGGGCGTGACGAGCGGCACCACGCGCTCGATCCGCTGGTCACGGACCTGGTCGAGTTGTCGGGGCGGGCTGAGCGACATCTTGATGAACCTTTCTACGCGGCGATCACGATCCTACGACGAGTACGAACGGCGTCCGGTCGAGCGCGATCCCGCGCAGGCGGTCCCTTAGGGCCCGTGGGTACCGGACGCCTAGATAAATCGCCAGGAATACGCGTAGGCACGCGGCGCGGAGATGTGCGTGCCCAGGCGGTTCATCACCGAGGTTGTATCACGGGCGCAACGTGGCGTCGAGCGCCGCGAGGAAGCGGTCGTTCTCCGCGCGGGTGCCATACGTCACGCGGATCCGCCCCGGGCCGCCCAGGTCGGCGCCGGCGCGGACGATCACGCCGCGCTCGCCCAGTCCGCGCATGACGGCCGTCTCGTCGTGCTCGCCCAGGTCGACCCAGGAGAAGTTGGCCTGGCCCTCGGTGGTGGCCAGTCCGCGCTCGGCGAGCGCGGAATCCAGATGCACCCTCTCCACCACCGTTCGCTCCACGCGGCTCTCCACCTCGTCGGTGTGCAGCAGCGCCTCGGCGGCGGCCGCCTGGGCGAGCATGTTCACGCTGAAGGGCTGGCGCACGCGGTCACAGGCCTGCTTGAAGTCCTCCGAGCCCAGCGCGTAGCCCACCCGCAGGCCGCAGAGCCCGTAGACCTTCGAGAAGGTGCGCAGCAGCACCACGTTGGGGTGACGCTCCAGCAGGGCGAGCGAGGCATCGGGGTCGCCCTGGAGGGTGTTGAACTCGACATAGGCCTCGTCCACGATCACGAGCACGTGCCGCGGCAGCTCCGCGACAAAGGCGTCGAGCGCCTCCACGCCGATGGCCGTGGCCGTGGGGTTGTTGGGGTTGCAGACGATGAGGATGCGCGTGGCCACCGTGACCTCGCGCGCCATCGCCGCGAGATCGTGCCTGTCCTCGGAGTCCAGCGCCACGGTGATGGGCGTGGCGCCCGTCATGGCCGCGAGGTGCGGGTACATGGAGAAGCTCGGCCAGGCGTACACGATCTCCGCGCCCGGCTCGAGCATGGCCTCCGCGGCCGCGAGCAGGATCTCGCAGGAGCCGTTGCCCACCGTGACCCTGGCGGCCGGCAGGCCGGTGCGCTCGGCGATGCCGGCGCGCAGCGCGGCGGCGGTGGGGTCCGGATAGCGGTTGAGGTTGGCGGAGGCGCGCTGCACCGCCTCGAGCACCGCCGGGTGCGGCGCCCAGGGCGTCTCGTTGGAGGCGAGCTTCACCAGGTCGCCGTCGAAGGCATAGGTGGCCGCTGCCGGGTAGACCGGGATCTCGCCCACTCGGGAGTTGGTCTCGATGCTCATTGCGCTCCCCCCAGATCTTTGCGCAGCGTGACCGCCTCCCGCAGGTAGACGTGCTGCGCGGGAGTGTCCGGATCGGCGTAGCAGTGGAGCATCACCCGGATCACGCGCGGAAGGGCGCCGGGCACGTCGAGCTCGCGCGTGCACAGCAGCGGCACGCTCGACAGGCCGATGTTGCGGGCGGCAACGGCGGGGAACTCCGCGTCGAGGTCCTCCGTGCAGGTGAACAGGCAGCTGACCATGTCCTCCGCGGCCAGCCCGTTGCGCTCGATGAGCGCGCGCAGCAGCTCCTCCGTGGCGGTCAAGATGGCCCCGGCCTCGTTCTCGTCGACGGTGATGGCGCCTCTGAGCGCGCGCAGCCTCACGGCGGCGGCATTCTGGCAGCCTTGCGCAGCCGCTCGACCTCGGCCGCGCTCAGGCGGCGGTGGGCGCCGGGCTTGAGGTCGCCCAGGCGCAGGGGGCCGAAGGCCACACGCTGGAGGTCGTGCACGCGGTGGCCCACGGCCTCGCACATGCGCCGCACCTGGCGCTTGCGCCCCTCGCGGATGACGAGCTCGATGATGCCGTGCTCCACCATCCGCGCCTTCGCCGGAGCGGTGCGGCCGTCGTCGAGCGCCACGCCCTCGCGAAGGCTGCGCAGGGCCGCCGGGCTGGGGCGGGGCGGGCGCACGTGCGCGCGGTAGGTCTTCTCCACCTCGTAGCGCGGGTGGGTGAGGAGGTTGGCCAGCTCGCCGTCGTTCGTGAGGAGGATGAGGCCGGTGGTGTCGGCATCCAGGCGCCCGACCGGGTAGAGCCGGCGCGAGCTGGGCACGAGCTCGGTGACGGTGGGGCGCCCGCCGGGGTCGCGGGCGGTGGAGACCACGCCGGCGGGCTTGTTGAGCGCGTGGAACTCGTGACCCTCCGGCCGCAGCGGCTCGCCGTCGAAGGCCACGCCGCTGCTCTCGTCCACATCGCGGGCGGGATCGGTGATCGTCTCGCCGCCCACCGTCACGCGCCCGGCGCGGATGAGCTCCTCGGCCCCGCGGCGCGAGGCCACTCCGGCGTGCGCCAGGAAGCGGGCCAGCCTCACTTGCGCTTGGCCTTCGCGCGCCGCTTGCGCGGCGGCGGAGGCGGCGCCTTGGCAGCCGTGGGCGCGCTCGACTTGAACGCGGCGGCGCCGCGCTTGCGCGGCTCGGTGGCCTTGGCGCCGCCTTCGCGCTCCTGCTTGCGGCGGCGGCGGCGCGCGCGCCCGGGCCCGCCGCCTCCGCGGACCATGGCCACGAACACCGCGCCGATCAGCAGCAGGGCGATGGCCGCGAGGCCGAGCGACTCGCGCCCGCTGAGCTCATCGTCGTCGGGCTGGCCCACCGGCTCGGGAGCCGGCGGGGGCGAGGGCTGGGGCGGCGGCGTCTGGGGCGAGAGGGGGCCGAACGGGTTGCCGCCCTGCGCCATCGCGGACCCCGGCGCGACGAGCGCGAGGACCATGGCGAGGAGAGTGAGGACGGCTGCGAGACGACGACGCATTCGGAGCGCCACCATGCTGCCACACTTGGCCGCGTGGACCTGGCGCTTCTCGACCGCACCCTCTCCGACCGCGGCGAGCCGCGCTTCCGCTCGAAGCAGGTGTGGAGCTGGCTGGCCCGCGGCGCCTCGTCCTACGACGAGATGACCACCCTCCCCGCCGGGCTGCGCGAGCACCTGGCCGGGCGGGTTCCGCTGTCCTCGCTCTCGCTCGAGCAGGACGCGCTGGCGCGCGACGGAACCGAGAAGGCGCTCTTCTCCACCGGCGACGGCCGCCCCGTGGAGGCGGTGCTCATGCGCTACCGCGACGGCCGCCGCTCGCTGTGCCTGTCCAGCCAGTCGGGCTGCCCGCTCACCTGCACGTTCTGCGCCACCGGGCAGATGCAGTTCGGGCGCAACCTGACGGCGTGGGAGATCCTCGACCAGGCGCTCCACTTCCGGCGCAGCGACGCGGTGAACCATGCCGTCTTCATGGGCATGGGCGAGCCGCTCATGAACCTCGACAGCGTGCTCGCGGCATGCGAGCGGCTGCCCGACCTGGGCATCGCCGGCTCGAACACCGCGATCTCCACCGTGGGCTGGATCCCCGGCATCGAGCGGATGGCGAGCGAGGGGCCCAACGTGCGCCTGGCCCTCTCCCTGCACGCGGCCGACGAGGCGCTGCGCTCGGAGATCATGGCCGTGAACGAGCGCTACCCGCTGGGCGACGTGCTGGGCGCCTGCCGGCGCTGGCACGAGGCCCGCAGGCGCCAGGTGTTCGTGGAGTACCTCATGCTGGACGGCGTCAACGACCGCTACGAGCAGGCGGTGGCGCTGGCGCGGGTGCTCGAGCCGCGCGCGGCGTTCAAGGTCAACCTGATCCCCTACAACCCCACGGACGCGCCGTATGGCGGGTCCAGCCGGGAGGCCATCGCGGCGTTCAAGGCGGCGCTGGAGGAGCGCGGCGTGCGGGCCACGGTGCGGCTCACCCGCGGGCGCGACATCGCCGCGGCCTGCGGTCAGCTCGCGGCCCAGCCCAATCCTCAGACGGGCTCGCGCACCAGGACGCGGCGCTCGCCCCGCAGCGCCCCGCCCGCCGCGAGCCACGAGCCCGCGACGATCAAGACCAGTCCGGCGAGCGTGCCCCAGCTCACGGACTCGTCGAGCAGGGTCACGCCGTAGCCCACGGCGAACAGCGGCGCGATGTAGGCCACGATCGAGGCACGGGCCGGGCCGACCTCGGCGATGAGCGAGTAGAAGATCACGAAGGCGACGCCGGTGCCCACCACGCCGAGCGCGGCCATGGCGGCGAGGGAGCCGGCGTGGAAGTGGGCGTCGGGCACCGTGATCGCGGCGAGCGGCAGCGTCAGGACCGCGCTCGCGAGCATCGTCATCGTGACCACGCCGAGCGGCTGCACGGTGGCGAAGCGGCGCTTGAGGTAGAAGCCGCCCAGCGCGTAGCCGACGCTGGCCACCACCACCATCAGCCCGCCCACCAGCGCCGCGCTGTCGCCACCCACGTCCACGCCGAGGAGCAGGCCCACGCCGACGATCCCCGTGAGCACGCCTACCAGGCGCGAGCCGGTGGAGCGCTCGTCGTGGTCGATCCAGACGGCGAGCAGCGCGGTGAAGATCGGCGCCGAGGCCACGAGGATGCCGGCCAGCGACGAGGTGATCTCCTCCTGGCCCACCGAGATGAGCAGGAACGGCCCGGCCACCTGCATGGCGGCCAGCAGCAGCAGCGGGCCGGCGAGCCTGCGCAACCCCGCGAGGGCGCCGCGGCGCATGGCCAGCGGCAGCAGCACCAGCCCGGCGAGCGCGGTGCGGAGGAAGACGATGAGCGCCGGCGAGATGTCCTCGAGGGCGATCTCGATGAAGAGGTACGACGCGCCCCAGACAGACGCGAGCACCAGGAGGAGGGTCCAGGCTCGGCGTTCCACGACCGTTGAGGATGGCAGCCGTGACCCATCAGGGCAAGTGAAATCTGGAGGCAGGTGGGATAAGATCGCCTAATGCTCGACGTGCGCCGCATGAAGGTACTCCGGGAGGTCGCCGCGCAGGGCTCGTTCTCCGCCGCGGCCGAGGCGCTCTCCTTCACCCAGTCCGCTGTCAGCCAGCAGGTTGCCGCGCTCGAGCGCGAGACCGGCGCGAAGCTGGTGGAGCGCGGGCCGCGCGGCATCCGCCTCACCGACGCCGGCGAGGCGATCGTGCGTCACACCGATGCCGTTCTGGCGCGGCTCAACGACGCCGAGGAGGAGCTTCAGGCCATCGCCGGGCTGCGCGGCGGGCGGCTGCGGCTGGCCGGCTTCCAGAGCGCGGGCGCCACGCTCGTGCCGCGCGCCGTGGCCATCTTCCACGAGCGCCACCCCGAGGTGGAGCTGTCGATGACCGAGGCCGAGCCCGAGAACGCGGTCCCGCTGCTCAAGACCGGCGACGTGGACATCGTCTTCACCATGGACTGGGCCAAGCGCCCCGAGCCGCCCGATCCCGCGCTCGAGTACGTCGAGCTCGTGGACGACCCCTACGACGTCGTGCTCCGCAAGGGCCATCGCCTGGCGGGCGCCAAGCGGGTCAAGCTGGCCGACCTGGCCGGCGAGCCGCTCATCAACCCGACGAGCCGCTGCGAGTGCAACCGGGTCATCCAGCAGGCCTGCCACGACGCGGGCTTCGAGCCCAACATCGTCTTCCGCACCGACGAGAACATGGCCGCGCAGGCGTTCGTGGCTTCCGGTGTGGGCGTGGCGCTGCTACCGCGCCTGGCGTGCGAGCCCCTGCACCCCGCAGTCATCGTCCGCCGGCTCGATCAGGGCGCCCCGGTGCGCCGGGTGCAGGCCGCGCGCCTGGCCGCCGGCTACCGCTCGCCCGCCAGCGAGGCGATGATGCAGATCCTCCAGGACGTGGCCGAGGAGTTCCGCGAGGCGGAGCTCGAGGCCGTCGGCTAGCCGAGCGCCTCGCCCAGCGGCAGCAGCTCCAGCCCGCTCTCGCCCGCGGCCGCCGCGATGAGCGGGACGGCGCCTGCGGTCGGGGCGGCGCTGTCGCGATGGGCGTAGCGGGCGGAGTCGTGGAGCACGACGATCGTGCCCTCGACAAGGTCTCGCACGACGAGGTCGGCGATGCGCGCGGCGTCGATCGACTCCCAGTCCGCCCCCCAGGCCGACCAGTAGACGGGCTCCAGGCCGAGGTCCGCGCAGGCCGCGTGCGAGGCCTCGCTGAAGACTCCGTAGGGCGGGCGGTAGAAGCGGGGCCGGCGGCCACACGCGGCTTCGACGGTCCCCAGGCCGCGGGCGAGGTCGTCACGGGCGGCCTGGTCGCGCAGCTCGTCGTGTCCGGTGTGGCCGAAGCCGTGGAGCGCGATCTCGTGCCCGGCGCGGGAGATCTCGCCGCCCAGGCGCGGGTTCTTCATGAGCTGCTCTCCGAGCAGGAAGAACGTGGCGCGCACGCCCGCGGCGTCGAGCACCTCCAGCACGGCCGGGGTGCCATCGGGGTCGGGGCCGTCGTCGAAGCTGAGCACCGCAGTGCCGGGGCGGGTGGCGCGCTCGATGCCGGGGAGGCGCGCCCACCGCTCCTGGCGGGCCAGCTCCTCGCCGAAGCTAGGCACTCGCGCGCGCTTCGCCGGCCTTCAGCAGGCGCTCGCGCAGCTCGGCCTCGTCCTCGGGTGAGGGGTCGAACGCGGAGGGGTCCGGCAGCGCGTCGAGCGAGTTGAGGCCGAAGAGCTTCTGAAACAGGTCGGTGCTGCGGTAGAGCACGGCGCCGAACTGCGAGCGGCCGGACTCCTCGATCAGCCCGCGCTCGAGCAGCGTGCCCACGGCGGACTCGGACGCCACGCCGCGGATGCGCGCGATCTCGGGACGGGAGACCGGCTGGAGGTAGGCGACGATGGCCAGGCACTCGGCCTGCGCCTGGGTGAGCGGCGGGGTGCGCGGCCGCGCGAGCAGGCGGCGCGCGGCGGGCTCGGCAACCGGGTCGGTGGCGAGGGTGAAGCCGCCGGCGACCTCGCGCAGCACGACGCCGCGAAACCCTTCCGCGTAGTGCTCGCGCAGGCGGGCGAGCGCCTGGACCACCTCGTCGGGCTCGCGCTCACAGGCCTCCGCCAGGCCGGCCAGGGGCACGGGGTCCGGGGAGAGGAACAGCAGGGCCTCGACGATGCGGGCGAGATCGTTCACCGGCTGGTCACGGTAATGGGGCCGAAGGCGGAATCCTGCTGCCAGCCGGCCTCGCCCGCCTTGTAGAGCTCCAGCAGGGCGAACAGCGTGATGGCCTCGGTCATGCGGTCGGCGCCCCGGACCGCGGCGTCGAAGTCGAAGCGGCCGTGGCCCGAGAGCAGGGAGCGCAGATGCGAGAGGCGCTGCTCCACCGAGACCATGGGCCTGAAGACGTGGCCGAGCTCGAGCGGGGCCGGCGCGCGCAGCAGCCCGCCGATTGCCTTGGCCAGCGTGACCGGCTCATACGCCTGCTCGGCGGTCTCCAGCGAGGCGCGGCGCAGTTGCCTGGGCAGGGGCGCCGAGCGGTAGCGGTGGCCGTGCTCGGCGGCCAGCCGTTCGTGGAGGAAGCCGGCGGCGGCGCGAAAGCGGCGGTACTCGAGCATCCGCGCCAGCAGCTCCTCGGCAGCCTCGCCCGCCTCGATCTCGATGAGCTCGTCCTCGTCCTCGCGCGGGAGCATGAGCCGCGACTTGAGCTCGAGCAGCGCGGCGATGAGCACGAGGAACTCGGTGGTGGCCTCGAGGTCGAGCTCGCCGGCAGCCTCCAGGTGGTCGATGTAGGCGAGGACCACGTCGGCGAGGTCCACCTCGAGCAGGTCAACCTCCTCGCGCAGTACGAGCGTGAGCAGCAGGTCGAACGGGCCCTGGAAGACCTCGAGGTCGAGGTCGAGCGTTGCTGGGGCGGCCACTGCGGCCGAGTCTAGGACGTGGGCCCGACGCCCATGGCCTCGCGCACGCGGGCGAGCGTGGCCGTGGCGATCTCGCGCGCCTTGCCGGCGCCCGCCGCCAGCGTGCGCTCCAGCTCCGCCTCGTCGGGGCGCAGCTCCGCGTAGCGCTCCCGCACCGGCGCCAGCCAGGCGGCGACCTCCTCCCCCACGGCGCCCTTGAAGTCGCCGTAACCCTTGCCCTGGAAGTCGGCCTCCACCGCCTCGGGCGTGACGCCGCGGACCACGGACAGGATCTCGATGAGGTTGGCGATGCCCTCCTTGCCGGGCCCGCGCACCACGTCGCGGCCGGTGTCGGTCACCGCGCGCTTGACCTTCTTGACGATGTCCTCGGGCTCCTCGTCCACGTAGATCAGCCCCGCCTCGGTGCCGGCGGTGGTGGACATCTTCCGCTTCGGCTCCTGGAGGTCCATGATGCGCGCGCCCACCTCCGGGACCCGCACGCCCGGGACCACCAGCGTCTTCCCGAAGCGCTGGTTGAAGCGCTCCGCTACGTCGCGCGCGAGCTCCACGTGCTGGCGCTGATCCTCCCCCACCGGCACCTCATCGGTGTCGTAGGCGAGGATGTCGGCCGCCTGGAGCACGGGGTAGAGGAACAGCCCGGCCGACACCAGCTCGCGCTGCCGGGCCGACTTGTCCTTGAACTGGTGCATGCGGTTGAGGTCGCCGTGCGCGGTGACCGAGCAGAGCAACCAGCACAGCTCGGGGTGCTCCTGCAGGTCGCCCTGGCGGAAGAAGACGCAGCGCCCGGGGTCGATCCCCGCCGCCAACAGCATGGCCGCGGTGTCGAGCACGTAGCGGCGCAGGTCCGCCGGCCGGTAAGGGACCGTCGTCGCGTGCAGGTCCACGATGCAGTACACGGCGTCACCGCGGTCCTGCCCCTCGACGTACTGGCGGATGGCCCCGATGTGGTTGCCGAGGTGCTTGCGCCCGGTGGGCTGGATGCCGCTGAAGATGCGCACGGCGGCGAAGCCTACGCGGCCGCCGCGCTAACGGGCGATCTCGTCGCGGAGCACGTCGTAGGCGGGCCGGGCCTCGCCGTCGGGGCCGATCAGGCCCGCGTCGAAGCGCCCCGGCGGGTTCACCTGGTTCCAGTGGTAGACGTAGAGGCGCTCGATGCGCGGGTCCGAGCGGGCCACCTCGAACATCTGACGCGTGGCGCGGGCGGCGCGCTCCTCGTCGTAGGGGAAGGTCGTGCGGCCGCTCGCGGTCGTGAACTTCACGATCCCGCCTGTCTCGGTGATCCACACCCGGCCTTGGACGAGGTCGAGAAACGCCTCGGTGTTCTCACTGGTGAAGCGATTCGTGTCGGAGTAGTTGTGCACGCCCCAGATGCGCGGGCGCCGGTCGGCCTCACGGAGGAAGCCGCGGACCCACCCGCGGGCGCTGCGGTCGGCCACCACGTCGGCGCCCAGGACGGTGCAGCCGTCGCAGTTGTCGCGGATCGCGCGCCAGTAGCGCGCCACGAGGCCGGGCTCGTCGGGGACCGGCTGGGAGGCGTGGTTGGGCTCGTTCCAGGTGGAGAACGTCTCGACCTCGGGCCAGCGCTCGCGGAACGCCTCGAAGGCGCGCTCGAACTCGCCTGCGCTCGGCGCTTCGCAGGGGTCTTCGGGGCACTGGGAGCCGTCGGCGTGGCCGAAGACCACGAGCGGCTGCCTGCCGGCCTGCTCGGCGGCGTCGAGCCAGCGGTCCGTGGCCTGGTGGCCGTCCGTCCCGGCGTCCCAGGGCACGACGAGGCGCACGTGGTCGATGCCCAGGCGCTGGAAGCGGGGGTCGCGGAAGAAGGCCGGCTTCTGGTCGGAGATGCCCACGGTCAGGCGGCGGCCGCCGGCGCCGGCGACGGTGCCGTCGCCGGCGGGTTCGGTGTCTTCGGCGTCTTCCCCGCTCTCATCGCCCTCGTCCTCGCCGCGTTCTCCGCGGTCCGGGGCCGTCTGGTCTCCGGTGCTTTGGCCGCTCTCGCCGTTCTCTCCGCCGTCGTCGCCGGTCGTCGCGACGACTACTGCAGCAATGAGGACCACGAGGGCTGCCGCGGCGGGCAATGCGTACTTCAGGGGCGGGCGCCTCATGCGCTCTTGCTTACCCGCTGTCCTGGATTGGACCGCTTATAGCGGCCCTAAGCAGCACAGCGGCAACCCTCAGGTGGTCGGCGCGCCGCCGTCGCCGCCCGCGCGGGCGGGATCGCCCGGGTTTGCCCCGGCGCCCTGCCGCACAACCGGGCGCTTGGCGGCGCCGGCCTCGTCCAGGCGGCGCACCGGCGTCGTGTAGGGCGCGTTGCGGGCGATCTCGGGGTCGTCGGCGGCCTCGCGCAGGATTGAGCGCAGCGCCTCGGCGAAGTGGTCGAGGCGCTCCTTGGTCTCGGTCTCGGTGGGCTCGATCATCAGCGCCTCCTCCACCAGCAGCGGGAAGTAGACGGTGGGCGGGTGGACCCCGTGGTCGAGCAGCCGCTTGGCGATGTCGAGCGTCTTGATGCCGAGGTTGTCGCGCGCGCCGCGGCCCGAGAGCACGAACTCGTGCATGCAGGTGCGGTCGTAGGCGATGGGCAGGTGCTCGGCGATGTCCGGGGCGCCGAGGAGCGCGCGCAGGTAGTTGGCGTTGAGCACCGCGGTCTCCGACGCCTCCTTCAGGCCGTCCGCGCCGAGCGAGCGGATGTAGGCGTAGGAGCGCACGAACACGCCGAAGTTGCCCTGGAAGCCGCGCAGCTTCCCGATCGACTTGGGGCGGTCCTCGTCCAGGTCGAAGGCGCCGTCGGCGGTCTTCACCACCTGCGGGCGCGGCAGGAACGGCTCGATGCGGTCCGACACCGCGATCGGCCCGGCGCCCGGGCCGCCGCCGCCGTGCGGCTGCGTGAACGTCTTGTGCAGGTTGAAGTGCACGATGTCGAAGCCCATGTCGCCCGGGCGGGCGCGGCCCATGATCGCGTTGAGGTTGGCGCCGTCGTAGTAGAGCGTGGCCCCCACCCCGTGCACGATGCGGGCGATCTCCTCGATGTTGCGGTCGAAGAGTCCGAGCGTGTTGGGGTTGGTGAGCATGAGGCAGGCCACGTCGTCGGTGGCCTGGGCGCGCAGGTCGTCGAGGTCCACCCCGCCGTCCTCGGCGGTGCCCACCTTCACCACCTCGTAGCCCGCCATCGTGACCGTGGCCGGGTTCGTGCCGTGCGCGGTGTCGGGGGTGAGCACCTTGTGGCGCTGCTCACCGCGGTCCTCGTGGTAGGCACGCGTGAGCAGAAGGCCGGCCAGCTCTCCGTGCGAGCCGGCCGAGGGCTGCAGCGACACGTGCGGCAGCCCCGCCACCTCCGACAGCGCGCCCTGGAGGTTCCACATCAGCTCGAGCGCGCCCTGGGCGTACTCGGGATCCTGCAGCGGGTGCAGTCGCGCATGGCCCGGCAGCGCCGCCACGCGCTCGTGCAGCTTGGGGTTGTGCTTCATCGTGCACGAGCCCAGCGGGTAGAAGCCCGTGTCGAGATCGAAGTTCTTCTTCGACAGGCCGTTGAAGTGGCGCACGATCTCGGGCTCTGAGACCTCGGGCAGCGCCGGCGGCTCGCGCCGCACCATGCCCTCCGGCAGCAGCTCCTCGACGGCGACCTCCGGCACGTCGGAGGCGGGCGGCGTGAAGGCGCGGCGGCCCTCCCGCGAGCGCTCGTAGATCGTGACCGTGTCCGGCTCCGGAATGCGGGTCATGCCGGCACCCCCTGGCGGTCGGCCACGGCGGCGAGGCGGTCGATCTGCGCCTTGGTGCGCCGCTCGGTGATGGCCACCAGGAGCCCGTCCTCGTACTCGGGATAGGCGCGGCCCAGGCGAAAGCCGGGGTTGATGCCCTCCGCGCGGGCGCGCTCGAAGAGGCCGTCGAGATCGGGCACGCGCACGGCGAACTCGCGCACGACCGGGCCCGGGTTGATGGGCTCGAGCCCGAGCGCCTCACGCGCGTAGTGGGTGCGCCGCAGCATCAGCGTGGCCAGCTCCACGATCCCCCGCTTTCCGAGCCAGGAGAGATAGACCGTGCCCGCCAGCGCGTTGAGCGCCTGCGCGGTGCAGATGTTGTGCGTGGCCTTCTCACGGCGGATGTGCTGCTCGCGCGTCTGCAGCGTGAGCACGAAGCCGCGCCTGCCGTCCACGTCGCGCGTCTCGCCCGCGATGCGGCCGGGCATGCGCCGGATGAAGCGCTCGGCGGCGGCGAAGAAGCCGAAGCTGGGGCCGCCGAAGTCGAGCCGGTTGCCCAGGGTCTGGCCCTCGCCCACGCAGATGTCCACGCCGAAGCTGCCCGGCGGCTCGAGGATGCCCAGCGGCAGCGGGTCGGCCGCGCAGACGGCCAGCGCGCCGGTGCGCTTGCCCGCCTCGACCAGCGGGCCCAGGTCCTCGACCGTGCCGAGGAAGTTGGGCTGCTGGAGCACCACGGCGGCGGTGTCGTCGTCCACCGCCGCGGCGAGCGCTTCGAGGTCGGTGGCGCCATCGGCATTGAGCGGCACCTCGTGCACCTCCATGGCGTAGCCGGCGGCGTGGGTGGCGAGCGCCTCGCGCGAATGGGGGTGCACGCCGCGCGAGACGACGATGCGGCGCTTGCGCGTCTCGAGCTTGGCCATGTAGCCCGCGGCGGCCACGGCCGACGGGCCCTCGTAGACCGACGCGTTGGCCACCGGCAGGCCGGTGAGCTCCGAGACGGCCGTCTGGAACTCGAACATCACCTGCAGTCCGCCCTGGGAGATCTCGGGCTGGTAGGGGGTGTAGGGCGTCAGGAACTCGCTGCGGGAGATGATCGAGTCCACCAGCGCGGGGACGTAGTGGTCGTACATGCCCGCGCCGAGAAAGCTGACCTCGGAGTCCGCGTGGCGGTTGCGCCCGGCCAGCTCGGCCAGATGGTCGTTGACCTCCTGCTCCGACATCCCGGGCGGGAGGTCCAGCGGGCGGTCCAGGCGCACGGCCTCGGGTATCTCGGCGAAGAGGTCGTCCACGGAGCCCGCGCCGATGGCCGCGAGCATCTCGCGGCGGTCCTGCTCGGTGGCGGCGGTGTAGCGGCTCACGAGCTCGCCAGGAGCTCCTTGTAGGCGGCGGCGTCCATGAGCGCCTCGGTCTCGGACGCCTCGCTGAGGCGCACCTTCACCAGCCAGCCATCGCCGTACGGGTCATCGTTGATCTTCTCCGGGCTGTCGGCGAGCGCCTCGTTGACTGCGACGATCTCGCCGGAGAGCGGGGAGAAGACGTCCGACACCGCCTTGACCGACTCGACCTCCGCATAGGTGCCGTCCTTGGCCACCGTGGCGCCAACCTCGGGCGGGTCGAAGAACACGACCTCGCCGAGCGCGTCCTGCGCGAACCACGTGATGCCGAAGACGGCCTCGTCGCCCTCGATCCGAGCCCAGTCGTGCTCGGCGTGGTACAGCAGGCCCTCCGGGTAGCTCTCGTCGGCCACTGCTCATGACTCCTTCGTGTAGAGGGGCTTCTCGCGAACCTCGGCGGAGCGCGGCTTGCCGCGCACGTCCACCTCGATCGGCGTGCCGGGCTCGGCCGTGTCGGCGGGCACGTAGGCCATGCCGATCCCGACGCCCAGGCAGGGTGACAGCGACCCGCTGGTGACGACCCCCGCGGGCTCCACCGCGTTGCCCTGGCGCGGGATGCCGGGGCCGGTGAAGACGAACGGCACGAGCTTCTCGGAGGGCTGGACGTCGCGCAGCGCGTCCGCGCCGACGAAGCCCGTGTCGAGCTTGCAGCACCAGCCCAGGCCGGCCTCGATCGGGTTGCGGTCCTCGGACAGGTCGTTGCCGTAGAGGTGGAAGCAGACCTCGAGCCGGAGCGTGTCGCGCGCGCCCAGGCCCACAGGCGTGGCATCCAGCGCGTCCCAGACGGCGAGCGCCCCGTCGGAGGGGACGAGCAGCTCCACCCCGTCCTCCCCGGTGTAGCCCGTGCCGGCCACGAGGCACTCCACCCCCGCGATCTCCGCGCTCGCGATGCGCATGCGCGGCGGCGCGTCGACCGGGAGGAGCCCGCGCGCGTCCGGGCCCTGGAGGGCGAGCATCGCGTAGTCGACCTGGGCGTCGCGCACCGAGACGTCGAAGCCCTCGGCGTGACGGCGAAACCACGCGAGGTCCTTCTCGTGGTTGGAGGCGTTGGTGACGGTGAGGTAGCGCGCCTCGTCGAGGCGGTAGGTGAAGAGGTCGTCGAGGACGCCGCCGTCCTCGGCGCACAGCACCGAGTACTGGGCTCCGCCCACAGCGAGGCGGCTGACGTCGTTGGAGAGCACTCGCTGCAGGAAGTCCTCCGCGCCGGGGCCGCTGGCCTCGATCTCGCCCATGTGCGAGACGTCGAAGAGGCCGGCGGTCGAACGCACGGTGAGGTGCTCCTCCCGGATGCCTTCGTACTGCACCGGCATCTCCCAGCCCGCGAAGGGAACCAGCCGCGCGCCGGCCGCCTCGTGACGGTCGTACAGGGGCGTGCGGCGGAGGGTCTCGGCGGCCGGCTGCAAGACGGCCGGAGCGTACCAACGGGGCCGGGGCGCCCGGCGCCGAGCGGCCCCAGGATCCGAGCCTCAGGCGCCCAGCGCGGCTACGGCCGCGCGGTCGCCGGGGTCGACGCGCTCGAGCGCGGGCACGGAGCCCAGGTCGCGGTCCGCGGTGAGGATCGCCTCGATGCCGCGGTTCAGCGCGGTGGCGGCGTGCACGGCGTCGCGCGGCCTGAGCGTGCTGAAGCGGCGGAGCAGCTCGAACGCGCGGGTGAGGTCTCCGGGCTCGAAGGCATGGACGGGCGCGCACCAGGAGACGATCTCCTCGGCGCGCGCCAGGGCCTCCGCCGGGTCCCGCCCCCGGCGCCCGCGGACGTGAAGGAACTCCTGCACGACCTCGACGCTCGTCTCGGCCGCGACCCGCCGCGCGGCGATCGCCTCCACGATCGCCCGGCAAGGGTCCCGATAGCGGTGCTCGGCTCCGAGCGCGTAGAGGAAGACGTTCGTGTCGACGAAGACGCGCCTCACTCGCCCGGCTCGCCGAGTCCGGGCGTGCGCTCGTACATCTCCTCGATCTCACGCTTCATGACCGGCCAGTCGTCCACCGGCATCGGCTCCGCCGCCAGGAACGAGGCGGCGGCCCGGCGGCGACGCTCGTCGTCGTCGTCCAGAAGCCCATCGATCGCCGTGCGCACCACCGCGGCCACCGACTCGCCGTCGCGCTCGGCGCGACGGCGAAGGCGCTCATAGCGCTCCTCGTCCAGCAGGATCTGGGTGCGCCTGGTCAGCACACATGCACATTAGCATGTGTAGGCGCCCGGCAGCGCGCGGGGCGGCGCGGTGCGCCACCTCTGATCAAGCGTCGTCGTCCTCGTCGTCAGGGAAACCACCCCGATCTTGGCGACCGGACCTACACTCGCCACGGGGCTCGCCACCGTGCCGACGAAGGAACACACTGCGCAGCTGCTGGAGCGGGCCGAGGAGCTCGCGGCCGTGGAGCGGGCGCTCGCGGCCGCGCGCGACGGCTCCGGGCGCTGTCTGGTGCTCGAGGGCCAGGCGGGGCTCGGGAAGTCGCGGCTGCTCGCCGCCGCGCGTGAGGCGGCGGCGGGCGCAGGGGCCGCCGCACTTCACGGCCGCGGGGACGAGCTCGAGGCGGAGTTCTCGTTCGGCGTCGCGCTCCAGCTCTTCGCTCCCGCGCTCGCCGCAGCGGCGCCGCGGGAGCGCGAGCGCCTCCTGTCGGGCGCGGCCGCGCTGACGCGCCCGCTGTTCGACGCCGCAGACGCACCCGGGGCGGCAGACGAGCGCGAGCAGGCATTCTCGGTCTTCCACGGCCTGCACTGGCTCGCGGCGGGGCTGGCCGAGGGGGCGCCCCTGCTCATCGCGGTGGACGACGCACACTGGGCCGACGCGCTGAGCCTGCGCTTCCTGAACTATCTGCTCCAGCGGCTCGACGAGCTGCCGGTCGCGGTGATCGTCGCGCTGCGGCCGGGGGCGGGCGAGCCTCAGCGGCGGCTGGCGGCGCGCCTCGCCGCCCATCCCCTGTCGGAGGCGCTCGCACTCGGCCCGCTGAGCGAGGGCGCGGTGACGGAGCTCGTGACCGCCCGGCTGGGGGCCGCCGCCACGCCCGAGCTGTGCCAGGCGTGCGCGACGGCCACGGGCGGCAACCCGTTCCACCTGCAGGAGCTCACCACCGCGCTCGCCGCCGACGGGCCGAGCGCCGCCGATCCGGTACGGCGCGTCGAGGAGCTTGCGGGCGACGCCGCCGGCCGGGCTCTGCTCGCTCGGCTCATGGCGCTGCCGGCGGCGGCCGGGCGGCTGGCGGAGGCCGTCGCGGTGCTCGGGGACGGCGCGCCACTCGGCGACGCGGCGCGCCTCGCGGAGCTGGATCCGGACGCGGCCGCGGCGGCGGCCGACGAGCTGGCTCGCTCGGCGATGCTCGGGCCGGGCACGCCGCTGGCGTTCACCCACCCGATCGTCCGCGCGGCCGTCTACGAGCACATCCCGAGCGCCAGCCGTGCGCGGGGCCACGCGACCGCCGCGGGCCTGCTCGCGGAGGCCGGCTCCGACCCCGAGCGGGTCGCGTCGCACCTGCTCGCCGCGCACGGCGCCGCCGAGCCGTGGGCCGCGGGCGCGCTGCGGGAGGCGGCCCGGCACGCCCGGGCGCGCGGGGCCGGGCGAGCGGCAGTGCGCTACCTGCGTGGCGCGGTGGCGCAGACCGACGGCGGAGAGCGAGCGGACGTGCTGCTCGAGCTCGCTGTCGCCGAGGCCTACGCACACGACCCCGAGGCTCCCGGGCGCGCGACAGAGGCGCTCGACGCGCTCGCGCCCGGGCACGAGCGGGCCGCCGCCGCGCACCGGCTCGGGGAGGCGTTCGGCGGCGGCGGCGACCACCAAGCCGCCGCGACCGTGCTGGAGCGCGGGATCGCCGAACTCGAGGACGGTTCGCCGGAGGGGGCAGGCGACGGGGACCTGCTGCGCACGCTGGGCGCACTCCGCGTCGCGCTCGGCGGGTTCGAGTACGCGACGCGCGCGCCTGGCGGGCTCGACGCGATCGTCGAGCGCGCCGCCCGCGGCGAGGCGTCGGCCGCGGAGCGGCTCATGCTCGCCCACAGCGCGCTCGCCGAGGGCCTGACGGGCGGGTCGGCCGCCCGGGTCGGCCGGCTCGCGCACGCGGCGCTGGGCCGGGAGGACCCGTCCGATCGCGGCGTCAGCCCGGTCAGCTCCCGCATCCTGGCCGCCACCGCGCTCGTCGTGGCGGACGAGCTGGTCGAAGCGGCGGACGTGCTGTCGGCGGCGATCGCCGCCGCGCGGCAACGCGGCTCCGTGCTCGTGTTCGCGACGGCGTCTCACGCCCGGGCGCACGCGTGGTACCGGCTCGGGCGGCTGGAGGACGCGGTCGCAGACTCCCAGGCCGCCATCGACGCCTCCCGCTACGGCTGGGAGCCCGAGCTCCCATCCGCCCACGCGGTGCTGGCGCTCGCCCTGATGGAGCTGGGCGAGATGACAGCGGCCGCGGCGGCCCTCGACCTCCCCGGCGGCGAGGAGCGCTGGTCGGCGTCGTTCACCTGGAACGACTACCTCGAGGCGCGGGGCCGCCTGCGGCTGCTCTCCGGCGATCCGGAGGCGGCGCTGGAGGACTGCATGGCGTGCGGGCACAGCCTCGAGGCGATGTCAACCTCGCACGCCTCGGTCGTCCCCTGGCGCTCGACGGCGGTCCGTGCGGCGCTCGCCCTCGGAGACCACGAGCGCGCAGGGCAGCTCGCCGAGCGCGACCTCGAGCTGGCGCGCGCCTTCGGCGCCCCGCGGGCACTCGCGCTGACCCTTCGCACCGCAGGCACCGTCGCCGGCGGCGACCGCGGCGTGGCACTGCTGCGGGAGGCGGTGGAGACCGTCGAGGGCACCGGCGCCGAGCTGGAGCACGCGCACGCCTGCTTCGAGCTCGGCGCGGCCCTCTATGCGGAGGGCCATCGCCTGGCTGCCCGCGATCCGCTGAAGACCGCGCTCGACCTTGCCGACCGCTGCGGCGCCACGCCGCTGGCCGAGCGGGCTCGCGCCGAGCTGGTGGCCGCCGGTGCCCGCCCCCGCCGGGCGCGCGCGCAGGGCAGCGACGCGCTCACGCCGCGCGAGCTTCGCCTGGCCCGGATGGCGGCCGAGGGCATGACCAACCGCCAGATCGCCGAGGGGCTGTTCATCACGACCAAGACGGTGGAGACCCACCTCGGGCGGGTGTATCGCAAGCTCGAGATCGACTCCCGCGGCGGATTGGCCGCCGCGCTCGCCGGCGAGGCGTCCTCGGAGCCGGCGCCCTGATGGGCGCGCGGATCCAGCTCTGCGGGCGGTCAATCCGCGGCGACAGCGACGACGAGGTCGTCGGGCAGGCGCAGGAGCACATCCAGGAGAGCCACCCCGAGCTCGTGGACACCGTCTCCCGCGAGCAGCTGCTCGGCTGGGTCGAGGAGGATTAGCCGCCCTCGGGCGTCCCAAAGATCAGGGTCGCCACCCCGACGACGGGGGCGTGTCGGCTCGCAATGGTGGGTGCGTGGGCGACGAGCGCGAGTGGAGAGGCGGACGGGAGCGCGATCTGTTGCGCGAGCTCGCCGAGCTGGGGTCGCGCATGTCGTCGCCGCTGCCTGCCGCCCTCGAAAGCGGCGGGCAGGACGAGATCGCCGCGGGGGACGCGGCGCCAGAGCCCAGGGAGCGGGAGGGAGAGGGCGATGCTTGACAAGAGGTGGCGCGCTGCGCTGGCACTGGGCGCGCTCGCGCTGGCGGCGAGCGCCCCGCAGGCAGGGGCCGCCACGAACAGCATCTTCACGGTCGCCGGCACGGGCACGTTCGGCTTCTCCGGCGACGGCGGCGCTGCGACCGCCGCCCAGCTCAACTTCCCGTCCGGGGTGGCTGTGACCGCCGACGGCGGCTTCCTGATCGCCGACCGGAGCAGCCATCGGGTGCGGCGGGTGTCGCCGGGCGGGACGATCACGACCGTCGCCGGCACCGGCAGCGTCGGCTCCTTGGGCGACGGCGGCGCGGCGACCGCCGCCCAGCTCAACACCCGTTCGGGGTGGCGGCGACCGCCGACGGCGGCTTCCTGATCGCCGACGCCGACAACCACCGGGTGCGGCGCGTGTCGCCGGCCGGCACGATCACCACCGCCGCCGGCACGGGCACCGCCGGCTTCTCCGGCGACGGCGCCCCGGCCACCGCCGCCCAGCTCAGCTTCCCGGCCGCTGTGGCCCTGACCGCCGACGGCGGCTTCCTGATCGCCGACATTGCCAACAACCGGGTGCGGCGCGTGTCGCCGGCCGGGACGATCACGACCGTCGCCGGCACCGGCACCGCCGGCTCCCTGGGCGACGGCGGCGCGGCGACCGCCGCCCAGCTCGACGCCCCGGCCGCGGTGGCGGCGACGGCCGAGGGCGGCTTCCTGATCGCCGACCGGGGCAACCACCGGGTGCGGTTCGTCGACGCCGACCTGCGCGGCCCGGCGACCGGCCCGGCCGGGCCGCAGGGAGCCCCCGGACCGCAGGGGACCACCGGACCGCAGGGAGTACAGGGGACCACCGGAGCACCCGGGCCCGCGGGGGCCCCCGGCGTGCAGGGCCCCGCCGGCCCCCAGACGCCCGCGGAGATCATCGACCGGCTCGCGCTGGCGCTGTCGGACGGCCGCTACCGCTCCCGCCGCGGCCGGCGGCTGCGGCTGCGCTACGCCGCCACCCGCGGCGCGCGCGTCGAGGTCACGCTCCTGCGCGGCCGCCGCCGCGCCGGCCGCACGCGCGGGCGCTCGCGAACGGGCCGCAACCAGATCGCCGTGCGCGTACCGCGCCGCGCCGGGCGCTACCGCATCGCGATCGTCGCGCGAACCGCCGACGGCCAGCGCGCCACCGACCGCGCCACCCTCACCGTCCGATGACGACCCTCAGGGTCACCACCCCGACGACGGGCGCGCGGGGCGCATCCACGATCGCGTGCATGCACGGACTCGCACGGGTGACGGTGGTGGCCGCTCTGCTTCTCGCGCTCGCGGCGCCCGCGCCCGCCGCGGCCGCGACGAACACCTTCCAGGGTCCCGGCGACCAGTGGAACGCCGCCGCCAACTGGAGCCAGTCGTCGGTTCCGGACGTGACCGACGACGTGGTGATCCCGTCGAGCAGGGCGGTCGTCCTCGGCACGACCGCGGGCGTGGCCAACAGCCTCGACCTGGACGGCACGCTTCAGGTGAGCGGGACGAGCCTCACGCTGGGCGCCGGCACCTCGTCCATGGACAGCACCCTGCACGTCACGGGTGGCGGCAACGTAGCCCTCGGTGCCATTACGACCTGGAGCGGCGGGACGATCGACTTCAGCGGCGCCGGCGGGACGGTGGAGGTGGGTGCGGGCGACGTGCTCGACATCACCGGCGCCGGCCTGGGCTCGCTCAACTTCGGCGGCGGGCTGATCCGCAACGACGGCACGATCAACCGCACCACCAGCGCGACCACGGTGTCGCTCGGCGTGCCGTTCGAGAACGACGGCGTCGTCAACGTGAACACCGGCACGCTCGGGCTCGGGCAAGGCGACGGGGTGGGCTCCTCGAGCGGCACCTACCTCCTGGCGAGCGGCGCGCAGCTGTCGTTCACCGGCGGGGCGGTGGAGCTCGCCGGGGCGGCCGCGCGGATCGGCGGGGACGGGACGGCGCGGGTCAGCGGCGGCTCGCTGTCGGTCGCGGCCGACGCGACCTTCGACCCGGCGGCGCTGGAGCTCGCGTCAGGGACGTTGGCGCTCGACGCGAACGCGACCGTAACGTCGCTGACCGCGACCTCGGGGACCCGCTCGGGGGCGGGCACGCTGACCGTCAGCGGACTGGCGAGCCTCGGCGGACTCACGCTGAACGGCGCGGCGACCACCAACCTGACCGGCAGCGCCCAGATCACCGGCGGCGTCACGATGACCGGCGGGCACACGCTCAACATGCCGCCGGCCGCGACCTGGAGCGGCGGGACGATCAGCTTCAGCGGCGCCGGCGGGACGGTGGAGGTGGGTGCGGGCGACGTGCTCGACATCACCGGCGCCGGCCTGGGCTCGCTCAACTTCGGCGGCGGGCTGATCCGCAACGACGGCACGATCAACCGCACCACCAGCGCGACCACGGTGTCGCTCGGCGTGCCGGTCACGAGCACCGGCGCGATCAACGTCGACACCGGCACGCTCGCGATGGGCCAAGGGCTCACACAGACGGCAGGCGTGAGCGACGTCGCCGCCGGCGCCACCCTCGGCGGCACGCTCTCCATCCAGGGCGGCACGCTCCAGGGGGCGGGGACCGCCGGCGGCAACGTGACCAACAGCGGCGGCACGATCCGGCCCGGGAGCTCCCCGGGCAAGCTCTCGATCGCCGGCGACTACACCCAAGGCCCGGCGGGAACGCTCGTCGCCGAGATCGAGGGGGCCGCCCAGGGCACGCAGTACGACTGGCTCGAAGTCGCAGGCGAAGCCACGCTGGACGGCACCCTGGCGATCGTCAACGACCCCTCGTTCGACCCGGCGAGCACCGACAGCTTCCGGGTCCTGACCGCGAGCAGTGTCGGCGGCGAGTTCGCGCAGCTCACCGGAGCGACGACGGGCAGCGGCACCTACGACGACTTCTACAACCCCAACGACGTGACGCTCGCGTTCTCGGCCGCGGCGCCGCCCCCACCACCGCCTCCGCCTCCTCCTCCGCCTCCTCCGCCCCCGCCCCCGCCGGCCGACGATCCGTCGCCGCCTGCACCCGCTCCGCAGGAGCCCGCCGCGCCGCAGCCCGCCCCCGCCGCGCCGCCGGCCGACCCCACTCCCGCCCCCTCGGCCCCTACCGAGACGGTCCGCGGCGAGCCAGCGTTCGAGCAGGGCACCGCAAACGACCTCTACCTCGCCTGCACCCGACTCGACCTGCTGCTCATCGACGTGCTCCCCGCGAGCAGGAGGCGCGTGTCTGTCACCGGCTCTGCCGACCTTCGGCTCGCCGGCCGCACCGTCCAGATCCTGCTCGACGGCCGCCGCGTCGGCCGCGCGCGCATCGGCTCCGACGGTCGCTTCGCCGCCCGGGTACGCGCGCCGTCCCGGGCGCGCGCCCGCCGCGCCCGCTACCAGGCGCGCCTCGGCCGGATACGCTCGCAGCGCCTCCGGCTCGTCCGCCGCATGGTGGCCACAACCCTCAGCCGCCGCGGCGACACACTCGTCCTGCGCGGGCGCATCACGGGCCCGTTCGCGAGGAGGCCCGCGTCGATCTCGATCGAGCGCTTCCTGTCGTGCCGGCGCCGCGAGCGGATCGCGGTCGCTCGCGCCGTGCCGAACCGCAGGGGCCTCTTCAGCGTCCGCATTCCAGTGCCCGAGGGCGCCGGCGCGGCGATCTACCGCGCCCGCACCAGAGTCGCCACCCGCAGAGGCGGCCGCGCGACCGCCAGCACGTTCACGCTCCCCAGGGCGATCGACCTGCGCTGACTCGCGCGCGCCGCGAGCCAAAGATCAGGGTCGCCACCCTGACGACGGGGCCCCCCGCGGGCCCCATGATTGCGCCATGAACAGGCGAGCGTGGATCACGGTGGCGGCGGTGGCGGGCTTCTTCGGGGGGACCGCACCGGCTCATGCGGCGCTCGGCTTCAACCTCGACGAGCCGGCGTTCCTCTCGCCGGGCAACGACCCGGGAGCGATCGCGACGGGCAACTTCGACGGTGACGCGCGCCCCGACGTCGCCGTCGTGATCCCGGGCGAGGACCGGGTGGAGGTCTACGTGGACACCATCCTCGGGCGCTTCAACCCCTCGGACGAGCTCGCCACCGGCGACAGCCCGAGGTCGATTGCGATCGGGGACTTCAACGCCGACGGCGACTCCGATCTCGCCGTGGCGAACCAGAGCAGCGACGACATCTCGATCTTCCTGGGCGCGGTCGGGGGAACCTTCGACAGCGCCGGCACGGTCGCGGTCGGTGACGTGCCGACCGACATCGTCGCGCGCGACTTCAGCGGCGACGGAGACCCCGACCTGGCGGTGACGCTCCTCGGCACGGACGAGGTCGCGGTCCTCCCCGGTGGCTCGGGTGCGACGTTCGGCGGCTTGTCCACCGAAGCCGTCTGCGACAACCCGCGAAGCCTGGCGGCCGGGAGCTTCGACGGAAACGCCGATCTCGACCTGGCGGTCGCGTGCAACGGGTCGCCGAACGCGATCGGCATCCTCACGGGCACGACCGGCGTCGACTTCGTCGCGGCCGCGTCTCTGGACCCGGGCATCCACGACCCGCGCGAGATCGAGGTCGGAGACTTCGACGGAGACGACGACGACGACCTGGTCGTGGCGTACAGCAACAGCAACGCCGTGGGTGTCTTCGCGGGCGCCGCCGGGGCGACGTTCGGGCCAGACACGCCCGAGTTCGCCAGCAGCAGCGCGCAAGGGCTGGCGATCGCGGACGTCAACGGCGATGGCGACCTCGACCTGCTCTTCTCGCAGGCGGTCCAGCTCGCCACCGGACGCGGTTTGCTGGAGGTGAAAGAGGGCACGGCCGGCACCGACTTCAACATCACGACCCGGTATGTCGTCGGATCGGTCGACAACTCCCCGGGCTCGGTAGCCGTCGTCGAGCGGCCGCCCGGCCCCTCTGATCCGGCAATCACGATCCTCACGGCCGTCGGGGGCACGGACGACAGGCTGGAGGTCCTCCAGCGCAACACGACCACCGCCAGCCCCGCGGCGAGGAGCTTCACCGACACCGAGGTCGGGCGCCTCTCCACCGACGCTGAGGAGGTGACCTTCACGAACCAGGGATTCGTGTCGGTCACCGTGGACAACGTGAGCGTCATCAACAGCGACGACTTCGTCGTGACCAGGGACGAGTGCAGCGGGGTGACGCTCGGCCCCGGACTCACCTGCCGCGTGAGAGTTCGATTCGCGCCTGCGGGCACCGGAGCCCGCGGCGGCCTGCTGCGCTTCCGCGACGACGTGCCCCGCCTGGGCGGCCTGCCGGGTCTCGATCAGGTGCAGCTCAGCGGAACCGGCACGGCCGCCCAGGCGGGGTCGCAGGGGCCCGCCGGGCCGCAGGGACCGGCCGGCACCGATGGCACAGACGGCGCGGACGGCGCGGCGGGGCCGCAGGGGCCGGCGGGGGCGAACGGCGCCCAGGGTCCCGCCGGGCCGGCCGGAGCCCAGGGGCCGGCCGGGCCTCAGGGACCTCCGGGCCCGGCCGCGCCGCTGGAGGCACGCACCCGCGCCGGCTCGGCGAGCTGCCGCCTGGCCCGCGACCGCCGCCGCCGGCAGCTGCTGCGCTGCACGCTGCGCCTGAGCGGCGCGCGCAACGGCTCGCTGGTCAGCGGCCGGCTGCGCCGCGGCCGGCGCTCGCTCGGCACCGGCAGGGCGCGCGTGCGCCGCGGCCGGGCCGTGGTGACGATCCGCCCGCGCGGCCGGCTGTCGGCCAGCCGCCTGGTCCTCCACGTCTCGATCCGCGAGCCCGGCGGGCGCGCCCGCACGGCCCGGCTGCCGCTGCGCGAGCGCAGGCCGCGCTAGCCGACGAGCTCGAAGCGCGTGCCCACCCGCTCGTACGTCGCCATCGAGCGGCGATCGCGCGTGAGCAGGGTGCGCTCGTGCTCGGCGGCGGTGAGCGCGATCAGTCCGTCGTAGGCACGGCCTCCTTCGATGGCGAGCGACGCGAGCCGGGCGATGAGCGAGCTGCGCGCTGCGCGCCCGAGGGCGAGGCGGTCGCCGGCGAACTGCCTGGCGAGATAGTCCGCAGCCACGGCGAAGGGGGCGCGGTGGGGCGCCGGCAGCCGCGTGAGGACCGAGTACGTCTCGAGCTCGACGTGAGCGATCAGGTCGCGGACCGACGACACCGCGGCGCGCGACGCCGAGTGGGCGGGATGCCAGGAGCTGAACGCCGCAACCAGCACGCTTGTGTCCGGCGTCACCGCCTGAGCCGGTCGAGGGTGGCGCGCACGGTCTCGTCGTCCAGGGCCGGCACGGTGCCCGCCTCCGGGACGGCCACGAGTACCCCCTCACGCTCCTCGAGCCGCATCGGCGTCGCCGGGACCTCGACCTCGAGACGGCCGTCGACCGCGTTCAGCTCGAGCTCGCGTCCCGGGGCGAAGCCGAGCTCGTCACGAAGCGGCTTGGGGACGACCAGGCGCCCGGCAGCGTCGATGGTAGTGCGCATGGCAGAAATCTACCATGCGGTCTGGACCGGGGTCAGTCCTTCAGGAAGCTCGGGATGTCGATGTCGTCGTCGGAGATCTCCAGCGACGAGCGCTGGCGGTCGTCCATCACGACGTCGCGGCGGCGGGGGCCGGGCCGCTCGCCCGTCTGCGTGCCGGCGTCGAACGGCCTGCGGCCGTCCTTGTCGAAGCCGGTGGCGATGACGGTGACGCGCACCTCGTCGCCCAGCCCTTCGTCGATGACCGCGCCGAAGATGATGTTGGAGTCCGACGCGGCGGCGCTCTGGACGATCTCCGCGGCCTCGTTGACCTCGAACAGGCCGAGGTCGCTGCCGCCGGTGATGTTGAGCAGCAGGCCGGTGGCGCCTTCCACCGACTCTTCGAGGAGCGGGCTCGAGATCGCGTTCTTCGCGGCCTCGGACGCGCGGTTCTCCCCGGCGGCCGCGCCGATGCCCATCAGCGCCGAGCCGGCGTCGTGCATGATCGTGCGGACGTCTGCGAAGTCGAGGTTGATGAGCCCGGGGATCGTGATGAGGTCGGTGATGCCCTGGACGCCCTGGCGCAGCACGTTGTCGGCCTCGCGGAACGCGTCGAGGATGCTGGTGCGCCGCTCCACGATGGCCAGCAGCTTCTCGTTGGGGATGACGATGAGCGTGTCCACCTGCTCGCGCAGGCGGTCGATGCCCTCGCGCGCCTGGCGGCCGCGCTGGCTGCCCTCGAACTCGAACGGGCGCGTGACCACGCCCACGGTGAGCGCGCCGATCTCCTGCTTGGCGATCTCCGCGATCACCGGCGCGGCGCCGCTGCCGGTGCCGCCGCCCTCGCCGGCGGTGACGAAGACCATGTCCGCGCCCTTGAGCGCCTCCTTGATCTCGTCGCGGCTCTCGTTGGCGGCGCCGTAGCCCACGTCGGGGTTGGCGCCCGCGCCGAGCCCGCGCGTGAGCTGGCCGCCCACCTGCAGCTTGAGGTCGGCGTCGCACATCTGCAGCGCCTGCGCGTCGGTGTTCACCGCGATGAACTCGACACCCTTGAGGCCCGCGTCGATCATGCGGTTGACGGCGTTCGTGCCGCCGCCGCCGACGCCGACGACCTTGATCACGGCGAGATAGCTACCGGTGTCCATATCCGTCCGACCCTAGAGTCATAGTTGAGAGTTGGCTTCCTGCCCGAGAATTGCCGCACTGTAGAGCCATGCCGCCGGATATGTCAACGGGCGGCATGATTTCGTGCAGCCGGGGTCGAGTCGCGGTCGAGGGTCAGCCAACTGCCCCACCCTCGACCTGAGGTTGAAGTTCGGATCCCGGTGGTGGAGCGGGAGAGGCCGGTTGTGGAGCGGGAGATGCCTGCTCCGGGGCCGCGGCGCCAGCCGGGTCGATGGGCTCCACGGTCTCCGCCCCGAGGCCTCCTGCGGCCGGCCGCTCGGGGATCCGAAGGTCGAGATAGCCCGCCCCCGCCGACGACTCCTCGGCCAGCACCGCGCTGGCCGCGACCCACTTGGCCCGCGGGCGCGAGCCGTCGCCGAAGATGAGCTCGGGACCCTCGCGCAGGTCCACCACGATACCCCTGCCCGGCGCAGGGGCGATGCGCTCGACCCGTGCCAGAAGCGCCGCCGGGGCCGCGCCCGCCACCGCCACCAGGGCGCGCGCGGCGCCGTCTGAGAGCCGCCCGGCGCTCGTTGCCGTGTCCGCCCGGATGCTCGGCAGCGAGCGTCCGGCCTCCACATCGGGGAGCACGGTGCCGTCGCCCGCCACCGGCACGCTTTCGCCGTCCGATTCCAGGAGCGCGACGGGGCGGTGCTCGATCACGCGGATGTGGAGACCGTGCGGGAAGTCGGCCTCCACCCGGATGGCGGCCACCACCGGGAAGCCCGCCACGGCCTGCTCCAGCTCGCCGGTGCGCACGTGCAGCGTGGTCATGTCGGTGGCGGCGGCCGTGAGCGCTCCCTCGATCCGCTCGGCCGCGGGAGCGGTGAGGCCCGTGACCTCGACCTCCTCCACCGCGACGAGCGAGGAGTCCCTCAGCCAGCCGAGGTACGCCGCGGCGAGCAGCACGGCCAGGGCGGCCGAGGCCAGCAGGCGGCGGCGGGCCCGCGGTGGCAGGGCGAGGAATACGGCGCGGGGCGCGAGGGCGACGGTTCGGGTGGTCACGACCTGCTGGGAGGTTCGCGGTCGGGGCCGCCGGTCCTACCCGGCCAGGCCCTCGGCCACCCGGTGCACGTCGCCCGCGCCGAGCGTGAGGAGCACATCGCCGGCGGCCAGCTCCCCTCCGAGGAAGCGCTCGGCCTCGCCGAGCGTGGGCAGCCACCAGACCGGCCGGCCCCCCGACGCGCGCGCCGTGGCGGCGGCCACGGTGTAGCCGCTGACGCCGGGAAAGTCCTCGGCAGCCTCGCGGGCCGGGTAGACGTCGCAGACCACGATCGCGTCGGCCAGGGCGAGGGCGCGGCCGAAGTCTCCCGCGAGCGCGCGGGTGCGTGAGTAGAGGTGCGGCTGGAAGCAGGCCACCACGCGGCGGGCGCCCAGGCGGCGCGCCGCCTCGAGCGTGGCGCGCACCTCCGTGGGGTGGTGGGCGTAGTCGTCGAACACGCGGGCGCCCGACGCCGTGCTGCCGTGATCCTCGAAGCGGCGGCCGGCGCCGGCGAATGACGCGAGCGCGGCGGCGGCCTCGTCGAGCGCGACCCCGGCCTCGCGGCAGGCGGCGAGGGCGGCGAGCGCGTTGAGCACGTTGTGCTCGCCCGGCACGCGCAGCTCAACCTCCACCCCGTCGACGGTGAAGCGCGAGCCCAGCCCGTGCAGCTCGACCAGCTCGGCGCGGAGGTCACCGGCCCCGAGGCCGTAGACCACGTCCGCCGCCGGCAGGCCCGCTCCCTCCCAGGCGATCGTGGCTCCGGCGGGCTCGACGAAAGCCGCGAACGCGTCGTCGAGCTCGCGCCGCGACGCGTAGGTGGCGTGGTGGTCGAGCTCGATGTTGGTGACCACCGCGACGTCGGGGCGCAGCGCCAGGAACGAGCGGTCGGACTCATCGGCCTCGATCACCACCCACTCCCCCTCCCCCCAGCCGGCGTTCGAGCCGGTGCTGCGCAGCTCCCCGCCGATGAGGTAGGCGGGATCCGCGCCGCAGCCGATGAGGGCGTGGGCGGCCATGGCGGCCGTGGTGGTCTTGCCGTGCGCGCCCGCGATCGCGATCGAGCGCTTGAGCGCCGCGGCCTGCGCCAGGAGCTCGCCCCGGTGCAGGACGGGCCCGGAGGCGGCGGCCAGCTCCGGGTTGTCCGGCGCGATGGCGGTGGACACGACCACCTCGGCGCCCTCGGGCACGTTGGCCGCGTCATGGCCGGCCAGCGGCTCGATGCCCGCGGCGCGCAGTCGCTCCGTGTAGGAGGACTCCGCGCGGTCCGAGCCCGAGACGCCGGCGCCCAGGGCCCGGGCCACGAGGGCCAGGCCGCTCATTCCCGCGCCGCCGATGCCGACGAAGTGGAGCTTCCTCTGTGACCAGTCCGCCACCGCCGGCGGACCATATCCGCCACCATCGGAGGGGTGGACACGCTCCCCCTCGCGCACGAGACCTGGTTCGTCGACGGCGGCGAGGTGGACTGGGGCTTCGCGGGCGAGGGGCTGACGCTGGCCCTGCTCGGCGCCGCGGTGCTCGTGGCGCTGGCGGTGCGCCTGCTCGCCCGCGTGCGCGACGGCGTCGACGTGCCGTTCCTGGGCCGCATGGCCCCGTTCATGCCGTTCGCGGTGCGCATCCACCTGGCCGTCTCGCTGATCGGCCTGCTCTCGCTCGGCTTCTACCTGTCCCCGGCGATGGACCTGCAGGCCGACGTGGCTGGCATCGCACTGGGCGCGGTGATGGTGATCGTGGCCGTGTGCATGGCCACGGGCTGGAACGCCCGGCCGGCCGCGTGGCTGCTGGTGGCGGCGGGGCCGCTCGGGATGATCGAGTTCGGCTTCTGGCCCGTGGTGCAGCGCATCGACCTGCTGGGCCTGGCCGTCTACGTGCTGATCGCGGGGCCGGGGCGCTGGTCGGCCGACCACGAGCTGGGCCGCGCGGCCGAGCCGTCGCTCGCCGCCGTGGTCCAGTCGGTCTGGACGCTGCGTGTGACGGCCGGGCTCGCGCTCATCGTCGTGGCCTTCGCCGAGAAGCTGGCGAACCCGCAGCTCGCGCTCGAGCTGCTGGCCGAGATGCCGGAGCTCAACGTGGCCCAGGCGGTGGGCCTCCCGATGTCAGACCTCGAGTTCGTGCGGGTGGCGGGGGCGATCGAGGTGCTCTTCGGCCTGCTGCTGATCAGCGGCGCCCTCCCCCAGGCGATCGTCCTCATCGCGGGCGTCCCCTTCAACGCCACGCTCTGGTTCTTCGGGAGCACCGAGCTCATCGGCCACCTGCCGATGTACGGCGCGATGCTCGTGCTGCTGGTCTACGGGTCGGACCCGCGCCTGCGGCCCGGAGTGTCGGCGGCCTGGCCCTGGCGCCGCACGCGGAACACCGAGACCTCGTCGCTCACGCCGCGCAGGCGCTTGCGGCCCGCGTCGGACCAGTCGTAGTCGCCCCGCGTGGCCTCGCGCACCTCGGCGGTGACCAGCACGCTGCCGCGGCGGGCCCTGGCCGTGACGCGGCTTGCGCGGTTCACGGGGCTGCCGTACCAGTCGCCCGCGCGCCGCAGCGCCTCGCCCGCGGCGATCCCCGCCCGCAGGCCGGGGAAGCCCTCGCCCTCGGCCTCCGCTCGCTCGAGCAGGCCGAGTGCGGCATCGACCATCGGGTCCGCGTCGGGCGCCACCAGCATCACCGCGTCCCCGATCGTCTTGACGAGGGTGACGGGCGGCTTCACAACGGTCTCGGCCATCTCGGCGAGCCGCCGCGCCAGTCCCCCCAGCTCGTCCGGCGGCAGCTCCTCGCCCAGCTGCGTGAAGCCCACGAGGTCGGCGAAGCAGACGACGGTGTGGGTGGCCGCCGCGCCGAGCTCCGTCGCGCCGACCACCGCCTGGCGGTTCTGCTCGCGGCGGTGGTGGTTCGCCACGTAGGTGAGCAGGGGGTCGAGGCCGGGCGCGAGCTCGCCGGCGGCCTCGGCCAGCCGTATGGCCACGTCGAGCTCGCTGTCGCCCGGCTGCACGAGGATGCGCCGGGCCAGGTCGTTCACCGCCGCCACGAGCGTGGCCATCCCGTTGCCCAGCACGCGGCTCACCTCGAGCACGCCCTCGGGCGGGAAGCCCGCGTCGAGGAAGCTCTTCACCACGCGCGCCGCCTCGAGGTCCTCGTCCGAGTACGCCCGCTCGTCGCGGTCCACCAGCGGCAGGCCGAGCGAGCGCCAGAGGGAGTCGAGGTACTCGATGCCCACGCCCGAGCGCGCGGCGATCTCGTGGGCCGAGTAGCGCCTGCCCTCGGACGCGAGCATGCGCTCCACCGGCAGCAGCGCGAGCCGGTGGTCGGCCACGGCCCGCTTCAGCTCGTCGACGCCCACGCCGTCGGCGGCGAGGCGCTCGAGCAGCTCGAGGCGCGCCCGGCGAGCGCCCGGGTCGTCGACGCCGTCGAGCAGGCCCTCGGCCTCGAAGTCGTGCGCCACCCCGCGGAGCTTATGAGGACAGGGTCCGGCGCGTCCGCTTGTCCGCGTACATCGCGGCATCGGCGCGGCGCAGCAGCTCCTCGACCTCATCGTGGCGCTCGAACACCGCCACGCCGAAGCTGGCGCCGAGGCCGGCCAGGCGGGTGTCCTCGGCCACCGGCAGCGACTCGCGCAGCCGGCCCACCACGTCGGCGGCCTCATCCGCGCCCGCCTCCACGAGGACGAGCCCGAACTCGTCGCCGCCCACCCGGAAGGCGCCGTCGCTCACCCGCAGGGTCGCGCGCAGCACGTCGGCCAGGCGCAGCAGCGCGGCATCGCCGGTCTGGTGGCCGTGGCGGTCGTTGAGCTGCTTGAGCCCGTCGAGGTCGCACAAGACAACCGCGAACGGGCGGGCGTAACGGCGCGAGCGCGAGCACTCCCCCGCAAGGCAGTCCATGAAGCAGCGCCGGTTGCCGAGGCCGGTGAGCGAGTCGTGGTCGGCCAGGAAGCGCACGCGGTCGAACGACGCGGCCGCGTCGAGCGCCATGATCGCCTGCTCTGCGAAGAGGCGCAGGGCCTCCACGCGCTCCGGGCCGGGCTGCCAGTCGGCGCCGGGAGTGCCCACGGTCGCGCGGACCCCGTCGCAGACCGCCTGGGCCACGGCCGCTCCGTCGCTGGCATCCGAGAGTCGCGACGACGAGCGCAGGAGCTCGAGCAGGGCGGCGACCTCCCCGTCACGCCGGTCAGCTTGCCGGCCGAAGGATCTCATGCGGATCCATCGGCGCCGCCCCGGCGCCCGCTGGAGCGAACGAGCGCGGAATCGACAAGTGATCAGGCGCGGGTGAGGGCGAGCGTGGCCGCCGCCACGCGGTCCGCGGCATCCGGGCGGGCCAGCGACAGCGCGGCGCGGCGCATCGCGGCGAGCCGCTCGGCGCTGCCCAGGAGGGCGGCCACCTCGCGGGCCAGCCTGGGCCCGTCGAGCTCGGCGTCCGGCACGATCACGGCGGCGCCGCCCGCGGCCATCCAGCGCGCGTTG
Organism: Thermoleophilaceae bacterium; assembly: GCA_040901445.1. Classification (GTDB taxonomy): domain Bacteria; phylum Actinomycetota; class Thermoleophilia; order Solirubrobacterales; family Thermoleophilaceae; genus JBBDYQ01. The sequence goes on along the minus strand of JBBDYQ010000025.1, from coordinate 294,615 downwards.
CCGGCCTGGTGGTCCGCCGTGGCGTGCGGGTAGGGCACGAGAATCGACGGCAGGCCGGCGGCGGCGAGCTCGAACACCGACCCCCCGGCTCGGGCGACGGCGAGGTCGGCGGCGGCGAGCGCGTCGCCGAACGGCTCGACGTATGGCTCCAGGTGGTAGTGCGGAGGCGAGCCGTCGCGCTCGAGCCGGTCCCGCAACTCGTCGTGGTCGCGGCGCCCGCAGGCGTGGAGCACCGCGCATGGCGCCGCGGGAGAGAACGCGTCGAGCGCAGCCAGGTTGATCGTGCGCGCGCCCAGGGAGCCGCCGAACACGAGCAGGCAGACCTGGCCGGGATCGATGCCGAAGCGCGCCCGGGCGGCGTCGGTGTCGGCGCCGGTGGTGCCGGCGGGGATCGGTCGCCCCACGACCTCGTACTTCGGGCCGCCGCGCCCCGCCAGCTCGAACGCGAGGAAGACCCGGCGCGCCAGCGGAGCGAGCATGCGGTTGGCCACGCCGAGATGGCTGTCGGCCTCCGTCAGCACGAGCGGCAGCCGCAGCGAGACGGCCGCCAGGCCGACCGGGCCCGCCACGTAGCCGCCGCCGCCGATCACGGCATCCGCCCCCAGCCGCCGCAGCAGCCGCGCGGACGTGGCCACGGCGCGGGCGGAGCGCATCGCGGCGCGGGCCGCGCGGGCGGGGTTGCGACGGTCGAGGCCGGCCACGCTCAGCGGGTGGAACGGGTAGCCGGCGGCCGGCACGAGCTCGGCCTCGGCCCGCTCGCCTCCGGCGAACTCGACGTCAGCGCCCCTGGCCCGCAGCGCGTCGGCGATCGCCAGCGCCGGCACGACGTGCCCGGCCGTCCCGCCGGCCGCGATCAGGATCCGCGGCACGCGCCCTCCTCTCCCCGTCCACGGCGCGCAGGCGGACCTTCCCGCCCGTGGCCGCCACGTTCAGCAGCAGGCCCATCGCGCCCAGCAGCACGATCATGTTCGAGCCGCCGTAGGAGATGAACGGCAGCGGCACGCCGGTGAGCGGCGCCAAGCCCATGACCGCGAAGAAGTTGAGCACCGCCTGGCAGAGGATCAGCGACGTGATGCCGGCGGCGAGCAGCTTGGCGTGGCGGTCGCGCGCGAGCTTGGCGGCGCGCAGCCCCGCGTAGGCGATCAGGCCGTAGAGCGCCACCAGTCCGAGCACGCCCACCAGCCCGAGCTCCTCGCCGATGATCGCGAGGATCATGTCCGTGTGGGCCTCGGGCAGGTAGAAGACCTTCTGCACCGACTCGCCCAGGCCCACGCCGAACAGGCCGCCGGAGCCGATCGCGATCATGGCCTGCACGGCTTGGAAGCCGCTGTCGCCCGCGTCGGACCACGGGTCGAGGAAGGCCACAAGACGCTCGCGCCGGTACGGCTCCGCGAGCGCGAGCGCCAGCGCGGCGAATGCCAGGCCGCCGCCCACGAGCGCGAGCTTGCGGATGGGCACGCCCGCGGCCACGAGCAGGGCCCCGACCGAGAAGCAAACGACCAGCGCGGTGCCCATGTCGGGCTGCTTCATGAGCAGCGCGCACGCCACGCCCGTCACGATGAGGACGGGCTTGAGCACGGGGCCGCGCTTGGCCAGCAGCTGGGCAACGTAGAGCACGAGCGCGACCTTGAGCAGCTCCGAGGGCTGGAACTGGAGCGGGCCGGCCCCGAGCCAGCGGGTGGCGCCGTTGACGGTGACGCCGAGGCCGGGCACCATCACGGCCACCGTGCCGGCGAACGAGACGACCAGCAGGATCGGCGTGAGCGCCTTCAGGAGCTCGAGCCCGTGGCGCGATGCCACATACAGGGCGGCCAGTCCCAGCGCGCCGTAGAGCAGATAGCGCTTGAGGAAGTAGGCGGGGTCGCCGTTGTCGGTGAGCAGCGACTCCGCCGAGCTGGCCGAGTAGACCATCACGGCGCCCGCGGCGAAGAGGCAGAGGGTGGCCGTGAGCAGGAGCGAGTACTCGAACGGCGGCTTGGTTCGCGCGCGCGACCGCATCCCCGCCTGCTTCGACGCCGATCCCGCGATTCATGCCAGCGCGCGCACGAGCTCGCGGAAATGGTCGCCGCGCTGCTCGAAGCTCCCGTACTGGTCGAAGCTGGCGCAGGCCGGCGACAGCAGCACCACGTCTCCGGGCTCGGCGTCGCCGGCGGCGACGCCGACGGCCGTGGCCAGATCGCCGCAGCGGTGCAGTGGGACCCCCGCGCCGTCGAGGTCGGCGGCCAGCGGCTCGGCCGCCTGGCCGATGAGATACGCGGCGCGGGCGCGGGTGGCGAGCGGGGCTCGGAGGCCCTCGAAGCCGCCGCCCTTGAGGCTGCCGCCGAGGATGGCGTGCACGCCGCCGTCGAATGCCTCGATGCCCACCCTCGCGGAGGCGACGTTGGTGGCCTTGGAGTCGTTCACGTAGAGAACGCCGCGCACCTCCCCCACCTCCTCCAGCCGATGAGCCACGCCGGCGAACGTGGCGAGGGCTTCGCGGACCGCCTCGCGGGGGATGCCGCGCGCGAGCGCCGCGCCCGCCGCGGCCATGGCGTTCTCGAGGTTGTGACGGCCGCGCAGGCGCACCTCGTCCGCGGCCATGAGCGGCTCGCCCTCCCAGCTGAGCACTCCGTCGCCGTCGAGCGCCAGCTCGCTGCCCGTGACCACCACCCGAGCTTCCCCCGGGGGATCGATGCCCGGCGGCACGACGGCCACGTCGCCGGCCTCCTGGCGGGCGAACGCGAGCAGCTTCGCCTCGGTGTAGTCCTCGAGGGTGCCGTGGCGGTCGAGGTGGTCCTCCTCGACGTTCAGCAGCACGGCGCACTCCGGCGCGAACGCCAGCGTGTCCTCGAGCTGGAAGCTGGATGCCTCGCACACCGCCACGGCCTCGGGCGGGAGGGTGCCCGCGAGCGCCGACAGCGGCGTGCCCACGTTGCCGGCCACGGCCACCGGCATGCTCGCGGCCCGGTGGATCGCACCGAGCAGCTCCGAGGTGGTGGTCTTGCCGTTCGTGCCGGTCACGGCGACCACCTCGTTGGGGATGAGCCGCCAGGCCAGCTCCAGCTCTCCGAGAACGGGCATGCCGCGCTCCCGCGCCGCCGCGATCACCGGCGCCTCCTTCGGCACTCCCGGGCTCTTGATCACACACGCCACGCGGTCGAGCAGCTCGACGCCGTCGGTGCCCAGGTGGACGTCCACGCCCGGCAGGTCCACCTCGGGCCGCGCGACGTCGCAGGCAATCACCTGCCTGCTGCCCAGCAGCCGCGCGGCGGCGACGCCCGAGCGCGCCAGCCCCACCACGAGATACGGACCGTCCGGGAGCGGAGGCCGCCGTCGGCTCACTGGATCGAGTTCTGGTACAGCGTGAAGCCGATGCCCGAGCACACCGCGGCGATGATCCAGAAGCGCAGGATGATCTTGGTCTCAGACCACGCCATCAACTCGAAATGGTGGTGGATCGGCGCCATCAGGAACACGCGCCGGCGGAAGCGCTGGAACGCCACCACCTGGATGAGCACCGACAGCGCCTCGATCACGAAGATGCCGCCGATGATCAGCAGCAGCAGCTCGGTCTTGGTGACCACGGCAAGCGCCGCGATCGCGCCGCCCAGGCCAAGCGAGCCGGTGTCGCCCATGAAGATGCTGGCCGGGAACGAGTTGAACCAGAGGAAGCCCACGCAGGCGCCCACGAGGCAGGCGCACAGCAGCGCGAGGTCCTGCTGCCCGGTGGCGATGAACGTCATCGCCGTGAAGGCGAGGAAGACGATGGCGCAGCAGCCGGCGGCGAGGCCGTCGAGGCCGTCCGTGAGGTTCACGCCGTTCGTGGCGCCGGCCAGCACCCCGAAGATGAGCACGGGGTAGAGCAGCCCGAGGTCGATGGAGTAGTCGAAGACGCGGAAGCGCAGCGTCTCCGACAACCCCACGTGCTCCGTGACGAGGTACCAGAGCGCGATCGAGATGAGCGCCTGCGCGAGCAGCTTGTGACGCGCCGAGAGCCCGAGCGACCGCCTGCGCGAGAGCTTCAGGAGGTCGTCGGCGAAGCCGAGCGCGGCGCTCGCGAGCATCGTGCCGAAGACGGCGAGCGAGGCGGCGTCGTAGGGGCCGATGATCAGAAACGGGACCGAGATCGCGACGAAGATCAGGAGGCCGCCCATCGTGGGCGTGCCGGCTTTGGTGTGGTGTCCCGCCGGGCCCTCCTCGCGGATGTGCTGCCCGAATTCCTTCTCCCGCATGAAGGAGATGAACTTCGGCCCGAGGAAGATGCAGATGAGCATCGAGGCCAGGCCCGCGATCAGGATCTCGCCGAGCACGCGCGGACCCTATGCGAGGACCCGCTCGAGGCCCACCGAGCGGGAGCCCTTGATGAGCACGCGGTCCCCGGGCTGGGCCAGCTCGGCGAGCAGCGCGCCGGCCTCCTCGGGGTCGGCGACGGGGTAGGTCTCCCCGTCGAAGCCCGTCGCGATGGCCACCGCCGGCTCGCCCACCGTGACCAGCACGTCGATGCCCACGTCCTGGGCGTGGCCGCCCACGTCGGTGTGGAAGCGCTCGGCGTCCGGGCCCAGCTCCGCCATCTCGCCGAGCACGGCGATCCGGCGCTCCGCCGGGCTCGCGGCGAGGTGGTCGAGGGCGGCGCGCATCGACATCGGGTTGGCGTTGTAGCAGTCGTTCACGACCGTCACCCCGCCGGGCAGCTCCACCAGCTCGCCGCGCATGGAGGAGAAGTGGGGCTCCACGCGGCCCCCCGGGACGACGCCCACGGCGGTGGCGGCGGCCACGGCCGCGAGCGTGTTCATGAGGTTGTGGGGCTCGCTGTAGGGCAGCTCCAGGGTCACCGGGGTGCCGCGGGCATCGATCTGCGCCCGGCCCCCTTCGAAGCGCTCCAGGCGGACGTCGCCGCCGGGCCCGAAGCCGATCGTGTCGAGGTCGTCGCGCACGTAGGCGTCCAGCAGCGGCTCCCCGGCGGGGATCACGCATGAGGCGCCGGCGGGCAGGTCGCGGATGAGCTCCGCCTTGGCCGCAGCCACGCGCTCGACGGTGCCGAGCAGCTCGAGGTGGACCGGCCCGACGTTCACGATCACGCCCACCTCGGGCTCGGCGATGGCGGCGAGCTCGGCGATCTGGCCCTCGCCCCGCATGGCCATCTCGAGCACCAGCACCTGGGTGCCGCGGGGCGCGTCGAGCAGCGCCAGCGGGAGGCCGATCTCCGTGTTGAGGTTCTCGCGGTTGGCGTGCGTGCGCAGGCGGGGCGCCAGCAGCGCGGCAAGGATGTCCTTGGTCGAGGTCTTGCCGGTGGAGCCGGTGACACCGATTGCCGGGCACCCGAGCTCGCGCCGCCACGCGCGGGCCAGGGCGCCGAGGGCGGCCACGGGGTCGGCCGCGGCGAGCACGGCGGCGCCCTGGGGGGCCGCTGCCGCCCCGCGCTCGGCGTGGCGCTCGGCCACCAGCACGCCCCACGCCCCGGCGCGGAGCGTGTCCGGCGCGAACTCGCCGCCGTCGGCGCGCGCGCCGGGGACGCCCACGAAGAGGTCCCCTGGTCCGGCCTCGCGAGAGTCCGTGACCGCGCGGCGCGCGCCGGTGGCCTCCGGATCGCCGGACACGAGCCGCGCGCCCGCGGCCTCGGCCATCCAGGCGGCGGTGCGGTCGATCATGGGCGGGCCGCGGCCAGGCGGCCGCGCACGGCCTCGCGCGCCACCGTGACGTCGTCGAAGGGCTCCTTGCGCCCGCCGGCGAACTCCTGCCCCTGCTCGTGGCCCTTGCCCGCGATCACCACGACGTCGCCCGGCTCGGCGCTCGCGATCGCCGCGCCGATGGCGGCACGGCGGTCGGTGTCGTGCTCCACCGCCGGGCCGGCGCCCGCGAGGATCTCGTCCACGATGGCAGCCGGCTGCTCCGAGCGGGGATTGTCGGAGGTCACGATCACGCGGTCGGCCAGCCGCGCGGCGATCGCGCCCATCAGCGGGCGCTTGGCGCGGTCGCGGTCCCCGCCCGCGCCGAACACCACGTGGAGGCGGCCGTGCGTGACCTCCCGGGCCGCCCGCAGCACGTTCTCGAGCGAGTCCGGGGTGTGGGCGTAGTCCACGAGCACCGCGAAGTCCTGACCCTCGTCGACGGGCTCGAAGCGCCCCGGCACGCGCGGCACGGCGGCCAGGGCCTCGGCCATGGCCCCGTATTCCACCCCCAGCACGCGCGCAGCCGCTATCGCGGCCAGCGCGTTCTGCACGTTGAAGAGCCCCGGAAGCGCCGTCTGGAAGCTCACCTGACCGGCGTCCGGCGTGACGCAGGCGAAGCGCGAGCCCGTCGCGTCGAAGCTCACGTCCAGCGCGCGGAAGCTCGCCCCCTCGTCCGTTCCGAACGTGGTGATGCCGGGCAGCTCGCGCGCCAGCCGCTGCCCGTAGGGGTCGTCGGCGTTGGCGATGGCCGGCCCGCCGTCGTGCTCGAAGAGCCTGCGCTTGGCCAGGAAGTACTCCTCCATGTCGGCGTGGAAGTCGAGATGGTCCTGGGTGAGGTTGGTGAACACGCGCGCGGCGAAGCGGATCCCGCGCGCGCGGCCCAGCGCCAGCGCGTGTGAGGACACCTCCATCGCGCAGGCGCCGTCGCCCGCGTCGAGCATGCGGCGAAAGGTGGCCTGAAGATCGACGGCCTCGGGCGTGGTGCGCTCCACCGCCTCCTCCACCCCACCCACCACGGACTTCACGGTGCCGAGCAGGCCCGTGCGGATGCCCGCGGCCTCGAGCAGCGCCCGCACGAGGAACGCCGTGGTGGTCTTGCCGTTGGTGCCCGTGATGCCCACCACTCGCAGCTGCGAAGTGGGGTCGCCGTGGAAGCGCGCCGCGATCGGGCCCATGGCGGCGCGCACGTCCTCGACCACCACCTCGGGCACGCCCAGCCCGAGCGGGCGCTGGCACACCAGCGCGGCGGCACCGGCCTCGACGGCCTTCGGCGCGAAGTCGTGTCCGTCGGCGCGGAATCCGGGCACGCAGAAGAAGAGCGACCCGCTCCGAACCTGGTCGCTCGCATACGCCAGGCCCGAGATCTCGGTCTCGGCGGCGCCATTCCCCGTCAGTTCCCGCAGGGTCATGGTCGCGCCGCAGTCTAGAGGGCGCTTCGGCCTCTACCCGGGCGGGATGCGCAGGTACGGCAGGGCGAAGGAGACGATCTTCTCGAAGGCCGGGGCCGCCACCTCCGCGCCGGAATACACGCCCAGCGAGGGCTCGTCCACCATCACCGCCACGAGCAGCTGCGGGTCGTCGGCCGGGGCGAAGCCGATGAACGACGCCACGTACTTGCCCTCGGCATAGCCGCCGTCCTCGCCGGGCTTCTCGGCAGTGCCGGTCTTGCCCGCCAGCTCGTAGCCCTCCACCGCCGCCTCCGGCGCGGTTCCGCCCGGGCCCAGCACGCCCTCGAGCATCGTTGCGATCTGGCGCGCCGTGGTGGGCGAGATCACCCGGCGCGGCTCGCGCGCGGCGCCGGCGATCACGTGCGGCGGCTGGAGCACCCCGTCGTTTGCGATGGCGGAGTAGCCCGCGGCCATCTGGATCGGCGTGACGGCCAGGCCCTGGCCGATGGCCATGTTGCCGAGCGTCGGGCCCGTGTACTCCGCCGGCTCGAGGACGATGCCGTCGGCCTCGCCGGGCAGGTCCAGGCCGGTGGCGGTGCCGAAGCCGAACCTGCGCACCCAGTGGTCGAAGCGCTCGGCCCCCGATCGCTGCGCGATCTTCACCGCCCCCACGTTCGACGACTGCGCGAGGATGTCGCGGACCGCCAGGGTCACCGGGCCGCGCGCGTGTGCCTCCCCGATCGTCCGGTCGGCCACCTCGATCTGGGGCGGGAGGTCGAAGGGGGTGGACGGGTCCACCAGCCCTGCCTCCAGCGCGCTGGCCACCGTGAAGGCCTTGAAGGTGGACCCCGGCTCGTAGCTCGACATCACAGCCCGGTTCTGGCGCGCGTAATCGGGCGCCCCGGCCCAGTCGTTGGCGTCCACGCGCGGCCAGTTGGCCAGGGCGAGCACCTCGCCGTTGCGCGGGTCGAGCACGAGCGCGGTGGCACCCTTCGGGCGGTACACCTCGCCCACGTCCGCGAGCACCGCCTCGGTGCGCTCCTGGATGGCCGCGTCGATCGTCAGCCGCAGGTCCTCCCCGGCCTCGCTGCGCTCCAGCTCCACGATCGAGATCGGCTTGCCGAGCGCGTCCTTCACCAGCCGGCGGCGCCCGTCGGTCCCGTGGAGCTGTTCCTCGCGTGAGACCTCGACACCGGACAGTCCCACGTTGTCCGTGCCCACCGTGCCCAGCAGCTGGGCGGCGAGATGGTCCTGCGGATAGCGGCGCTTGGGCTCGACGACAGTGCCGATGCCCGGCAGCTCCAGCTCCTCCACCTTCTCGCCCCGGTCGGCATCGAGCTTGCGGCGCAGGTAGACGAAGCCGCGCTCGTCGTCGCTGATCAGCTCCAGGACCTCGCTCTCGGGCTCGCCCAGCAGGGGGGCGAGCTTCCGCGCCGTGGTCACGGGGTCCTCCACCAGGAAGGGATTGGCGAAGACGGTGACGGCGTCCTCGGACACGGCCAGCTCCAGCCCGTGGCGGTCGGTGATGGTCCCGCGCCGGGCGGGGACCACGAGCTCCTCCTCCTGCTGGGTGAGCGCGCGCGAGCGCAGCTCGTCCGCGCGCACCGTGCCGAGCCAGCCGGCCCGGGCGGTGGCGGCTACGAGGAGCAGCAGGAAGACGGCGAAGAGCAGGCCGATGCGGCGCTCGATGAGCCGCACGGCCTAGGGAGCACCCGGGGCCGGGGCCTGTTCCGCCCCCGTCCCGGCCGCGGGCGGGGGCTGCGGGGCGGCCGGGGGCTGCTCCTGCGCCTGTGTCTGCGGTGTGACGGGCGCCTGGGCTTGCGGGGCGGCGGGCGCTTCGGCCTGCGGCTGGGCGGGCGCGACCGCCTCCGGGGCCGCGGGCGGCGCGGGCTGCGGCGCGGGCGCGGGGGCCTCGCTCGGGGCGGTGATGCGCTCCGCGGCCTGCTGGGCGTCGCCGCGGCCGGGCTTCACGTAGTGGACGTCGGCGGGGGCGGGCAGCACGAAGCCTTGCGCCGCCGCGGTCTCCTGGATGCGCTCGCTGGAGGCCAGGCCGGCCACCCGCAGCCGCAGCTGCGCGTTGTCGCGCTTGAGCTCGGCGGAGCGCTCGGCCTTCTGCGTGATGCCGCGGTTGATCTCGAGCAGGCTCACGTTGAGGAAGACCACCCCCGCGAGCAGGGCGCCGACGCAGGCGATCCATGCGCGCCCGCGCAGGAGCCGGTCGAGCAGGCCGGAGCCGATGGCGGCCGCGGCCGGGCGCGCGCCGTTGCGCGGCACGACGCGGATGGCCTTTCGCGGCGGCGTGGCCGTGCGGGCGGGACGGGAGGGGCGCGCCGGGCGCCGAGCCGGGGCAGCGGTGCGGCGGTGCGGCGCGGGCGCCGTGCGCGCGGCTACGGTGGCGGCGCGGGGCATCAGCCCTCCACACCGTCGCCGGGCAGGCGCACGGCCACGCGCAGGCGGCCGGACTTCGAGCGCGGGTTGGCCTCGACCTCGCCGGCCGTGGGCGCCACGGCGCGGCGTGTGAGCAGCATGGCCTCGGGCTCGTGGCCGCACACGCAGATGGGGAAGTCGGGCGGGCACACGCAGCCGCGGGCGCGCTCGGCGAGGAAGCGCTTGACGCGCCGGTCCTCGAGCGAGTGGAAGGAGATCGCGGCCAGCCGCCCGCCGTCGCGCAGCACCGCCCAGGCGGCCGGCAGCGCGCGGTCGAGCGAGTCCAGCTCGCCGTTCACGGCGATGCGGATGGCCTGGAACACCCGCTTGGCCGGATGGCCGCCGGCAAAGCGCACGGGCGCGGGCACGGCGTTGGCGATCGTGTCCGCCAGCTCCTGCGTCGTCTCGATGCGGGAGCGCTCCCTGCGCCGGCCGATGGCGCGCGCGATGGCGTCGGCGAAGCGCTCCTCGCCGTAGATGCGGAACACCTTCGCCAGCCGGCGCACGTCCCAGTCGTTCACCAGCTCGCGCGCGTCGAGCTCCTGCTCGGGGTCCATGCGCATGTCCAGCGGCGCGTCGTAGGAGTAGGAGAAGCCCCGCTCCCACGCGTCCACCTGCATGGATGACACGCCGAGGTCGAGGTAGACGAGGTCGGCACGCAGTCCCTCCTCGGCCAGCAGCTCGAGGCCGTCGGCGAAGTCCATGCGCAGGAAGCGCGTGTGGCACTCCACCTCACGCGCGAACTCCTCGAAGCGCTCCTCGGCGGCCGGGTCGCGGTCCACGCAGACCAGCGTGCCCTCCGGCCCGATGCGGCCCGCCACGATGCGGGCGTGGCCGCCGGCGCCGAACGTGCAGTCCACGACCGTGTGGCCCTCGCCGGGCGCCGTCAGGTCGATGAGCTCGCCCGCGAGCACGGGCACATGGGAACGGGTCATGTCAAGAAGGATGGCCAAGGCTCCTCGCGATGTCGGCCACGGCGGTGGGCAGCTCGTCCTGCTCGGCCTCGTAGCGCGAGCGGTCCCAGATCTCGAGGTAGTCGATGTTGCCGACGATCGCGACCTCCCTGTCGAGGGAGGCGTGCTTGATCAGCGTGCCGGTGAGCGTCACCCGCCCGGCGGCGTCCAGCTCGGCGTCGTAGGAGCTGCCCGCCAGATAGCGGGTGAGCCGGCGGCGCTCCTCGCTGATGGGGTTGAGGTCGGGCAGGAAGCTGTCGGTGAAGGCATCGAAGCCCTTGACCGGGAAGAGCGCGAGGCAGGGTTCGAACCACTTCATGAGAACAAGTCCCTCGGAGAGCTGCGCGCGGAACTTGGGCGGGATGTTGAGCCTGTTCTTCGCATCCAGCGAGTACTCGAAATGACCCCGGAACGCCACGTGATCCTTCCCAGCGCGATGAAGGTTGCGGACCGAGGTGGCGGAGTGGGAGGAGCCCCGCCACCCCGGTCCGTGATTGGAACCTGGGCCCACCCTAGCCCACCGACACCCACTGCGCAACACAATTCCCCACATCTCGGGCGGCAGCGCCCTCGGCTGACGCTCAGGTGGCGCGCGATCCCGCTCGGGGAGCGGGATCACGGCGGCGTAGCCGGGTGGGGCACCGGCCCGTCCAAGGGCGGGCGGACGCGTGCATTTCGCCTGATTGCAGGCGGGATTGCAGAATCGGGCCCTCCGGGCGGCGGTTCCGACCGGCCCGTGGGCTAGAGGTGGGTGGCCGTGGGCGGGCGCTTTGGCCTGGCGCGCCGCAGGCCGAGCCCGGGACCAGGGTCACCAAAGGCCGGGGCGGCGGACGTTCCGGAGTTTGGGCCGCGTCAGCCGCCCACGACCAGCGAGCCGTCGCCGCTCAGCAGCGCGCCGGCCAGCGCGGCGGCCACGAGCAGCAGCACGGACGGCACGAGCAGCAGCGCGACCACGAGCTGGATCTTCGGGCCGGCGCGCGCCGCGTGCTCCTGCACGCGACGGCGCTCGGCCAGGCGGGCGTCGCGCGCCTGCGCGGCGAGCGCGGCGGCAGGCGGGGTGCCGTGGCGGGCCGCGCGCGCGAGCGCGCCGCAGAGGGACTCGACCTCGGGCAGCGGCAGGCGCGCCGCCATGCCGTCGAGCGCCTCGCGCAACGGCACGCCGAGCTCCACCTCCCGCGCCGCGGCGCGCCACTCCCTACCCACCGTGCCGCTCGAGCGCTCCCCCACCGAGCCGAGGGCCCCCGCGAGCGGGACGCCGGCCTCGATCGTCACCCGCAGGAGGTCGAGCAGCGCCGGCAGCTCGCGGCGCGCGCGGCGGAAGCGCTCCGCCGCGCGGCGGACCAGCCAGACGTCGGGCGCGAGGAAGCCCGCCACCGGGCCCGCGAGCGCGGTGGCCAGGCCGAGCCGGCCGGGCGCCGCCACGCCGATGGCCGCTCCCCAGGCCCCGCCTGCCAGCGCGGCCGTGAGCTTGGCGGCCATCAGCTCGCGCGCTCCCAGCCCGCCGGGCCGGCCCGCGGCGGCGACGCGCGCCGCCAGGTCGCCGGGCGCGGCAACTCGCGCGAGCGGTCGCAGCGCCCGCCCGGCGGCGGCCAGCAGCCGCAGGCCGACGACGCTCAGTGCGCCCGGCCGCCGCCGGCCGCGCCACCGTGGTCGATCGGGGGTCGTATGCGCCCCCAATCGACCTCCGCTCTCGCGGGGGGCGCGGCCATGGCTGCGCGCAGCCGCCAGCTCCGCGAGCCCCGCGCAGGCGAGCGCGGCCGCGATGAACGCGAGCGCCGGGGCGCTGAGGGAAGCCGGCACGGTCACGCCTCCACCCGGCCCAGCCGGCGGATGGCCACCAGCCCTATGGCCTGGAGCACGAGCGCCACGCCCGCGAGCCATGCGGTGAGGAAGGAGCCGGCGAGACCGCCCAGGTAGCCGGGGCTGGCCAGCTCGGCGAGGCCGGCGGCGCCCGCCGGGAGCACCGCCACCACCAGGCCGGTGAAGCGAGCCTGCGCGGTGGCGGCGCGCACCTCGCCGAGCAGCCGCGCGTGGTCCTCGAACTGGCTGGCGGCCTCGCGCAGCAGGCGCGCGAGATCGCCGCCCGCGCGGCGCTGCAGCAGCGCGGCGGCCACGATCGTGTCGATCGCGTGCGAGCGGCAGCGGGCGCGCATGGCGTCCAGCGCCTCGTCGGTGGGCGCGCCGAGCGCGAGCTCCCGCGCCACGCGCCGCAGCTCATGGCCCGCCGCGCCCGGAAGCCCGTCGGAGGCCTGGGCGATCGCCCCGCGCAGCGAGTGCCCGCCGCCGAGGGCGTCGGCGATCGCCAGCGCCATCGCGGCGGCACCCGCATCCACCGCACGCCGGTAGCGGGCGCGGCGGGCGCGCAGCAGGCGCGCCACGAGCCACGGGCCGGCCGCGGCCAATACCACCCCCGCCGCCGCCCCCGCGAGCATCGCACCGGCCCCCAGCGCCGCGAGCGCGCCCGCCGCGAGCAGCCGCCGGCGCTCGGCCGCGCCCGGATCCCGCCCCTCGCGCCCCGCGCGGGCCACGGTCTCGACGAGAGCTGCCGCGCCGCCCGCGAGGCGCGGCGCGCGCGCCCGCAGCGCCGGCACGCCCACCCGCGCCAGATCGGCTGCGGCCACGGCGGCGAGTGCGCCGGCGAGGAAGGCGAGCGCGGCGGCGGCACTCACGCGGCGCGCCCGTCGCGCTCCAGCCGCGCCGCCAGCTCGGGGCCGAGCGGGGCTCGCCACCAGGGGCGCCCGTCGCGCAGCCGGTAGAGCTCCCGCGCGCCCGCGCCGCCGGCCACGCGCACGACCTCCGACACCGCCTCAACCCGCCGCGAGCCGTCCGGCAGCCGCGCCTGGTGGATCACGAGGTCGAGGGCGGCGGCCACCTGCTCGCGCACGGCGGCGTGAGGGAGCCCCACCCCGGCCATGAGCGCGAGCGTCTCGAGCCGGCGCAGCGCGTCCTCGGGGGAGTTGGCGTGCACGGTGGTCAGGGAGCCGTCGTGACCGGTGTTGAGCGCGGTGAGCATGTCCAGCGTCTCGGCGCCCCTGACCTCCCCCACCACGATGCGATCGGGGCGCATCCTGAGCGCGTTGCGGACGAGCTGGCGGATCGAGACCTCCCCCCTCCCCTCCAGCGACGGCGGCCGCGCCTCGAGGCGGACCACGTGACGCTGGCGCAGCGCCAGCTCCGCCGCGTCCTCGATCGTCACGATGCGCTCCTCCTCCGGGATCGCCCCGGAGAGGGCGTTCAGCGTGGTGGTCTTCCCCGATCCCGTGCCGCCGCTCACGAGGATCGACGCCCGCGAGCGCACGCAGCCCGCCAGGAAGCCCGCCAGCGGCGCGGTGAGCGTGCCGTTCTCCACCAGGTCGTCGAGCGAGAAGCCACGCGGGCGGAAGCGGCGGATGGTGAGGCAGGGCCCGTCGAGCGACAGCGGCGGGATCACCACGTTCACCCGCGAGCCGTCGGCCAGCCGGGCGTCACAGAGCGGGGAGGCCTCGTCCACGCGGCGCCCGAGCGGGGCGAGGATGCGCTCGATCGCGTGCAGGAGCTCGTCCGCCGATCCGAACGCCACGCCGGTGTGCTCCACCCGCCCGGCGCGCTCCACGTACACCCGGTCCGGTCCGTTGACCATCACCTCGTCCACCGCGGGGTCGGCCAGCAGCGGCTCGAGCGGCCCGAGCCCGGCCGCCAGCCGGACCACGCGCGCGTGGAGGGACTCCCGCTCGGATTCCGAGAGCGCGGCGGCCTCGCGCTCCACCATCGCGCGCACGTCCACCTCCTCCCCGGCCCGCGCGCCGGCGATCAGCCGCGACCGCAGCGCCTCGGCGAGCTCGTCGAAGGGGTTCATGAACAGCGAAGGAGCCCGGCGCCGGTCCTTCACCCCCCGGTAGCGTTGTGGGCCCACAAGCGAGGAGGCCGCATGAAGCCGATCTACACCGCCGAGGCCACCGTGACCGGAGGCCGCGACGAGGGCCACGGCCGCACCGCCGACGGCTCGCTCGAGGTGGACATCCGCATCCCGCCCGAGCTGGGCGGCCCCGGCACGGGCACCAACCCCGAGCAGCTGTTCGCGATCGGCTTCGGCTCCTGCTTCGAGTCGTCGCTCAAGGTGGTGGGACGGCGTGCCAAGCTCGAGGTTGACGACGTCTCGATCGACGTGCGGGTCCAGCTCCTCCCCACCCCCGAGCGCGGCTTCAAGCTCGCGGTGGAGATGGACGTCTCGCTGCCGTCGCTGGTGGACCCGGCGCAGGCGGTCGAGCTGGTGGAGAAGACCCACCGGGTCTGCCCCTACTCGCACGCCACGCGCGGCAACATCGACGTGGCCATCAGCGTGGACGGCACGCGCATCGGAGAGGGGGCCGCGGCCGGCGCGTAGCGATCACGACCGGCGCGCCTGCCACGATCGCGCCGATGAGCGTGGACGCGCCCGCCCGGTCGATCGTGCGCATCATCCTGATCGCGGTCGGCGTCGCGATCTCGCTGTACCTGCTGTGGCTCCTGCGCGAGCCCATCGGCTGGATCGTGCTCGCCACCTTCATCACGGTCGCGCTGTCGGGCCCGGTCAACTTCCTCGACCGCTACGTCCCGCGCGGCCTGGCCATCGCGGCCGTGTACCTGGGCCTGCTCCTGCTGCCGGTCGCGCTGGGCGCGCTGGTCGTCCCGCCGCTCGTGAACCAGGCCAACGAGCTGGCCGACAACCTGCCCGAATACGCCGCCGACGCCCAGGAGTTCGTGCGCGACAACGAGACGCTGAGGGGTCTCGAGGAGGACTACCAGATCATCGACAAGGTCGAGGAGGAGGCCGGCAAGCTGCCGGGCCGGGTCGACGACGCCGCGGTCGTGCTCTCAGACATCGGCTTCGGCCTGGTGGACTCCCTGTTCGCCCTGGTCACGATCCTCATCCTGGCGGCGTTCATGCTCGGCAGCGGGCGCACCTGGGTCCAGGGCGGCCTGGCGCTGCAGCCGCCCGACCGTGCCGCCCGGCTCAGCCGGGTGCTCGACCGGATCTCCGCGGCGGTGGCCAACTACGTGGCGGGCGCGCTCCTGCAGGCCACCATCGCCGGCGTGCTCGCCTACATCGTGCTGGCCATCCTCGGGGTGCCGTTCCGTGCCCCGCTCGCGGTGCTCGTGGGCCTGTTCTCGCTGATCCCGCTGGTGGGCGCCACGGTCGCGGCGGTGGTGGTGGGCGTCGTCACGCTCTTCACCGACTTCCCCACGGCCACGATCGTGTGGACGGTCTGGGCGATCGTCTACCAGCAGGTCGAGAACAACGTGATCCAGCCCCAGATCCAGCGCCGCGCGGTGGACGTGCAACCGTTCGTGGTGCTGGTGGCGGTGCTCTTCGGCGCAACGCTGCTGGGCGTGATCGGCGCGATCCTCGCCGTGCCCGCGGCCGCCTCGATTCAGATCGTGATCAAGGAGTGGTGGCACTACCGGCTGGAGGGCCAGGCGCGCGCGGCGCCCGCCGTGCCGGCCGCGCCGGGCGGGCCACCCGGGCCCCCCGCGCCTGCCGACGCGCCGCCGTAGGCCGCAGGACTGGCAGGATCCGTCCGGTCGGTGTCCTTGCTGCCAGCCCCGCGACAGGGGATCATCGGCCGCTTCAGGACCCCCGACGGAGGAGAGCCCGTGCAGATCGCCATCCCGCTGTTTGACCGCTTCACCGCCCTCGACGCGGTCGGGCCGTACGAGGTGCTGTCGCGCCTGCCGGGCGCCGAGGTGCGCTTCGTGGCCGCCGAGCCGGGGCCGGTGCGCACCGAGACGCGCATGCTCGAGCTGAACGTGTCCAGCTCGCTGGAGGACCTCCCCCACCCCGACGTGCTCGTCTTCCCCGGCGGCTTCGGCACCCGCGCGCTGCTCGAGGACGAGCGCTGGCTCGACTGGGTCCGCGGCGCGCACGAGACCTCCACCTGGACCACGTCGGTGTGCACCGGCTCGCTCGTGCTGGGCGCGGCGGGCGTGCTCGACGGCCTCGAGGCCACCAGCCACTGGCTCGCGCTGGACCTGCTCGCCTCCTTCGGCGCGCAGCCGGTGTCGCGGCGGGTGGTGGAGCAGGGCAAGGTGATCACCGCCGCCGGCGTGTCGTCGGGCATCGACATGGCCCTCACGCTGGCCGCGCGGATCGCCGGAGACGAGACGGCACAGCTCATCCAGCTCTACATCGAGTACGACCCCGAGCCGCCGTTCGACGCCGGCTCCATCTCCTCGGCTCCGCAGGAGATCGTGGACCGGGCGCGCGAATACGCGATCAGCGAGGCCTGACAGCCGCCGGTTGACACCCGCCGGAGGCGGGTACGTCTGCCGGCCATGGAGGCCAACTCCTTCGACCACGTCGCGCTCTGGGTCGAGGACCGCGAGCGCCTCGCCGGATTCCTTCTGGAGCGTCTCGGCCTGCACGAGATCACCAGGGGCGAGGGCTTCACGCTGCTCGGCGCGGACGCGCGCCAGGGCAAGCTCACGCTGTTCGACGCCGACGGGCCGCGCGAGCCCGGCGTGCTCGGCCGGGTGGCGCTGCGCGTGCGCGACCTCGAGGCCTCGCGGCGTTCGCTGCCCGCGGGCGAGACCGTGATCTCCGCGCCGGGAGGGCTCGAGGTGGAGCTCGTGGAGTCGGGCGACGAAGGCCCCGACTACGACCTCGACCACGTGGTGCTGCGCGTCCCCGACCCGGACGCCACGGCCGCCGGCCTGGCCCAGCTCGGCTTCACCCGCGACGCCCAGGACCTGCATGTGGGCAACCGGCACGTGCGCCTGGAGGCGGGGCCGGCCCCGGACGGCGTCCGGCCGCTGCTCAACCACCTGGCGCTGCTCGTGGACTCCGCCGAGGAGATGCGCGGAGAGGCCGAGGCGCGCGGCCTCGAGATCGACAAGGTCGTGGACGCGGACAACACCCTGGCCGTGTTCGTGCGCGGTCCGGACGCGATCACGGTCGAGTACGTCGAGCACAAGCCCGGCTTCGCCCTCGTCTGACATGCCGGACCTGGTGGTGGCCGGGGCCGGGATGGCCGGGCTCGCGGCGGCGGCCCAGGCGCGCTCGCTGGGCGCGGACGTCCTCCTGCTGGAGAAGGGTGAGCACGCCGGCGGCTCGATGCTGCTGTCGAGCGGGGTGATCTGGCGCCATCGCGAGCTGGAGCACTTCCACACGGAGTGCCCGGACGGAGACCGCGCGCTCCAGCGGCTCGTGTGGGAGCGGATGGACGGCGACATCTCGTGGCTCGAGTCGCTCGGCGTGCGGGTGCTCGGCCGCGAGACGGGGAACCCGCGGACCACCGGCACCCGCTTCGACACGAGGTCGCTGGCGCGCTGTCTGACCGAGGCCGCCGGCGGGCGAGTGCACCTGCGCGCCGCGCTGCGCGAGCCGCCCGCCGACGGCACGCCCGTCGTGCTCGCCACGGGTGGCTTCCAGGCCGACCGCGAGCTCGTCCGCGAGCACGTGACCCCCGAGGCCGACGCCCTGCTGCTGCGCGCAGCGCCGTGGAGCGAGGGCGACGGCCTGCGCATCGGCCTCTCGGCGGGCGGCAGAGCAAGCGCGGGGCTGGGGGAGTTCTACGGCCGCAACATGCCGGCGCCTCCGGCGCGGGTCGAGCCCGAGGGCTTCGTGGAGCTCGCGCAGCTCTACGCGCGCCATGCCGAGGTGGAGAACACCCGCGGCGAGCACTTCGAGACGCGCACGTGGTCCGAGATCGACGCGGTGCAGTGGACAGCGCGCCAGCCGGGCGCGCGCGCCCGCTACCGGGTTGCGAGAGAGATGCTCGAGGAGCGCGTGCGCGAGCGCAGCGTGGGCGAGATGATTGCCGCCGCCGAACGGGCCGGGGCGCCCGTGAGGCGCGAGAACGGCGCCATCGTCGTGGAGTGCGTGGCCGGCATCACCACGACGCTCGGGGGCCTCGCGATCGACGGCAGCGCGCGGGTGGCGCCGGGGGTCTTCGCCTGCGGCGCGGACGCCGGAGGGATCGCAACCGGCGGCTACGCGAGCGGGCTGGCGGCCGCGCTGGTGTTCGGGCGGATCGCCGCCACCGCTGCGCTGGAGGCGGCCTGACAGTGGAGCACGCGTTCGGCCGGGGCCCGTCGTTCCTGCTCGGCATCGAGGAGGAGCTGCTGCTGGTCGAACCGGAGGGGCATGCGCTGGCGCCGGACGCCGAGCGCCTGCTGCCGGCGATCGACGCGCCCGGCGAGCTCGTGGCGCACGAGGCATACGCCGCGGAGGTGGAGCTTCGATCACCCCCTTCTCGCGACGCCGCCGAGGCCGCGGGCGCGGTCGCCGGGCTGCGCGGCGCGGCCCGCGCGGCGGGCGCCACGCTGCTTGGCTGCGGCATCCACCCCTCCGGCTCCCACGGCGACGCCCGGCTCGTGGACCTCGAGCGCTACCGCCGCTGTGAACGCGACATGCGCGGCCTCATGCGGCGCACGCCCGAGTGCGCGCTGCACGTGCACGTGGGCATGCCCGACCCGGGCACGGCGATCCGGGCCCACAACGGGCTCCGGCGGCACCTGCCCCTGGTCGCCGGGCTCGCGGCGTCCTCGCCCTTCTGGTTCGGCGCCGACTCGGGGCTGGCGAGCGCGCGGTCGGCGCTCGTGCGTGCCTATCCCGGCCGGGGCGTGCCGCGCGCCTTCCACGACTTCGCCGACTACGAGGAGACCGTCGCCGCCTCGCTCGCCGCCGGCGGGCTGGAGGACGCCACGCTGCTGTGGTGGGACGTGCGCCCGCACCCCCGCCACGGCACGCTCGAGGTGCGCGAGCTCGACACCCAGGCGTCGCTCGCGGACGCTTCGGCACTCGCGGCCCTCGTGCACGGGCTGGCCCTGCACGAGGCCGACGGCGGCGACGGGCCCGCGCCGGCAACCGAGGCGATCGCCTGGTCCAGCTTCCGCGCTGCGCGCGACGGCGTGCGCGCGCAGATCCTGGCGGGCGACCGCATCGCCCCGCTGGCCGAGGTGGCCCGCACCGCCGTGGGCGTGGCCGCCGCCCACCTCGGCGAGCTCGGCGCGGACGCCGGCGCGCTGGACGGCGTGGAGCGGATCGTGCGCGAGGGCGGCGACGCCTGGCAGCGCGACCGCCACGCCCGCGAGGGGATGCCCGGCCTGCTCGCCGCGTTGGTCGAGCGCACCGCCGCCGGCGTCTAGACGCCGAGCCGGCCGCTGTGCTCGAGCCCCGCGAGCGCCTCGGCGCGGCTCTCGTAGAGCTGGAAGGTGCCGTCCAGCCGTGTGAGCTCGAACAGCCGCTGGACGCCCGACGGGCTGCACGCGACCGCCATCTCCCGTCGCTGGCGGGTGAGACGGCGCAGGAGGTTGAGCAGCAGGTGCAGCCCGGTGGAGTCCATGAACGGCACCTCGCAGAGGTCCACCAGCACGGCGCCGTCCCCGCCCGTTGTCGCACGGCGGATGCCCTCGCTGAAGCGCTGAGCGGTGTCGAGGTCGACGTCGCCCTTCACCCAGACGATCTGGACGTCGCCCGCCGACTCCCCGCGAATGTCGAACGCGTGATGAACTGCTCTCAGCTCCCTCCTGCCGCAGCGCGTCTGCCGCAGGGCGAGCCTACCAGCGCGCGGGCCGCCGGCGGAAGCCCTCTGCCTCCGCCGGCGGTCGCCCGTGCAGGAGGTCACGCGCAGTTCGCCCAGGGGGCGCTGCCGCGCTGGTCATACAGCTGCTGCGCCCGGCGGTCCTGCTCCGCCTCCGGCGCCCGTGCCGGATCGCCGCGGCCGCCCATGGAGCGCCACGTCGCGCGGTCGAACTGGTACTTGCCGCGGTAGCGCCCGTCACGCGAGACCGCGCGCGGGTTGCCGCCGGACTCGCACTGGGCGATGCGCTCGAGCGCGCCCGAGCCGCCGCGGGAGCCTGAGCGCTCGCGACCGTCTCCACGCTCGCGATCGTCTCCACGCTCGCGGTCGCCGCCGCGCTCGCTGTCGCCTCCGCCGTCGCCGCCGCGCGAGCCCGAGCGCTCGCCGGAGCCGGCCGAGAGGCCGAGCGCGCCGAGCGTCTGCGGCCCGGCTATGCCGTCCACGGCCAGGCCCTCGCGGCGCTGAAAGCGCCTGACGGCCGAGCGGGTCTGGCGCCCGAAGACGCCGTCGACGGCGATCCCGCCCAGCTTGCGCTGGAGCGCTGACACCGAGGGCCCGCTGCTGCCGGCCTTCAGCACGCCTCCGGCGGCCCGGGCGGCCGGGCGCTCGGACACCTCGTGCCCGATCGCCATGCCCGCGCCGAGCACGCCGGTGAGCATGGCGACGGCGAGCAGGGAGCCGCTGCCCCCGCGCACGCGCAGCTTGCGCCGGCGCGCGATCGCCGCCGCCGCGCGCCGGGCGCGCGAGGCTTGGAGCGACTTCTTCCACATCTCGCCGCGGGCGAGATCCACCCCTGACGAGGCCAAACGACCACCACCTTGTTGTCCGTGCCTACGAGGTGAGCTGACGGGCTCGCGCTGACAACTGCGCTACGCCGCACGAAGACGGCGATTCGCCCCTGGAGAGCCGGGTGGCGCTCCGATTGGTTCCCCCGCTCTCCGCCGTTCTGGACGGCGGAGACTCGGCTGGCTTGCAACTTCTGTTCCGGTACGTAATCACATGAGGCCGACGGAGGTTGCGCCGGCGGGCTCCGATTCGAGCGTGTGCCGGCCGCAGCGCCGGGTAGGTTAGGCGCGTGACCGCCGAGGGCCCGGACCTCCAGTCCGCCGCGCGGGGCGCCGCGGCCACGGCCGCACTGGAGCTCGTAGAGCCGGGCATGGCGCTCGGGCTGGGCTCCGGCAGGGCGCTGTGGGCGGTGGTGGAGGGCATCGGCCGCCGCTGGCCGCACGGCCCGCCGGTCCGGGCGGTGGCGGCATCGGAGCGCACGGCCGAGCTCGCCCGCGCCGCGGGCATCGAGCTCGCCGAGCTCGACGGCGAGCTGGAGCTGGACCTCGCGCTCGACGGCGCCGACGAGCTGGACGACCGCCTCGGACTGGTCAAGGGGGGCGGCGGAGCACTGCTGCGGGAGAAGATCGTCATCTGCGCGGCGCGACGCTTCGTGGTGGTGGCCGAGGAGCGCAAGCGCGTGGACCGCCTGGGCCGCGCGTTCCGCCTGCCTGTGGAGATCGTCCCGTTCGCCTGGCGCGACACCCGCGCCCGGGTGGTGAAGCTGGTGGAGGACGCCCTGCTGCGTGAGGACGAGGGCGCTCCCTACCTGACCGACGAAGGCCACTGGATCCTCGACTGCCGCGTGCGCGAGGAGGGAGACCTGCGCGAGCTGGCCGCGGACCTCGACGGCACGGTGGGCGTGGTCGAGCACGGGCTCTTCCTCGACATGGCCGCCGCCGCGCTGCTCGGCCGCGACGACGGCAGCGTGGCGGAGCTGGTCACGGGCACCTGAATCGCGTCGAACGTCCCGCTCTGAGCGCTGTAGCGGGGTCTTCCCCGACGTTCGATGCTCAGAGGTCCCCGCGCGCCACCGCCGCGTCGCGGAGCGGGCGCCGGTCGCCGGGCGGGCGCGCCAGCAGGCGGACCTCGCGGGCGAAGCTCTGGGCGGCCACGAGGAAGGCCGCGTCGGCCGCGGCAACCCGCAGCGTGGCGAGCGCGCGCGGGGCGGCGGCGCCCTCGGGGCTCGCGTCGCCCGGCTCGGCGTCGTGGAGGTCGAGCAGCTCCACGTCCTCGAGCGCGACGTAGGTGCGCCCGCCGCCGGGGCCGTCCTCAGTGGTCACGAGCACGTCCACCCGCGCACCGGGCACCGCACCCGCCGCCCGTCCGCCGGCGCCCGCCACCGCGATTTCCACCGCGCGCTCGCCGCGAGCCAGCGCCGGCCCGGGCGCCTCCTCCGGCGCGCCATCGCCTCCGGAGGCCAGGGCGCCGGCTGTGAGGTAGCCGCCGCGCGGCAGCGCCACGCCGAGGCGCAGGCCCGCCGCGGCGGCGGCGTCTGAGAGCGCGTCCGGCGGCACGTAGGCCGCCGGCACCCGGCGGACCTCGAGCGCGGCGGCGGATCGCTCGGAGCCGAGCACCGTGCCGGCCGGGAGGTCCACGGCGGCTGTGACCACCGGCACCGGAGCGCCCGTGCGGCCCTCGACCTCCACCACCCGCCCGCGCACCTCCGACGCCGCCAGCCCGCCGCTCGCGAGCGCCAGCGCCAGCAGCAACGCCGCTCGGCGGCGGCGCAGCGAGGGGCTCACGACGCGGCCGGCAGCTCGATGGCCGCGCTGGCCCCGTCCTCGTCCCGCCGCAGCGTGAGGCTGCCGCCCGCCTCCTCGGCGGCCCGGGCGGCGATCGCGAGCCCACGCCCGCGGCCGCTGCGGCGCCTGGCCCCGCGGCGCGGTCCGGCGCCGCCGTCGCGCACCTCGATCGTCACGGCCGCACCCGTGCGCTCGGCCCGCACCGCCACGTCGCCACCCCCGTGCTCGAGCGCGTTGGCGAGGACGTTGCCGAGTGACTGGGCGAGCCTGCCGCGATCGATGGCCGCCGCGGCCGTGCCGGCGCGCCAGTCCACCCGCAGCCTCCGGCCGAGCGCTTCGGCCACGGGCGCCCATCCCGCCGCGGCGCCGCGCACCGCCTCCTCGAGCGGCAGCGGGGGCGGCGTCTGCACGCGCGAGCGCCGGCCCCGGCGCCCACGGCGGCCGCGGGCGGCGGCGAGGTCGGCCAGCGCCGCCCGCAGCCTGTCCACCTGCCCCTCCATCGCGATGCCGCGCTCGCGCATGCCCGGAGCCCGCGCCAGTGCCGCGCCCGCGAGGGCGAGCGCCGCCACGGGGCCGCGCAGCTCGTGGTCCGCGCGGGCGACCGCCTCGATCCGTGCGCGCAGAGCCAGCACCCACCCTGCCAGCGCAACGGCCGCGAGCCAGCCGGAGACGGCGAGGAGCGTCACCCGCCCTCCGTGAGCCGGTAGCCCACGCCGCGCACGTTCTGAACGTAGCTGCGGCCGCCGCCCGAGAGCTTGCGGCGCAGGCGGCAGGCGTGCGCGTCCACCGTGCGGGTTGCCCCGGGCGTGAGGTAGCCCCAGACGTCGCGCAGCAGATCCGGCTTCGGATACACACGGGCGGGGTCCAGCGCGAGCGCGTGCAGAAGGGCGAACTCCTTGGCCGAGAGCTGCACCGGCTCGCCGACGAGCCGCACCCGGCGCGTGGCCGGGTCGATGGTGAGCTCGCCCACGCGCAGCATCCCCCGGCCCACGCGGCCGCCGGCGCGGCGCAGCACGGCGTGAACTCTCCCCAGCAGCTCCGGATAGGCGAAGGGCTTGACCAGGTAGTCGTCGGCTCCGCGGGCCAGGCCGCGCACGCGGTCGAGCTCGCCCGCGCGGCCGCTCACGACTATCACCGGCAGCGCGGGGTCGATGCGCGAGGCCATCCCGTCGGCCGTGCGCACCCGGTCGAGCAGCGCCAGGCCGTCGCCGTCACCCAGGCCGAGGTCGAGCAGCACGAGGTCGGGGCGGCGCACCTCGATGGCGCGCAGCCCCTCCCCCGCCGTGCTCGCCAGGGCCACGCGGAAGCCGTCCGCCCGCAGGTTGTCGGCGAGGAAGGCGGCCGTGGCCTCGTCGTCCTCCACCACCAGCAGCGAGCGGTCGTCCATGCCAATCCAAGTCCAGGCCCCCCGGAATCTCGCCCCCCTTGCAAGTCCCGTTGCACCCCTAGGGCGGGGAAGGAGTCCGTGCGAGACTCTCGACGCCCGGCCGCCAACGCCGATAGGGCATTCAGGTATGGACACCAAGCGACGCGGAAACTACGAGTCCGGCTCGGACTACGTGCTCGAATACGGGGAGCTGCGCTTCACCTTCAACGAGCGCGACTTCACCGAGCGCGTGGAGCAGGCCGCGGTCAAGCTCGGCTTCGTGGCGGGGCCACTCGGCGGCGAGGAGCGCGACGACCTCGTGACGCTCGCCGTGAACGGCGAGGTTGCCGACGCCTCCTCAGCCCTGGGCGATCACGTCAAAGCCTGCTGGCGCGAGCTCGCGCGCTCTCCCGACCGCTCGCTCGTGCACTGGCTGCGCCGCCTGGTGTTCCGTGGCGCCTGGCTCGACCAGCGCGTGAAGGAGGGCGAGCTCGAGGTGGTCTTCGACGACTGCACGCACACGTTCGGCTACGCCCAGCCGGACCGCAACGGGGAGCTCGTCGAGCTCTCCCCCGAGCCCTCCTGGGCCGAAGTCGCGTACCGGCGCTGAGCGCCGCTCAGGCCAGCTTCTCGCCCTGGATGGTGCCTGACGCTGCCGCGAGCGAGCCGCCGTCCTCGAGCACGATCCTCGTGGTGGCCAGCCGCTGCAGCTCCCCGGCGGTACCGGTGGAGGCGATGATGGTGAGCGTGCCGGCCTCCTCGCTGGCCCGGGCCGCGCCGAACACCTTGCGGGCCACGCCGGGCGGGAGCGCGTCGAGGGAGTCGATGACGATGGCGGCGTCGCGGCCGCGCTCGACGACGCGCTTGGCCCGCTCGACCGCCATGCCGGCGACCTGAGCGAGCTCCTCCGCGGGGCGGTCGAAGCCGCCGCCCGCGACCGTGGTGGCGGTCCCGCGCCGCCACTCGGTGACCTCCTCGGGACGGACGCCCGCGAGCATCACGGTGAGCTCGAGGTCGCCCTCGCCGGCCAGCGCGGACACCAGCTCGCGCAGCAGGGTGGTGGCCCCCGCCCCCGGCGCGCCGCCGACTGCCACGCGCGAGCCGCGCCCGAACGGGGCACCGGACACGCGGTCCGGGCCGGGCAGCCGCCGCGAGGCGAACACCGGCGTGAGGTCCTCGAAGCGCGGGCGCTCCTCCGGCGGCTCGGCGGGAGAGCTGTTGACCGTGTCGACGCGCACCAGCGACGGGTAGCGCTCCGAGCGCCGCGGCGGGCGCACCGGGCCCGCCAGCTCGTCGCCGGCGCGCAGCTCGCAGCGGCGGATCTGCGCGGGCGAGACGTACACGTCCTCACGCGAGTGCACGAACGGCTCGACACGCATGAAGCCGCTGCCGTTCGGGAGCACGTCGAGCACCCCCGAGCGCACCTCCTCGGCGCCGCGGTCGCCGTCGGGATCGTCCTCGCGGTCGTGATCGTCGTCGCGGCCACGATCGCGATCGCGGTCGCGATCGCGGTCGCGGCCGCGACCCCTGCCGCGCGGCTCGCGCCGGCGCCGGGGCCGCTCGTCCTCCTCCTCCTCATCCTCGCCCTCGTCGGCCGCGACGGCCTCCACCTCGTCCACGTCGTACTCGGCGGCCGCGGTCTCCTCGGCCTCGGCGAGCTCCTCCTCCGTGGTCTCGGCCTCCTCGGCGGACGGCGCCGGCTCCTCCGGCGAGCCGAGACCGGCGGTGGGGGTCTCGGGCTCGCCGCCCTGTGCTTCGATGACCGCTTCGACGAGCTGCTGCTTGCGCAGGCCGCGGAAGCCCTCGATGCCGAGCTCGGCGGCGATGGCGTGGAGGTCGGCGAGGGGACTCTGGTCGAGTTCGTGGCGGGCTAGGACGGACACGGGCGGTCTCTCCTTCTAACGAGTCGGGGCGGGCGGAACCCTACCGAGCCACGGGCTCGCCCTGCACGAGCCCGTGCAGCCACTCCGCGAGCTCCGGCCGCGTCTGCCAGTCGGCGGCGAAGCGCTCGATGCCCGCCGTGGTGAGCGGGTGCACGAGCATCTGTCGCAGCACCTTGGCCGGGACGGTGGCCACCTCGCAGCCGAGCCTCGCGGCCGTGACGGCGTGCATCGGGTGGCGCAGCGAGGCCGCGAGCACCTGCGCCTGGGTGCCGCCCGGCCGCAGCGCCTCGACGATCTCGGCGAGCACGGCGCCCGCGTCCACCGCGATGTCGTCCACCCGGCCCATGAAGCATGAGACGTAGGTGGCGCCGGCCTCGGCGGTGAGCACCGCCTGCGCCGCCGAGAACACGAGCGTCATGTTCACGCGGATGCCGTCGTCCGACAGCGCGCGGGTGGCCTCGAGGCCGGCGGGCGAGAACGGCACCTTCACCACCACGTGCTCGTGCAGGCCCGCGAGGGCGCGGCCCTCGGCCACCATCTCGCGCGCGTCGGTGGCCACGACCTCGGCGGACGTCGGGCCGCCCACGAGCTCGCAGATGCGGCGGATGATGTCGCCGGGGTCCCCCTCCTCCTTCGCCAGCAGCGAGGGATTGGTGGTGGCGCCGGAGAGCACGCCCCAGGCGGCGATCTCCTCGACCTCCGCAACGGATCCGGTGTCGATGAACAGCTTCATCGGTTCTCCTCTCGGTCGGAGGCGCGGCCGGCTGCGACCAGGACCAGGTCCATGACCTCCTGCAGCGCCTCGTCGACGTGGACGTTGTCTATGACTGCGACCCCGGCGTCGGCGGCCTTACCCGCGAGGTGCTCCTGCAGCTTGCGGATCTGATGGAAATGGGCGAGGTAGCGGTCCTTGGGGCGCTCGCCGCCGCGCAGCGTGAAGTGGCCGCGGTGCATGTCCTCGTCCTCCACCGTGACGAGGGCCTCGACCACGACCCCGCGCTCGCGCAGGCGGGGGTCGAGCGTGCCCGGGACGAGGTGGACGCCCTCGACCACGAGCGGCGTGTTCTCCTTGCAGGCCCGGTCCACGATGGCCGCGACGCCGGTGGAGACGCTGCGCGCCTGCTCGAGGTAGCCCACGAGGTCGGGATCGCCACCACCCTTGAGGACCGCCTTGCCGGCCTCGTAGGCGGAGTAGTGCACGGCGGGGAGGAAGTCATAGGAGAAGAATGCCCGCAGCACCTGTCGGATCACGTCCGTGGCGATGACCTGGGTGATGCCCAGCCGGTGGGCGAGCATTGTGGCGATGGTGGACTTTCCCACCCCGGTGGTGCCCGCCACCAGCACGACGAGCGGGCGGTCGAGGCCGCCGAGCCTGCGCCAGTCGCGGAAGCGGCGCAGGGCGTCGTCGCCCTCCTCTTCCCGCAGGACATCCTCCGCGAGGGCATGCAGCTCCTTCACCGTGATCTGCGGCTGGCCGCGCGCATCGAGCCGGCGCTCGATCATCCGGGCGAGCTCGAAGGCCCGCCCCGGGCCCAGCCCCGTGGCCGACAGCTCCTGCGCCATGACCCCCTTGGAGTAGGGCAGGCCGTAGTCGCGGCGGACGACGATCGTCTCAGGCATCCGCGTAGCTTGACGACTCAAGCTCGCCGGGTGGCCGTCGATGAACGGGGCGATGGCACCGTCCCCGCGTGTCAGCGGCGTCGTGGCCGCCTACAACTACGAGCGCTACCTCGGTCGTGCGCTCGAGAGTGCGCTGCGCCAGGACTACCCGGCCGACCGTCTCGAGCTGGTGGTCGTGGACGACGGCTCCACCGACGCGACGCCCGAGATCGCGCAGCGTTACGCGGCGCAGTCCGACGGGAGGATCCGCTACATACGCCAGGACAACGGCGGCCTGGCCGCGGCCACGACCCGCGGGATGGAAGAGGCGCGCGGCGAGCTGATCACCTTCCTCGACGCGGACGACACGTGGCCCGAGGACCGCACCCGCCTCCTGGCCGAGGCGTTCACCCGGCGCCCGGAGGTCGGCCTCGTCTACGGGGACATGGAGATCGTGGACGAGGAGGACCGCACGGTCCATCCGTCGTTCTTCGCCCAGAACCGGGTGACTCCGGCGCGCGGACGTGTGCTGCCGCGGCTCCTGCGGGAGAACTTCATCTCCGCCCCGGCCCTCATGGTGCGCGCGTCGCTGCGGGACCGCTTCTGCCCCATCCCGTCGTTCTCGCCCTACCAGGACTGGTTCGTCGCGGCGCGCGTGGCCGAGGTCGCAGAGGTGGACTTCCTCACCGCCGCGCTCTCCCGGTACCGCGTCCACGGCGGCAACATGAACCACGGCAAGAGTGGCAACGAGGTCATCGGGATCCTCCAGCGCGAGCTCCCCTTCCGGCGCTGGATACTGGCCAATCTGCGCGCCGCCGACCTCGCCGTCGATGACCTCGTGGCGGCGTTCGACCACTTCGTCGGCCTCTACATGCACGTGGCCCGGACCGAGGGCGTGCCGCTCGAGCACGTGATCGACGTCTCGAACGAGGACAAGGCCGAGGCGGCCGGCCAGATCGGCGCCGGACGCACGGCGCTCGCGGACGCCCGGTTCGCGGAGGCGGCCGGCTGCTTCCTCGCCGCCCTCGCCGCCGACCCATGGGACGTGGGGGCTCGGCACGGGCTCGACCATTCCCGGCGCGGGCTCGCCGTCCCCCTCGCGCGCAGGGTGGAGCTGCCCGGGCGCGACGACGTGGGCTCGTACTGCATCAAGCCGGGCTACGTCCACCGGGACGCCCCCGAGTACTTCGTCGACCTCATCGAGGAGCGCGACAACGTGGTGTGGCAGCCCGACGTCTATCCGGAGGCGGCACGCGTGGCCGAGCGGCTGGGCGCGCGGCGGATCATCGACCTCGGGCCCGGCAGCGGCGACAAGCTCGCCGCTCTGCATCCGCGCTTCGAGATCGTGGGGATCGACTTCGGCCCGAACCTCGACCTGTGCCGCCAGAAGTTCCCCTACGGGAGCTGGCGCGAGCACGACTTCGACAGCGAGGATCCGCTGCCGCTCTCACCCGAGGAGCTGACGGGATCGGTGGTGGTGTGTGCCGACGTGATCGAGCACCTCGTGCGCCCGGACCTGCTGCTCGACAACATGCGGGGGATCCTCGAATCGGTCGAGGCGATCATCCTCTCCACCCCCGAGCGCGACCGCACGCGCGGCGCTGACGACCTCGGCCCGCCGGAGCACCTCTGTCACGTGCGCGAGTGGAACATCTCCGAGTTCGCCGCGCTGATGGAGGCCTGGGGGTTCGAGCACGGAAGCGTGGGACTGACGCGGTCGAACGACCTCCACACCCTCGAGCACACGATCCTGGCGATCGTCTACCCCGACGCCGATCGTGACCGCCGCGCAAGCGCGGACCTCGCCGCAAGCGCAGCCTGAGCGAATGGCGGCCACCACGCAGATGCTGAACTGGCTGTGCCGCTACGCGCTCGTCACTCCGGTGGTGCTCGGCCGCAAGCGCGAGCTCTCAGCCAGCCTGCTGGACGCCGGATCGGGACCCCACGGCTTCGCGTGCGTCGACCCCGGCAGCCCCTTCGTCGGGATGGACATGCAGTTCCCGCTACCCGCGGGACCGTCGATGCTGGCGGTGCGCAACGGCCCCGGGCGGCTGCCCTTCGCCGACGCCTCGTTCGACACCGTCATCTCACTCGACGTCCTGGAGCACGTGCCGCCGGCCGACCGGACCGCCTTCGTGGACGAGCTGGCCCGAGTGTCCGCGAACCGCGTGGTGGTGGCGTGCCCGTCCAGCGAGATGGGCCCGATCGACGACCTCGTCAGAGCGGTGTTCGTGCGCTCGGGGCAGGAGGTTCCGGGATGGCTCTCCGAGCACGACGAGTTCGGGCTTCCCACACCGGCCGAGATTGCAGAGTGCTGCGCTGAGCGCGAGGGCTTCAGCTCGCGCCCCCTTCCGGTGCCGAACGGCCTCTTCTCCACGATGGCCAGCCTGGCCGACTTCATCCCGGAGGTCACACCCCACGCGACGCTCGAAGCGACCGCGAACGCCCGCCAGTGGGTGGAGCTGTTCGAGGCCGCGAGCTTCGGGGACTCGTGGCGCAAGGCGTACCTGCTCGAGCGCAGCGAGCCCGCCGGGCCGCACGTGGATCAGGCGGATCTCGAGCCCACCCTGCTCCGCGCGCTCCGCTGTCAGGCCTGTGGCGGCCGGCTGGAGCGCCTCGGGCCCTCGCTCCTGCGCTGCGGCGGGTGCGCGCACCTCGTGGCCCGGGACACGATGCGGGCGTGGGACGTGCGGCCGGAGTCGAAGAGCCTCTGGTGCAGCCCGGAGTGGCGACCCGATGCACTCTCCCAGGTGCTCCGCGGCTTCGCCGACCTTAACGAGGGGAACGCCTCGCTGCAGCTTCACGCCCCGCCGGGGTCGATCGGCGCCGAGGACGCGCTGGCCTGCGCTGCGGCGGCGCTGGACGGACGGGAGCTGCCCGACCACGTCGACGTGGCGATCGTCACGGACTCGCCCCATCCCGGGCCGACGGCAACCGTGATCGAGGCGTCCGCGCTCGAGCTGTTCAGCCAGCCGAGTCTGCGAGCCTGACGAGCGCGGCGTCGAGATCGGCGTCGAGCCCCACCGGCCGGTTCCTGACGAAGACGACCCGAGCACCCTCGGCGCGGGCGCGCACCGCCACGGTGTCGATCGCCGCGGCCTTCAGCTCCGTGAGGTAGACGTCGCAGCGCTCGGCCGCCGCGCGATCGAGGTCGGCAGCGAGTTCCGAGCGGCGTGCCAGCGCTGAGGAGACCACCAGGGGCTCGAGCCCGTGGACCGGGGCCGAGCTGGTACTGAAAACCGCCACGCGGGCGCCCTCCGGCAGCGGCCCCGCGGGCTCCGCGCGAAGCATGAAGGCCATCGTCTCGCCTGGGCACGCCAGGGCGACCTCCGGGACGAGCGCGGGATCGGGGACCAGCACCAGGTCCGCCCGCAGGAGGCGGTACACGCCGAGGCCGTCGAGCGCATCCGCGCGATCGCCGACGACGCACACGGTCCGGTCCGCCTCCACCGGCGGGATGCACGACCCAGACCCCTCCAGCACGATCACGCCTGGGCCGAGTGAGGCGGCGAGGCGCGCTCCGGCCGCCGCGTTGGACTCGTGTGGCTCACCTGCCAGCCCGCCGCCAACGCGCCTGCAGCCCACCGTGGGCACGCCGGCGAGCACCGCGTCCTCGAGGTAGTCGCTCGCCGCGTGGCGACCCTCGGCGGCGATG
This sequence comes from Thermoleophilaceae bacterium, assembly GCA_040901445.1. GTDB lineage: Bacteria > Actinomycetota > Thermoleophilia > Solirubrobacterales > Thermoleophilaceae > JBBDYQ01. Next base: position 263,587 of record JBBDYQ010000025.1, on the reverse strand, counting down.
CGCTCCAGCTCCGCCAGGCCCGTGCCCGCATCGGCAACCTGGGGCGCCGCCGGCCCGCCCCGTCCCATGGACACGATCACCGGCCGCCGATCGCGCAGAAGCGAAGCCAGGTGCCCGGCTACGGCGGTCTTGCCGGTGCGCTTGCCGGTCCCGATCACCGCGAGCTTCGGCCCCGCGAACTCGATCCGCTCGGACGGCGGGGGTGACAGCCGCAGCCCCGGTCCCTCATAGCTCAGGCCGAGGTGCAGGACCAGCGCGGCCAGCCGCAGCTTGGCCGCGGGGGGCAGCACGGGCTCGTCCGCCAGGTCCACCACCCGCCGCGCGCCGGTCTCCGCGACGAGCCGCCGCAGCGACTCGGCCGGCGGTCCCAGCGCCACGTCGCGGCCGTAGTGCGCCGTCGCATCGTCCAGGACCTCAGCGTGCACCTTCTCCTCGCCTCCGCAGAACACCACACCCACGGGATCGAGCGCGTCGAGCGCGGCCCGCACCACGGCCGGGTGATGCTCTCCGTCGATCAGGGCGATGGCACGCACGGGGGCATTCTGCCCCCTCAGGGCGCGCTAGAGGCGGGCGGATGCCCCGGCGAGCGGCGCGGGAGCCCGGCGCGCGGCGGCCAGGCGCTCCACGAGTTCGCGAAGCCTCGCTCCCACAGCCGCGTGCCCGCAGGTCATCGCGACCAGGTCCGAGCGCGCGGCCCGGGAAGTGTCGTCCGCCAGTGCACGCTCGAGCGCCGCCCGCAGCCCGCCGGCCCCGGCCGTGGGCCCCACGCCGTCTCCGAGCACCGCCGCGGCGGCGCCGCCCGCGGGCGCCACTACCGCGGCGCCCGCGGCGCCGGCGAGCAGCAGCCGCCGTTCGAAGCCGTCGCCGTCGGACCCGCAAACCACGTCCGCCGAGCCCGCCAGCTCGCCCAGCGCGCGCTCGTCCGAGGTGGGATCCAGCAGCTCCGCGGCGGGCAGGCGGCCTGCGGCGAAGGCGGTGACCAGCGCGCCCTTGACGTTTGGAAGCAGCCGGATCCGCTGGTCGCCGAGGCCCGAGAGCGCTTCGAGCAGCAGGGCGGCGGCGTCGAGGTCGTGGGCCGGGAAAAGCGCCAGGATGCCCTCCCCACCCGGGCCCGGGGGTCTCTGCGGGATCGCCGGCGGCAGCCAGTGCGCCCGCTCGCGGGGGAAGCCGCCCTCCACCAGCTCGTCGACGAGCGCGGGAGCAGCCGCCCACACCGCGGCCACGTCCAGCGCGCCGCGAGGCACCGCCGCGATGCGCGCGACCGCCGCACTGCCGGCGGGCAGCGACAAGAGGCTCCCGGTGGCGACGCGGATGGCCGCGGCGGCTGGATGAGGCGGGCGCTTGACGGCGGCGGCGAGCGCGTGCCACTGCGGGCCGCCGTCGGTGGGCGCCTCCCAGACCGGGAACCAGTCCCGGGCCGCCACGTCGAGCCCCGCTTCCGCGAGGGCGCCGATGAGCGCCCGGGCCTCGAACCCCTCCGGCGCCGGTGAGCGCAGGCGCCCGTGGACCGCGAGCTGGGCGCCTCCCGGCTGCGGAAGCATGCCCGCGTCGGGCGGGATCGGCCCGAGGCCCAGGCCGAAGAGCGTCCCGAGGATGTCGCTGTCGTCGGAGAGCAGGGGGTTCCAGCGGCGGTGGAAGATCGCGGCGTTGGGCTTCTCGTCGTGGTTGGCCCCCCGCGTCAGGCGCTCGTGGTGGACGAGGTGCACGTCCCCGCGGTAGACCACCCGATGCCCCGCGGTCCTTGCCCGCAGGCAGAGGTCGATGTCCTCGAGGCCGTTTACGTAGGCCTCGTCGAATCCGCCGAGCTCCTCGAACAGCGGCGCGGGCATCGCCAGGCATGCCCCGGTGACCGCGTCGAGGTCGTAGGAGGCGCGCGCCCCAGGCAGGTCGCCCGGCTCGTGATGGAAGAGATGCAGCGGCAGCACCCGGCCCGGCTGCCACTCCTTGTGCACCACGCCGGCGTGCTGGATGGTCCCGTCCGGGTAGAGCAGCCGGGTGCCGGCCACGCCCACGCCGGGCTGCCGCGCGGCCTCGACGACGGCCTCGAGCGCACCCGCCGGCACCTCGGTGTCGTTGTTGAGGAAGACGAGCACGTCGCCGGCCGCGGCGCGCGCACCCGCGTTGCAGCCGCCGGCGAAGTTGCGGTTCTCGTCCAGCAGGAGCACCGTGGCGCGGTCCTCCCAGGCGCGGAACAGCTCCGCGGTGTCGTCCGGCGAGCCGTTGTCCACCAGCACGAGCTCGTAGGCGCCTCCCAGCTCGTCGCCGAGTGCCGCGGCGAGCGAGTCGAGGCAGCGCTCGGTGACGGCGCGGTTGCCGTAGGCGAGGACGATGACGGACGCGGAGGGCATGCCCTTCCCCCGCGTGATCGGCCGCCGGTGCGGCTTCTTGAGAGGCTCCTACCCCTGTGCCCGCGGGCCCGGCGCCGCCTCGCCCAGCAGCGCCTGGTCCTTCTCGTACTCGTAGGTCTGCGGGCTGAACGCGATGATCGCGTCCCGCTCGTGGAACGGGTACTTGCGGAAGATCGAGACCCGCTCCGGCGACGCCTCGATCACGTTGTAACAGGGCTTGGTGCGGCCGCGCAGGCGGGTGGTGGAGACGGTGCCGGCGTTCACGACGAAGAGGTTCTCCAGCCGCCACGCATACGGCACGTGCTTGTGCCCGGACAGGACGAGGTGGGCGTCGGCGCGCTGGAGGCACTCGAGCGTGTCGCCCGCATCGTGCACGACGTTGCGCTCGCGGCCCGTACCGGGGATGGGCAGCAGGTGATGGTGGAGGACGAACACGCGCAGGAACGCGCCGGGGTCGAAGCTCTCCTCGATCCAGCCGTAGCGTCCGCGGCCGATGGTGCCGTGGTCGAGGTCGGGCTCGGTGGAGTCCACCGCCACCACCGAGACGCCCTCGACCGTCGTCGCCGCGCGGCGGTCGCCGAACAGGTCCTCGAAATGCACGTAGCCCACGTTGCGGGCGTCGTGGTTGCCGGGGATCACGATCATGTGCTCGCACTCCACGCGGTCGAGATAGTCGCGCGCGGTCTGGAACTCCTGACGGAAGCCCTCGTTGGTCAGGTCGCCGGAGACGATCACGAGGTCCGGCGCCAGCTCGTTGATCTCCACGATCGCGCGCTCGAGCAGGGTGGGGACGAAGTGCGGTGAGCCGCAGTGAAGGTCGGAGAGCTGGGCGATGGTGACGCTCATGCGGCCGGCTCCCTGCGCAACCCTTCTTCGAGCGGCCCGGGGTGAACCTCGCGCTCGCCTCGCAGCGCGCCGCGCACGGCGAGGTAGTCGAGTGTCTCGGGCACGTCGTGCACGCGCAGGATGGCGGCGCCGCGGTCCACGCCGTCGGCGATCGCCGCGAGCGTGCCGGCGAGGCGCCGGCGCGGCATCCGCCCGGTGACCTGGCCGACGAAGTCCTTGCGTGAGACCGCCAGGAGCACCGGCCGCCCGAGAGCCGCCACGACGTCGAGGCGGCGCAGCACGGCCACGGTCTCGGCGGGGGTCTTGGCGAAGTCCGGTCCGGGGTCGAGCACGATCTGCTCCTCCCCTACCCCGTGTTCCGCCGCGAGGATCATCCGCTCGCGCAGGAAGGCCACCACGTCGCCCACCACGTCCCCGTAGCCGGGGAACTCCTTCATCTTCGGCTCCCCGCGAGTGTGCATGAGCACGAGCGCCGCGCCCGTCTGCGCGCACGCGGACGCGATCTCGGGATCGCGCAGGCCGCTGACGTCGTTGATCATGACGGCGCCGGCGTCCAGCACGGCGCGGGCCACCTCGACCTTCCAGGTGTCCACCGAGACGAGCGCGCCCTGCGCCACGAGGCGCTCCACCACGGGCACCACTCGTTCGATCTCCTCCTGGGCGGGCACCGGCGCGACATCGGTGCGGCCGGACTCGCCGCCCACGTCCACGATGTCGGCACCGGCCGCGTGGCCGTTGCCCGAGAAGGAGTCGGGCGACGCGTTCTCGATGCCCATGACCAGCGGGCGTCCCGGATCGATGTCGAGCAGCTTGTCGCGAAGCCGCAGCGCCAGCCTCATGCGGCCACCTCGCGCGCGCTCGCGTCGATGCCCTCGGCCGCGGCCGTCTCGCGCCAGGCGGCGAGCTCGGCCGCCATGCGCGTGTCATCCCAGCCCAGCTCGGCGCCCATCGCGGCCGCCACCCGCGCCGGGCCGTCGGCCCCGGGCTTGCACAGCCGGCGCGCGTCCAGCAGGCCCAGGCGCGTGCGTCGCAGCAGGACGTCCGCCACGGTGGCGGCCTGCTCCTGGCGCACGGCCTGGACGGCCTCCGCCAGCAGGTCGGGCAGGTCGGGGCTGATGAGCTCGCCGAGCTCCGGGCGCTCGCGCGCCACGCCGCGCACCTGCGCCGCGGCGTGACCGTAGCGGGCGCCGAGCAGCGCGCCCGTGTCGGCGTCCAGCCCTGCGAGGTCCTCTTCGCGGGCGGGCATGCCCAGTGGGATCTCGTGCGTCCGGCAGGGAGCGTCGCGCGCCTCGCGCTCCACGATCCTGTCCACCGCCAGCTTGGCCATCCGGCGCCAGGTCGTGAGCTTGCCGCCGGTGATCGTGACCATGCCCGAGCTGGTCTCGTAGAGCTCGGCCTTGCGCGAGATGTCCACCGACTTCTTGGGGTCGCCCGTGGAGATGAGCGGGCGCACCCCGGCGTAGGCGCCGGTGAGATCCGCGGGCCCCAGCGAGCCGCCGAAGTACTCGTTGACCGCGTCCAGCAGGTAGTCCACGTCGCCGTCGTCGGGCTTGATGTGGTCGAGCTCGCCCTCGTAGTCGTTGTCGGTCGTGCCCACCAGAGTGCGCCCGAGCCACGGCAGCACGAAGATCGTGCGGCCGCCCGCGGCCGGCACGATCGCCCCGGCGCGCACGTCGAGGTCCTCGCGCGCGAGCGTGATGTGGGTGCCGCGGCTTGGCCGGATGCGCGGCACCTCCTCCTCCGCGTACAGCTCCTCGGGCCGGATGCGGTCGGCCCAGACGCCGGTGGCGTTGACCACGTTGTCGGCACGGATGTCCAGCTCGCGCCCGGAGACGCGGTCGACCGCTCGCACGCCGCCGCCCTCGTCGAGCAGCCCGGTGACCTCGACGCGGTTGGCGCACACCGCCCCGTAGCGCTCGGCCTCGCCCAGCACGGTGAGCACCAGGCGCACGTCGTCGGTCTGGCAGTCGTAGAAGAGATAGGCGGAGCTGGGCTCGCGCGGGGCGAGCGCGGGGAGCAGCTCGAGCACCTCGTCCTCGGGGATCACGCGGTGGCGGTCGGGTGACCAGTCCTCGTCATCGCGGCGGCGGATGCGGTCCACCGCCATCACGTCGTACATGTTCAGCCCCACCCCGGTGAGCCGATCGGGCCGCTTGCCCTCGAAGGCCGCGACCAGCAGCGGCAGCGGCTTGACGAGATGCGGCGCCAGGTTCACGAGCAGGGAGCGCTCCAGCAGCGCCTCGCGCACCAGCCCGAGATCGAAGTTCTGCAGGTAGCGCAGGCCGCCGTGCACGAGCTTCGACGAGCGGCTGGAGGTGCCGGCGGCGTAGTCGTCGCGCTCGACGAGCGCCACGGCGTAGCCGCGCGATGCCGCGTCCAGCGCCACGCCCGCGCCGGTGATCCCTCCCCCGACGACGACGAGGTCGAACGGCTCGGCGTCGAAGGCGGCCAGGGCGTCGTCGCGCGCGATCACGGGAGGTACGTTACGAAGTCGCCGGTCGGCAGCCGCTCGGGAGGCTGCTTCTCCTGGCGGGCGCGGCCGAGGTGGATGAGGCCGAGCACGCACTCGCCGTCCGGCACGCCCACCGCCGCGCGCCCCTCCGGCTCGCGCAGCACCGCGGGCGTGCGCCAGTAGCCGGCCAGCCCGCGGCCATGGGCGGCGAGCAGCACGATGTAGGCCGCCACGGCGGCGGCCGCGTGGTCCTCCTCGTCCTGCACCGGCTCGCCGGTCTGCGCCACGCTCACCACGACGAGCGTCGGCGCCCGGTCGAGCTTGGCCGCCGCCTCGGGGCCGGCCGCCTGCTTGAGCACCTCGAGCGAGCCCGCTCCGACCACGCGGAAGCGCCAGGGGTTGGTGAGGTTGTGGTTGGGCGCCCAGCGCGCGAGCTCGAACAGCTCGTCCAGGGTGGCACGGTCCACGGGCTCGGCCGAGTAGGCCTTGTGGGTGCGGCGGGTGCGGATGGCGTCCTCGAGCTCCATCGACCGCTCAAGCTACCGTTCCGCGCCTGAGAGTCGACCGAACCGTGGCCGCAATCGCCTTCGCCGTCGCGGCGTTCGGCGTCTCCTTCGGCGTCCTCGCGCGCACCGCGGGCCTCGACGCCCTGCAGACCGTGGCCATGTCGGTGATCGTGTTCGCGGGGTCTGCGCAGTTCGCGGCGGTGGCGGCGCTGGAGGCGGGCGGCTCGGCCATCTCGGCCGCGCTGTCGGGGGTCGCGCTCAACCTCCGCTACCTGCCCATGGGCCTCGTCGTGGCGCCCTCCCTCCGGGGCGGCTTCCTGCGGCGGGCCGCCAAGGCGCACCTCGTGGTGGACGAGGCGGTGGCGGTGTCGAGCGGCGCGGACGGCCGCGTGGACGAGCCGCGCTTCGTGGCCACCGGCGTCACGCTGTTCTCCGCCTGGGTGGCGGGTTCCGTGGCCGGGGCGCTCGGCGGGTCCCTGCTCGGCGACCCCGAGGCGCTCGGACTGGACGCGGCCTTCCCCGCCCTGTTCCTCGCCCTCGTGGCGCCGCGACTGCGCGAGGAGTCCGGCGCTCGCCGGGCCGCGCTCGCGGGCGCCGTGCTGGCCGCGATCGGGGTGGTGCTCCTGCCTGTGGGCCTGGCCACGGTGCTCGCGGCGGCGGGCGCGCTGGCGGGGCTGGGCGCCGCGAAGGGCCCCCCGCACGCCCCCGATCCGCGCGAGGAAGCCGGCCCGTGACCGCGTGGGCGCTGATCGCCGCGCTGGGCGTGGCCACATACGCGCTGCGCGCCGCGGGACCGCTGGGGCTCGGCGCTGCACGCCTGCCCGCGTGGATCGAGCGGCCGCTCCCCTACGTCACCCCGGCCGTGCTGGCGGGCCTGGTGGTCACGGCCACGTTCGCGGTCGAGGACGAGCTCGTGCTCGACGAGCGCGCCTTCGGACTGGGCGTGGCGGCCGTGGCGATCGTCCTCCGCGCGCCCGTCCTGGTGGTGGTCGTGGCCGCCGCGGCGGCCACGGCGGTCGCGCGTCTCTGACCCCTACACCGGGAGCGGCGCGCGCGGGCGGGCGATCGACTCCGGCTCGGGCTCGTGCTCGGGCGGGGGCTCGCCGAGCAGGTGGTAGGCGAGCCGCGTGGCGAGCGCCATTATCGTGATCTGCGGGTTCACGCCCAGCGAGCTCGGCACCACGCTGCCGTCGGCCACGTGCACGCCCTCGACGCCTCGCAGGGCGAGGTCCTCGTCCACCACCCCGCGCTCCGGGCGCGCGTCCGCGCGGGCGGTGCCGAGCGGGTGGAACGCCATCAGCACGAGGTCGCGGGCGCGCAGCTCGTGCGCGCGCAGGGTGTCGAGGTCACCGTCGTGGAGCTCGCCGATCCCCTCGACGGGCGGGTACACCACACGCGCGCCGGCCGCCCAGTAGAGCTCGGTGAGCAGCTCGATGCCCCGCTTGAACGCCGCGGTGTCCTCCCTGTTGAGGTCGTAGCGGATCTCCGCCCGCCCGGCGCGCTCGCGCACGAACCCGCGCGACGTGTCGGACACCATCAGCCCGAACTGCGACATCTCGCGGTAGCGCAGCATCAGGTCGCGGTGCGCCTCGCGCGACGACGCCATCGACATCGCGTAGTAGTCCGGCGGCCCGGCGGCGCCCTCGAACATGATCCGCTCGCCCGCGAACTCGTCGATGAAGTAGGACTGCGGCACCCCGCGCGCCATGTCGATCTCCTCGTCGAACCGAGCCCGGACGCCCGTGGCGGGATGGATCGCAAGGTTGCGGCCCAGCTCCCCGGAGTCCCCGCCCAGACCCTGCCGGCGCAGCAGCAGCGGCGTGTGGACGGTCCCGCACGCCACCACGACGATGTCGCACTCCACCCGCAGGCGGCCGCCGCCGGCCGTGCTCGCCTCCACGGCGCGGGCTCGGCCGCCCTCCACCACGATGCGCTCCGCGCGGCAGTTGCTGAACGTCGTGGCGCCCGCCTCCCACGCGCGCGGGACGTAGGTGGTGCCCACGTGCTGCTTGGCTCCGGTGGGGCAGCCGAAGTTGCACACTCCGGAGCCCACGCAGCCGCGGGCATTGCGGTAGATGAAGTCGCCGGACCAGCCGAGCGCGTCGGCGCCGCGCTTGACCACCAGCGCGTTGTTGCCCGCGATGTGCGGCGGCACCTGCGCCACGCCCAGCTCTCGCTCCACCCGGCGGAAGAACGGGTCGAGCGCCGCGGGCGTGAGCGCCTCGAGGCCGAAGTCGCGGCCCCAGCGCTCCAGCACGGCGCCGGGGGTCCGGAAGCAGGTGGCGGAGTTGATGGCGCTCGACCCGCCCACCATGCGCCCGAGCGGCAGCACGATCGGCACGTTGCCGAGCGTGGCCACCTGCCCCGCGTCGCGGTAGAGCAGCGTGCTCATCTCGCGTGGGCGGGCGGTGAAGTCGTCCGCCGTGAAGCGGGCGCCCTCCTCGAGCATCGCCACGCGCATGCCCCCCTCGGCCAGCTCCTTCGCCACGGGTGCGCCGCCGGCGCCGGTGCCGATCACGCACGCGTCCACACGCACGTTGCGCTCGCCGGGGATGTGGCCGCCGTCCTCAACGCGCTCGGCGCTCGGCCGGAACATCCCGGTGCCGTCCGTGTAGGCGGCGCCGGTGGTGGGCCGAACGCTCACGGCCTGCCCTCGGCGGCGCGCAGCTCCCGGCCGCGCCGCGCGTTGGCCTCGGCGTCGTAGCCCACGCGCAGCATCACGGCGTCGTCCCCGTAGTAGGCCAGGAACGCCATCCCCTTGACGAGCTTGGTGAGCTGGCGCAGCGGAGCGGGCGCGCGCCTCTCCACCTTGCTGAGGCACTCGGCTCGCTCGGTCGCTCCGAGCGCGCGCAGCCGGCGCCGGAACCCGAGCGCGAGGGGGGCGAGCTCCACCACGTGCAGCAGCGCGCGCAGGCCGAGGCGGTTGGGGCGTGGCGAGCGGGCCATCCAGCGGTCGAAGAAGAGCGCCGCGTCGGTCTCGTTGACAGGCGGCAGCAGCGGCTCGGGAGCGATCACGGTGTCGCACAGGCAGGCGAAGATCGAGGCCTCGCGCGGGCTGATGGCGCGCAGGGCGGTCACAGCAGCGCCGCCTCCTGCGCCCCGGCGAGGGCGCCCACCGCGGACGCCGCCATTTCAGCCTCGCCGTTCTCGACCGCGGACGCCGCGCGCTCGTAGAGCGGGGCGAGGAGGTCGCGATCGGCGGCGATCGGCCGGAACTCCGCCGCGTGCTGGAAGTAGAGCTCGCGGATGGAGTTCGTGATCAGCACGAACACCACGTTGCCCGCGGCCTCCACGAGCTCGGTGTAGAAGGCGAAGTCCAGCGCCTGCCGCTCACCGAGGTCCTCCACATCGGCCAGCCGCCGCGCCAGGTCGCGGAGCCGGCCCGCCTGGTGGGCGCTGCGGCGCTTCGCGGCGAGCCGGGCCGCCTCCGCCAGCATCAGCCGCCGTGCCTCCATCACCGCGGCCAGCACCCCGGCGTCGAGTCCGCCGGCGCGCAGCACGAGCTGGGCGAGCACGTCCAGGCCGCCGTGGGTGCGCCAGTCCCGCACGCGCATGCCCTCCCCCTGGCGCGACTCCACGAGCCGCAGCTGCTCGAGCCGCTTCACCGCCTCGCGCACCGAGGCCATGTTCACCCCGAGGTCGGCTGCCAGCCGGCGCTGGGTGGGCAGCAGCTCACCGGGCTCGTAGCGGCCCGCGAGCAGGTCCTCGCAGAGCAGGCGGAAGACCTGGTCGGAGACGAGCGAGCGCTGAACCGGGGAAGCCGACGCCATGGGGCCGGGGCGATTGTACCGGTGTTCGGAACAATATGTCCCTCGGCGCCCGCGCTCGGGCATCCGCCTGCACTTTGCGACCTATGGCGGTGAAAAGTGCAGGCGCGTCCTTAAGCGAAGACGGTGGAAAGCGCAGCCGCGTCTCAGGCGAGACGGTGAAAAGTGCGGGCGCGTCTCAGGCGGAGGCGTCGGCGGGGCTGCCCGGGCAGTGCCGGCGCCGCCACCAGCGGCGCAGTGCAAGCACGAGCGCGGCGACCGCCGCCAGCGCTCCTCCCACGAGCGCGCCGCTCGGCCCTCCCTCCTCATCGCCGCCGTTGTCGGCGGCGGCCCCCGCCACGGGCGGCGAGGGAGCCTCGGCCTCCGAATCCGGCCCCGGCCGCCGCGGAACGCTCTGGACCGGCGGCGACTCGAGCTTCTCCGTCGCCTCCTCCTCCGAGCGGGGCTTCGCCTGCGACGAATCGCCCTTGGCGGGCGGAGCGGCGGCGTCGGAGCCGCCGGGCGCCGGAGCGCCGGCCGGCGTGTCCGCCGAGCGCCGCGCCCGCCGCTTCACCGGCCGCAGCGGGAACGCCTTGCGCGCCAGCGCGGTGAGCGCCTGGGCCGTGACCCAGACGGGCGTCTGCGCGCTCGTGCGCGAGTAGCGCACGCTGCCGTCGCGCGCCTGCAGCGAGCGCAGGTACTCCGCGGGCGTCCGGCCGCCGCGGCGCAGGCGCGCCGGGCTGCGGCCGACCGCGATGAGGCCCTGCATCGCCCACGCGGTGGACTGGGCATTGGAGTCGCGGGAGACGGTCTGGCCGAAGCCGCCGTCGGGATTCTGCGCGCCGCGCAGATAGGAGATCGCGCGCCGGGCCGCCGGCGATCCACCCCGCCCGGCCGCCGCAAGCGCCTGGAGTACCGCGCCGGTGTCGTCCACGTCGCTGGCGCCACCGGGGGTCACGCCGAAGCCGCCGTCCTCGGACTGGGCGCGTTCGAGCCAGCGAGCCGAGCCGCGCAGCCGGGAGCGCGACTCTCCTCCGGCGCTCAGGGCGAGCATGCCGAAGGCCGTGTGGTTCACCCGGCCCTCCCAGGAGCCGTCTCGATCGCGCCGGCGCAGCAGCAGTCGCACCAGGTCGCGCCGCCCGAAGCGGCGCGGGTTCAGGCCGGCGGCACGCACCGCGAGGATCGTGCGCTCGAGCTCACCCGTGTCGTTCAGCTCGCGCACGCCCCGCCGGATGAAGTCCATGACCGAACGGCCCCGGCGGGTGACGTCGCGGGGGTTGCGCCCCGCGGCGGCGATCCCCAGCGCCGCCCAGCCCGTGTGCAGCTGGGTGGATCCCTGCGCGCGGGCGCCGCCGAAGCCTCCGTCGGCGTTCTGGGCGCGGTCGAGGTAGCCCAGCCCCCGCGAGGTGGCGCTGGCGGCTTGGGCCGCGGGGGCGACGACCAGCGCCGCCACCGCGAGCGCCGCCACCACGGAGGCCGCGGCGGGGCTCGGCAGCCGCCAGCGCACCTCGAAGCGGCGGCGGTAGCGGGCCACCGCGCGCACGAACGCGGGCCCGAAGGCGAGGCAGAAGGCGACGTTGCCGATCGCGTGGGCGAGGTTGAAGGGAAGTGACGTCGCGGAGATCGCGAGATACGAGCTGAGCGTCTGCTCCGCCGCGAACGTCCACTGGTAGACGTCCATGAACGCCCCGAAGGCCAGGCCGGCGAGGCCGCACACTGCCGCCAGCGCCCAGCGCCCGAGCTCACGCCCGTGCAGCGCCCACGCCAGCCCGCCGCCGGCGGCGCCCACGCCGCCCCAGGCCACCATCTGCCACGGCGTCCACGGCCCCTGGCTGAAGAAGAGGTTGGACACGATCGCGGTGACCGCGCCGACGGCGAAGCCGGGCACGGCCCCGAGCGCGTGGCCCGCGAGCAGCACGATGTCGGTGGTGGGCTTCACGTTGGGGATCGCGGCGAAAGCGAGCCGCCCGACGACGGCGAACGCCGCGAGCGCGGCCACGAGCGCGAGCACGCGCGCGCTCGGATGCGAGCGCTCGTACCAGCCGAACCCGACCGCGATGACGAGGCCCAGGATGAGGAACGACGCCAGTTGCCAGGTCACGCGTCCACCAGCTCCCTTCGTAGCAGTCGAGCTCCCTCTTCCGGCAACAGCGCCCCGCCTGCCCCGTCGAGGATGCGCGCCGTCTCCGTCGCAAAATGCCAGCCGCCGCACAGCACCTCGGCCGTCGGGCCGTCGGCGATCACGACCCCCTCCCCCATCAGCACGATGCGGTCGGCCAGGCCCGCGGCGAACTCCGTGTCGTGGGTGGCCACGAGCACGGCGGCACCCGCTGCGGCCAGCTCGCGCAGCCGGGCCGTGAGCGCGTGCTTGTGCGGGCGGTCCATGCCGCGGGTGGGCTCGTCGAGGCACACGACCGTCCAGGCCCGCTCGCCTAGTGTGATCTCCAGGGCCAGCCGCTGGCGCTCGCCGCCCGAGAGGTCGCGCGGGTTCTCCGCGCCGCGACCGGCGAGGCCGGCGCGCGCCAGGCCGGCGGGTCCCGCCTCGTCGGCGGCGTGCTCGTGCACGAGGTAGTCGTTGGGGTTCTGGAGCGCCAGGGCGACGTCGCCCGCCCGCTCCACCGTGCCGCGCGTGGGCTCGAGCAGGCCGCGCGCGTGGCACAGCAGGGTGCTCTTCCCGGCCCCGTTGCGGCCCATGAGCACGGCGAGCTCGCCCGCCTCCAGGCGCAGGTCCACCCCGCGCAGCACGGCGGGCCCGTCCTCGATCTCGTGCCAGACGCCGCGCAGCTCCAGTGCCGCCGGAGCGCGGCGGCGCGGGCGCGTGGCCAGTGCGGACGCGGACGCGGGCCCCGGCGCCGGCGCCGTCCCCGCACCCGCCAGCCGCGCGCGCGCCTCCTTCACCGACCGCGGCAGCGGCCGCAGGCCGGCGAGCGAGAACAGCCGCGCGGCGGGCGTGGCGAGGGCGGGCGCGGCGTCGGCGGCCCAGGCCAGGAAGTCATCCGGGGCCGCGTCGCACACGAGGCGGCCGTCCGCGAGCGCCAGGACGCGATCGGCCGCCGGCAGGCAGCGCTCCACCCGCTGCTCGGCGATCAGCACGGTGGTCCCCCACTCCTCGTTCAGGCGCCGCAGCAGCCCGACGAGCTCGTCGCCCGCCACGGGATCGAGCTGCGACGAGGGTTCGTCCAGCAGGAGCAACCGCGGCCGGGGCGCCAGCGCCGCGGCCAGGGCCACGCGCTGCAGCTCGCCGCCCGAGAGCGTGTCAGTCCGGCGCTCGAGCAGGTGCCCCACGCCGAGTGCCAGCGCGGCCTCCTCCACGCCCCGCGCCACGGCGCCGGCCGGCTCGCCGCGGTGCTCGAGCGGCAACGCGATCTCCGCCCGCACCCCGCCCATCACCACCTGCGCCTCGGGGTCCTGGAACAGCGTCCCGGACACCGCCGCCAGCTCGCTCGGCCCGTGCTCGCGCACGCTCATCCCGGCCACGCGCAGCTCACCGGACGCCTCCCCGCCGTGGAAGTGCGGCACCAGCCCGCAGGCGGCGCGCAGCAGGGTGGACTTGCCGCAGCCCGACTCGCCCGCGAGCACCACGAACGAGCCCGGCTCCAGCGCCAGCGACAGCTCCCGCAGCGCCGGCCGGCCCGCGTCCGGGTAGCGGTAGGAGAAGCGCTCGGCCTCAAGCACGGGCCGCCACTCCCAGCCGCGCCGCCGCGCCCAGCAGCGGAACCGCCGCGACGAGCGGCAGCACCAGCGCGAGCGCCGCCTCGGCCGGGCCCACCGGAGCCGACAGCAGCGGGTATGCCTCGAAGGCGAACACGCCGCCGGCCTTCGCGGCCACGGCGCCGGCCGCGATGGCCAGCGCCGCCACGCCGACGCGAAGATCGTGGCGCGACCACGGCGCGCGCGTGCGCGCGGGACGACGGGCCCCGGCGTAGCCACGGACCTCGAGCGCGGCCGCCACGTCCACAGCGCGGTCGAGCGCGTTTGCCAGGGCGGCGCGCGCCACGGCGCCCCGCCCGGCGGGGACGGCTCGGCAGCGTGCGGCGTCGCCCATCCGCAGCGCGTCGCGTGCGAGCACCGGAGCGAGCCGGGTGGTGAGAGCCGCGGTGAGCGCGGATCGGTACGAAACGCGCCGGAACAGCCGCAGCAGATCGTCCGGGTCCACGCACGCGGTGAGCAGGCCGAAGACCACGAGCAGCGCCACGAGCCGCAGCGCGGCCACGCCGCCGTAGGCGAGCGCCTCCAGCGTCACGTCCCAGCGCTGGCCGAGCACCTCCCAGCCGCGCACCAGCAGCGTGTCGCCCTGCTGGGACACGATCGGGTTGATCAGCATGATCAGCAGGGCGAACGGCAGCGCCAGCCGCAGCGAGCGGCGCAACTCGGACGCCACGCCCGCGAGCGTGCCCGCCGCCCAGGCGGCCGCGAGCGCGGCGGCCAGGACGAGCGGATGCTCGAACAGCACGACCACGAGCGACAGGGCGCCGCAGAACGCCAGTGACGCGCCCGCCCGCGCAGCGTGCAGCGCGCTCGGACGGCGCCGGTAGACGGGGACGATCCCGGCCCTCATCCCCCGCCCTCCACCAGCGGCAGCTTCTGCGCGCCCGCGGGCAGCACCGCCACCGCGAAGGCGTCGCGCAGCACCTCCTCGTCCAGGGCCGCGGACGCGGCGAGCACGCCGGCCTCGTCCACCCCGGTCACCACCCAGACCGACTTGGCCTCGGCAAACGAGATCGCGGCCACCAGCCCGCTGCCGGCCGGCGCCGGACGCACCGGCTCGCCGTCGGCGCCGAGCAGGAGGAGCTCGCGGCCCCGGTCCTCGAAGCGGGCGAACACGCCGCTCTCCGCCGGCCCCTCCTCGATGGCCTGGATCGAGGCCAGCTCGCGGGCGCGCTGCCAGGGGGCCACCACCACGCGGATGACCTCACCGCTCGCCGGCGAGCCCAGAGCCGACCCGGTGGCCGTCACGCCGGCCTCGCCGAGCCGCTCCTTGGCCGTGGCGCATGCCCGCCCCCGCGGGTCCGCGCACTCCACCCGCACCGGCAGTCGCTTGCCCTCCAGCCCGTGCAGCAGCGGCTCGGGATAGGCGCCGACGATGGCCGGCACGCGCATGGCGGCAGCCCAGCGGCGGTGGTCCCACTGCACGACGTCACCGGGCGAGAGCTCGTACTCGCCGGCGCCGATGCTCGCCTCGACCCCGTTCACCCAGTAGAACCAGTCGCGCGGCTCGCCGCCGCCCTCCATCGCGAGGCCGCCGATCGAGCTCACGAAGCGCCCGCCGTACGCGGTCTCGACGTCGCCGGCCTGCGCGCGCAGGAGGCGCATCACCGTGTCGCTCTCGCGCAGCGCGTCCACCTCCGCGCTTTCGAGCAGCTCGTGGCCGAAGTCGCGCGTGACCCGCAGCGTGGCGCCGTCGCCGCCCTGCTCGTCGCCCGCCCCGAGGCCGCAGCCCGCCGTCCCCGCCGCGATGGCGAGAACGGCGCAGACCGTGGCCGGCCAGGATGTCACCGCGCCACTCTCACCACCTCGTCGAACGAGCGGATGCGGCCCTCCTGCTCGGCGCGCAGCCGGTGCCGGCCCGCGGGCAGCTCCAGGCGCGCAAGGCCGCCGGCGTCCGCAACGGCCGACGTCGCACCCGCGCGCACGGTTGCTCCCGCCGCGGGCACGCTCCGCCCGCGGTCGTCGTAGGCGAGCACCCGCACCGCCACGCCTCCCGGCTCGGGACGGGCCCGGAGCGCCAGCGTCCGCTGGCAGCTGCCCTCCTCGTCAAGGGCGCAGTAGAACCAGAGGATCCGCGGGCGCCCCCGCAACCGCCCGCGGCCGAACGGGCCACTCGGGTCCGCGGCACCGGCGCTGCCCTGGCGGTTGCCCACCTTGTAGACCCAGCCCTCGCGGCCGCGCTCGCGGTCGCGGCCGATGGCCCGCACGTACAGCCCGGCGGCGTCGCGCGCCCGCCGCGAGCAGCGCCCGAAGTCGCGCAGCGACAGGCGCGGCACGTCCGAGCGGACGAGCGCTGCGAGCGGAGTGGACTGGGACACGCGGCAGCGGCGCCGGCCCACGCGCACGGTCGTTGAGCTCGCGCGCACGGTGTCCGCGTACGCGCGGCCCGACGCCGTGACCACGAGCTGCTTGACCACCGGCGCCCGCCGCGCCTCGGCGGGCGCGGCGGCGAGCAGGACGAGCGCGACGGCGACGGGCGCGGCGAGCCTCATCTGGCGACCCGGAAGCGCACCTGCTCCACGTCCCGGTTGAGGGCGCGGTCGAGCACCTTCACGTCGAAGATGTAGCGCGCCCCGCGCGGCAGCGAGAACGGCAGCAGGTAGGACCAGTCGGCCGCGTCGCCGAGCCGGATGTAGCGCGCCCGCGTGCAGGTGCGCGGGCGGGTGAACACCTCCCGGCGGCCCGACAGCCAGCGGCAGCCGTTGCGGTCGATCATGCGCAGCCGGAGATAGACCTGGTGGATGCCGCGATCCTCTGCGATCCGGCCGCGCAGCAGTCGCGGCGCGCGCCGGTAGGTGCGGCGGCCGCGCAGCCCGGTGATGAAGGCACGCGGGGCGGTGGTGTCGGGCGTGGAGCCCGGGGCCTGCGGCAGCTGCGGCGCGTCCGGCGCCGTCTGCGTCCCGGGCGCCGGCACGGTGCCGCAGCCGCCGCTGCCGGGCGAGTAGACGCAGACGTCGAGCGCGTTGGAGCGCAGCGAGTCCGCACGCTCGGCCTTCAGCCTGTGCACGCCGGGGGTGTTGATGGAGACGGCGGCCGTGCCCGCGGCACCGGTTGTCGCACCGCCTACGGACGCTCCCACGATCGCCTCACCGCCGTCGCCGTCCGCGACGGCCACGCTGAACGACTCGCCGGTTGCCGCCCGCGCCGGGCCGTTGAGCTTCAGCAGGTGCGTTTTGGAGAAGAAGTCGTAGCCGAACAGGACCTGGTCGCCGCCGGCCACCTGCTGCTGGCAGCCCCCGACGTTCACCGGCGCGTAGTTCAGCGCGTAGCCCCAGAAGCGGCTCGCGTCCGAGGCATCCGGGCCGATCCTGTCGATCCCGAAGTCGTCGAAGTCGGAGAACCACGTTCCGGCCCAGTCGAGCTCCGAGTCGTCGAGCGCGGACGTCATCGTGGGGCCTGGCGTGGCGTTGGCGTCCCCGTTGGTGCCGTCGCACGGGTGCGGTCCGTCCCCCTTGTCGATCTGGTGGCCGTCCGTGACGACGGGTCCTTCATACAGCGTTTGAGTCGCGCCTTCGACGCGAAGGTCCACAGTCACCGGGGCCGCGGCGGCGGTCGCACACGCGACGACGCCGACGAGCCCGGCGAGGGCCAGAGTTCGTCCGATCATTGGGAGCCTCCCCTTCCGCGAGGGATACGTGGCTTGTGGGCCGGAGGCAGGTCTCCTGGCTCCCGGATTCGCCCTCTGCCGCGCCTTCCCGGAGAGCGGCGCTCTCCAGTGGCATCGTGCGGCGGGGCCTAGCCGGTAACAGTGGCGGGACCGCGCCGGATTCACACCGGACTTCCCTCGCCACCGACCCTTGACGGTGGCCAGCATACACCCGCCGGTCAGCGCCGGCGCACGCGCTCGCAGGAGCGGCCGACGCGGTCGTCGCGGTCGGCGTGCACCACGTCGTCGCCGCTGCCGCAGTCCACGATGTCGCGGCCGCCGCCGCGCACGTCGATGCGGTCGTCACCCCCGCGCGCGAGGATCCGGTCGGCTTCGCTCGTGCCGCGGAAGACGTCGTCACCGTTGGTGCCCACGATCCGGTGCGTGGTCTTCGCGGCGCAGCCGCCCTCGCTCCCGACGCACACGACCACGGGGGTGGACGGGATGTCGCCGCCGCGCACCGCGCGCAGCCGCCTCCGGCCGCGCTGCTCCGGCTCGATCGTGGCGCGGCCGTCCGCCCCGGTGGTCACGACGGTACGCCCGTGCACCTGTGCGCCCGCCGCCGCGGTGCGATTGCCGGCCGCGTCGTAGGCGAGAACGCGCACCTCGAACGGCTCGTCGGGCTCGGCGCGCGCCGGCGCCTCGATCACCAGCTCGTCACCGGTGTTCACGCCGCGCGCCGTGTCCGAGAAGTACCACAGGACCTCGTCGCCGTCCTCGATCTCGCGCTGGTCGGCGCCCACCTCGGGCGAGGAGTGGTCGACCTTGTAGAGCCAGAAGCCCGTGTCGCTTCCCGTGAGGTCGGCGATACGGCACACCAGCAGGCCGAAGTCGAACTCGTCGCTCACCCCGAGCGGGCGCAGCCGGCGGTTGGTGTCGGTGCCCTGCTCGAGCAGCCCCAGCGCGGTGGGCTCGCGCAGGGAGACCGTGCGGCCGCTGCCGCCGCAGTCCTCGTCGGTGACTATCCGTTCGGGCCCGGCCACGTAGCTCGAGCCAGGGGCCAGCACCTGATTCACCCCCTCCACGCGCAGCGACGCGACGGGATCGAGATGGTTGGCGACCGCCGGTCCGGCGACAGCGAGCGAGCACGCCGCGGCGCAGCCGGCGGCGAGGGTCTTCCTGGTGAGCATGTGCCTCCCCTTCCGCGAGGGATACGTGGCTTGTGGGCCGGAGGCAGGTCTCCTGGCTCCCGGATTCGCCCTCTGCCGCGCCTTCCCGGAGAGCGGCGCTCTCCAGTGGCATCGTGCGGCGGGGCCTAGCCGGTAACAGTGGCGGGACCGCGCCGGATTCACACCGGACTTCCCTCGCCACCGGCCCTTCGGGCTGGGACCCTATCGGGTGGACGGGCTGCGCGCTCGCCGCGAGGGAGGTGGGCCCGGGGCTGGCTGACGTGCCCAGGGACGTTGCGAAGGCGTGGCCGGCTGGGCCATCGCGTGGCTCGTCGAACGGGCTGAGTCCGGGCGCTGGGTCGCTTTACCCAGAACATGTCGGGGCAAAGCGACCCAGCGGCGCTGCTGCGGGAGTGTCCCGGCGTCTACCGGGTGGGGCATCGCGCCGCCCGCCAGCTAGCGCCGCGTCGCTGCGGTGACCGTCGCGAGCAGCATCGCGGCGGCCAGCGTGATGGCCGCCGCGACGGCGGCGAAGGCCGTGTGCCGCTGCGCGTAGCTCGCGGCGTGCGGCGCAAGCGCCCCGAGCACCACGGCGGCCGCGATGCCCACCGACCCGGCGAGCGCCCGCGCCCTGCGCGGGTTGAGCGCGTGCCGGGCCGCGTCGCGGCCGCTGTGGTCGGCCCAGCGCGCACCGGCGGCGCGCAGCGCGGCCACGGCGAGGAGACACCAGGTCGTGGCCACCAGGTAGCCGCCGACCACGTCGCTGGGGAAGTGCCAGCCCAGCGCGAGGATCGAGAACGAGATGGCCAGCGCGAGCGCGCCACCGGCGACCGCCGTGAGCCGCCGCCACGCGGGCGGCGCCACGAGCACCGCGGCGAGCGCCAGCGCCATGGCGGCGGTGGCGTGGCCGCTCGGGTAGGCCGCCGCCTGGACGTCGGCGAAGTGGAAGGTTCGCTCCGTGGCGAGCAGGGGCTTGAGCACCTGGCTCGACACGGCCGACCCGCCGACCAGCAGGACGGCCGCGGCAGCGTGACGGGGCCGGCCCTGAGCGAGGGCGGCGGCCACCAGCCCGAGGCCGAAGAGCGCGTAGGGCAGCGGGTCGGCGAGATGGACGAGGCGGTCGAACACGGGAACGGTCAGGGGCCGCTGAAGGCCCAGGAACCCCTGCAGCGCAGCACCGTCCGACCAGGCCGCAAAGCCCGCGAAGTAGGCGAGCGCGAGCAGTCCGAGGAACGCCCCGGCACAGCCGGCAGCGAGGGCGAGAGGGAGTTTCGCGCGCGCGAGCACGGCCTCCGAGGGTAACGAGGGCGCTCCCTCGGACGGCCGCTACAATCCGCCGCGGTCCAGGCCGCCATCGTCTAGGGGACTAGGACGCCGCCCTCTCACGGCGGAAACCGGGGTTCGAATCCCCGTGGCGGTACTTGCGGAACCCGCATTCCAATGCGGGTTCTCGTCGTTCCGGGGCAACCGGGTCAACGCCCAGGTCAACACGCCGCATCGAGGCCGCCCTTGGCGGAATCGGGCTGACCCTTTCTGTCCGACAGGAAGGCGACTATCCAAACGTGCTGATCGTCTCTGCACGTGATGGCTTCGCCGCTGCGGCTCTCGGGCCGCAGCGGCACCTGCCACCCGGCGAGACGCGCAGCGCGCAGGCAGCCACCACCGCCAGGAGACGAGACGATGACGCAGCACACACGCCCGGCTAGCGCCACGCGCCAGCCCCAGCGCAGGCGGGACATGTGAACGCCGCACTACTTCGGCAGGCCGCCGAGCTCCAGCGCTTCCACCGCCAGGTGATGGGCGGCCCAATGGGCCCCGCGTTACGCGCCTCGCAGCAGGCGAGTCGCTCCGACACGACCGGGCCGACGTGTGGCGCGCAGGGGCGCAGCCGGCCACGTGGCCGGCGCGAGCGCCACGCCGCGACGCGACGATCGAGCGCGTCGCGCGGCGACCCCGACCCACCAGGCTCTAGACCGGCCGCGCTCTGCGGGGTGCGGCCATGAGCGCCGGGCCGCTTTCGCTCGCGCTCCCCGACGAGCTGATCGACGTCCTCGCCGAGCGCGTCGCCGAGAGGCTCGCCGACCGCCAGGCGCCCGCCGACGACGGGTGGCTCCGCGGGGCAGAGAAGATCGCCGAGTACCTCGACGCGCCCCGGAGTCGCGTATATGCGCTCGCGAGCTGCAACCCGCCGCGCATCCCCGTGCACCGCGACGGATCCGCACTCGTCGGCCGTAAGAGCGAGCTCGACGCGTGGGTCCGCACCGGCGGGGGGCTGCGGCCGTGAGCTTCACCGCCGTAGAGGCCGTTCTCCGCCATTCTCGCGCCCGCGGCTCGGCACGGATGGTGCTCGTGGTCATCGCCGAGTGTGCGAACCACGAGGGCGCCGAGGCGTGGCCGTCCGTCGAGACGATCGCGGAGCGCGCCGGCGTCTCGCTCTCGACCGTGCATCGCTGCGTCGATCGGCTGAAGGAGCTCGGCGAGCTCGAGGTGTCGTACAAGTCGGCGCGCAACGGCTGCAACCGCTACCGCGTCCGTCTCGAGGCCCTCACACCCTCTCAAGATGCGACCGTCTCAGATCGACACAGTGTCATCGACGCGGCCGGACCGTCTCAATCTGAGACGGAGACCCTGTCACGGGTGACACCCGAACCGTCCTTAATCGTCAGAGAACCGTCCACCGCTCGCGCGGGCGGCGGCGGGGGGCTTTCTGAGGAATCAATGACGGCAGTCCTCGCGACGCTGCGCAGGTGCGAGCGCTTCACCGGCAACGAAACCAACATTCGAAACCAGGTCGTTCTCGCCGTCGAGAGCCACGCCGCCGGCCTGGCCCCCGCCGAGCGCGACCAGCTGGCGAGGGAGGCAGCGGCGCTCGCCGTCCGCTGGGGACTCAAGGACGACTGGAAAGAGGACGACGCTGGCGCCGCGTTCGCGATCGCGTGCCGCACCGTGGCCAAGCGCGGCCCGGACCACCGGGACGTGCGGGAGCGCCGCGCCAAGGCGCTCCGCGACCTCGCCGGCATCTCCAAGCTCGAGTGCCGCGACTGCGGGACCGAGATCCCCGCTGGGAAGGGCGCGTTCTGCCGGTCCTGCGAGGACAAACGCTTCGGCACTGAGGAAGACGCCGCGTGAGCCGCCGCGCCGCCCAGGAGCGCCCCTCGTGGCCGCAGCCGGGCACGAGCTGTACGTACCGCGGCGGAGGCTGCCAGGAGCCCGCGCTCGAGGCTCGCTGGGTCTGCCACCGCCACGCCGCGAGGCTCGAGGCCGTCGCCGCCGAGATCCGCCGCTACGGCCCCCGGAGGGCCGCATGAACGACCCCGCGCCGACGATCGCCGCGCCGTGCTGGTGCCCCGTCCCGTTCCTAGTGGAGGACGTCCACGGGCCGCCGCGCTGTCTCCGCTGCGGCCGGCGCGAACGCACCGCCAAGCTAGACCCACCCCAACACGAGGAGGACGTAGTGCACGAATGGACCCAGAAGCAGAAGGCGGACGCGCAGCGTGCCGCGATCCGGCTCGCCATCGCCGCCCACAAGCGCGACGGCGAGCAGATGGCCGCGATCCTGAACGACGCGAACCTCGACGCGCTGGTCGAGCAGCTCGCGGTGCTCCCGTCGATCCTGCTGCTGTCCCTGGAGCAGGACCCGAACGAGCTCCTGGGCGAGCTGCTGGACAACTACCCCGACGTCATCGACCCGCAGGAGAACTGATCCAAATGACCGATCCCGAGAACACCAACCCCGAGCAGGAGGGCAAGCCCGAGCAGCAGGAGGGCAAGCCCGAGGGCGACGGCGCCGCGAAGGCGCTGAAAGCCGAGCGCGACGCCCGGGCACGCGCCGAACGCGAGGCGCGCGAGGCACGCCAGCGCGCCGACGAGCTCGAGCGAGCCGAGCGCGTCCGCGCCGTGGCCGCAGAGAGGAACCTGAGCGACCAGCAGGCTGGGTTCCTGACCGGCGACACCGAGGAGGAGCTGGCCGCCAGTGCCGACGCGCTCACGGAGGCGTTCAAGCCCGCCGAAGAGGCCAGTGAGAGCCGCCGCACGCGGCCGAAGGAGCGCCTCAAGCCGGGCGCTGTGTCGAGCGCCGAGCCGCAGGATCTCGGCGCGGTGGCTGACGACGTGCTCAAGCGGTGGTGACGGGAGATCCGCCGCTTCGCCCCATACACTGAGAGGTGCCCGGTCGGCGCGATGCTGGCCGCGGCGGTAGCACCAGGGCACGGCCGCGATGGCAGCCCCGCGGGAGATCCGCGAGTCGAGTTGAACACGCGCTTCGGCGACAGCCGAGGCTCTGCCATCGAAAGGAAGTAACCCATGGCCCTCGTCACCCGTGACATCGTCAGCCTCGCGGTCGAGCTGCTCGCACGCATGCTCGTGCTGCCACAGACCGCGCTCCGAGTCCCCGGCACCGACTACCACGGCTCCGGCGGCACCGCGATCGTTCGCGTGCCTCAGCGGCTCACCGCCAACCAGCAGGTGGTCGGCGGCGATCCCATCTCGTTCGACTCCCTCGACGAGACGGAGATCGCGGTGGTCCTCGAACACTGGTACTCGGCGGTCAAGATCACCGATGAAGAGCTCACGCTCGACGTGCGCGACTTCGCCAACCAGGTGCTCGCGCCGATGATCGCCGCCGTCGCAGCGGCCGGCGAGGACCGCCTCGCCGCGGTCATCAACGGCCTGGCGGCGACCAGCTCGTTCGCGCTCGCCGAGGATCCCGAGGACACCAAGGACGTGATCCTCGCCGCCCGCGAGACGCTGGTGGACAACGACGTGCCCGCCGCCGGCCGCTACCTGGCGGTCAGCCCACAGATCGCGAGCCGCCTGTTCAAGGTGGACACGTTCGTCAAGGTCAACGAGTCCGGGTCCCCGGACGCGCTGCGCAACGCCACGCTCGGCTCGATCTACGGGCTGCAGGTCGTCGAGAGCTCGGCGCTCACCGACGGCGAGGCCGCGGTCTACCACCGCTCCGCGCTGGCCTTCGCCACGCTGGCGCCGGCGGTCCCGAGCGGCGCCGCCAGCGCCCGGGCGCAGGCGGTCCAGGGCATCGCGCTCCGAGTCCTCCAGGACTTCGACGCGAGCGTGCTGTCCGACGTGATCGCGGTCAACACGTTCGGCGGCGCGGAACTGGTCGACGGCGACCGGATCGTGAAGCTCGACACGGCGGTCGCCTAGCCCATGAACCTCGGAGGCGTGCACATGACCACGCCAGTGCCCGTCGTGCGTCATCGCCTTGAGCGCGCGGCGGGCCTCCGAGCCTCGGCCCGCGTTTTAGTAGTGCGCGGCAGTCGCCCGCCCGCAGGGCCTTTCTCTCCCTGCGCGGCGGGCCGCCGAGGACCAGGGGGCACGGCGTGACCGAGCATGGCCACCAGGTCGCCGTCGTCGTCGGCACCACGCCGCCCGTCGTCGCCGTCCTACACGATGACCCCCCGGGGGGGTCCGACCTCCCGCACGACTCCGGCTACGCCGTGCTCATGAGCGACGCGCCCGACCACGGCGACGACGCCACAGACGACGACTACTACACGTGGTGCCTTCACTGCCTCATCGAGCACCACCCGCAAGTTGGCGCCGGGCTCGACCTCGCCCGCCACCACGGCAGCGTCATGCGCGACCCCGACACCGGCGACTGGCACCCCGAGCAGGAGACAGAAGCCTGATGCCCGGCCGCCCCTACGACCGGCGACGCTGGCGCCGACTCTCCGCCCGCATCCTCCGCCAGCGCCCGACCTGCGAGGAGAACGGCTGCAACGAGCCGAGCCAGCAGGTGCACCACCTCGACGGCCTCGGCCCAGCCGGCCCACGCGGCTACGACCCGACCAACCTGCAAGCGCTATGCACGTCACACCACTCCGCGATCACCGCGCGCCGGCCGCCGCGCAAGCGGCCACGCGGCCAACACCCCGGGCTCGCACCGATGACCAGCGCGCACACGGGCACCCCGGGGTGGGGGAGACCCCGAAACGCAGATCGCCGTGACGACCTTCGGCCTAGCGTTTCCCGGTGTCTACGGGTTTGGGGATTCCTGAGCGTCCCAGAACCCGACCGAAAGGCCCCCTGATGGCCAGGAAGCGCGGGAAGGGCGAGACGGTGCTCGGCGCGCGGGTGGTGCGCGAGCTTGAGGTGGACCGGGACCTGCTCACCACCGGCGGCAGTTGCCCGTGGTTGGCGTTCGGGCGGAAGGCTCCGGTCGCGCGAGCCTCCGGCGACAGCGAGCTGCTCTATTGCATGCACCCCGATCGTCGGGACGACTGCTTCCGGGTGGCGCTCGCCACGGTGCTGCAGGTGCCGCTGGAGCAGCTGCCCGACGTTCGCCTCGACGCTCGCCTGACGGCCGGCGACGACCCGGAGGCAATCAACGACGAATCGTGGGCGCGGCTCGAGCTGTTTCTACGCAAGCGAGGCCTCCGGTTCGGCGTCCACCGGGACCTGCCCGAGCCGGGCGGCTGGGGCCCGACGGCTCACGCGGTGTTCGACTGCCAGCGATGGATCGGCGTCGTCGAGGTCGACCAGGAGCAGATGGACGCGCAGGCTGACTTCATCCCGGCGGCCGCGGCGGCCCGCTCGGGCGCGGGCTCCAACTTCCTCGATCACTGCCTGGTGATGGCCTGGGACCGGGTGTACTTCGACCCGGCCATCTCGGTGAAGCCGCCCACCGTCGGGGACGTCCGCATCCGGGTGCGGCAGTGGAACGAAAGCGACATCGCCTACGGCATCAGCGTCGAGCGCGACAACGACGACGAGAGAGAGGTGTAGAGCAAATGGGTGCTGGTAAAGCTTTTCGCAAGAAGGAGGGGCTCCCTGGGCGCGTCCACTTCGCAGTCGAGCCGAAGCGCGCGCCGCAGGACGGGCCGCAGGACGGGCCGGAGGGGGCCGGCCGCGCCGATCGGGCTCCCTGGGCGCCGCGTGGCGTGCGCGGCCTGGAGCGCCGTGAGCGTTGAGGCTCCGCCGCTCCGCATGACGGTTGATGGCATCGAGGCCGTGCTGCCGCGACTGACCGTCACGCTGCCCGATGGCCGCACGGGCTACTACCAGCGGTCCAACGGCCGCGAGGATGGCTGCATCGTGGCCGCCGTCGCCACGATCACCCAAGTCCCCATTGAGGACGTGCCGCCGATGGATGACTTCGGCGAGGCGCTGGAGTTCTTCACCGCGCAGGGGTTCCGGTGGGAATCGCTACACGAGCTGCCGCCGCCGGCGTCTGATCGCCGCTTGTGGCTGGGGTGGGATCGCCGCATCGGCGGACTGGTCCGAGAGGGGCAACGCGACGGGACGATCCTCAAACGCGGGCAGACGCTCAGGCGTCCTGGCGATGATCTACCCGACGGGGTAGATCATCGCATCCCCGTGCACGAGGCGATGGGTGTCGGTGCCTCCACGGACAATGCGGTGGCCGACTCCTACGCGATGGCCGACGCTCCGGACGAGGGTGGGTGGGATCGCCCGCACCGGCCGGGCGAGCTCGTCCACTGCATCGTGGGGCAGGGGCCCTACGAGTACTTCGATCCGGCTTCGGGCTGGGTCTTTCCGGGCGGGCACCGGTCGCCGCAGATCGCGGTCGAGCACGCCATCGCTGTCGAGAGAAGGGACTAGGAAGATGATCCGGGCACCCGGCCAGTTCCACCCGCTCACCCTCAACGCCCGCGACGACCTCACCGGCGCGAGCGCGGCGCTCGACGCATCGAACCCCGACGTGGGCACCGGGCCGTGGGACACCGACATCCACGCGCCGGGTAGCCCCGACTTCACCAGGGAGAGCGACGGGGCGATCCGGACGGCGGCGTCACCGAGCACCCGCTACGCGGTCCTGCCCGATTCGCTGACCGGCGTCCGCGTGGGGGTGACTGTGGAGTCCGACGCGGCGACCGGGGTCGCTTGGCTGCTCGCCCGCGGCACCCCGGCCAACTTCGACTACCTCATAGCGCAATTCAGCTTCTCGTCGCGGGCGTGGCTCGTCAGGTTCTTCGACGCGGGCGTGGATGCGGGGATCGTCGCCAGCGGGGGGGTGGACTTCGAGGTGGACGTGCCCTACGCGCTCTCGCTGGACGTCGACGAGGGCGGGGGGTGGGGCTTCACGATGACCGGCGCCGGAACGGCGCTGGTCTCCGAGGCTGGGCAGGACGACAGGCTCGCCCCGGGCGGCGACTACGCGAGCGGACAGCTCGGGTTCGCCGACACAGTCGACGACGACGCGACCCACATCTACTCCGACTTCTTCGCCCAAGCGCTCGACTCCCCGAAGTACGCCATCCCGCCGGAGGGCTCCGTCGAGGTCCGCCACGACGACACGGTCACGCTCGACGCGAGCGGCAACAAGGGCAAGCCGCCGCACTACCGCGGCGCGCGGATGTACCTCCCCCCGGGCACGTCACGGATCGTGGTGGCGGCACGGGACGGCGACAGCGTGGCCGAGCGCGACCACGGCCTCGAGCGGTCCACGAAGATCACGGTGGACATCGTTGAGCGCGGCATCCTGCTCCCGGGCGAGTGACCTCTTGCGCGGCCACCGTGGCGGGCGTAGAGTCGTCGTGTACGGCAAAGCGAGAGCCCGCCGCGCTGTTGACGCTGACGGGCTCTCTGAGCACAGGAGGAGATGCTCCTATGCCTACAGGCATCGTAGGGCCGCTCGCGGTCCACTGGCGCCGCCCTCCCGTGGCAGAGAGGGGGACGTGATGACCGATCGCGACCGGGAAGCGTTCGAGATGGTGCTGGGGGCGGTCGAGCAAGCCGCCGTGGTGATAGAGGACGACATCTGGCAGCCGGCGCTCGCGAAAATCGCGAGCGCGATGCGGGCCGCGCTGCCCGACGCGGAGCCGCCCGACCCGGAGTCCGCGGTCGCGCTGGCGTCGATCCCGGTGCTCAGGGACCCGATGGACGTTCGCCCCGATGGGCCGGTCAGCGACGCGCTGGCCATCCGGAAGGTGGTTCCCGTCACCGCGATCGGCAGGACGGAGCGGGCCGGGCTGCTGACGCTGCTCGACGCCGCGGCCCGCACGCGCCGGGAGGCGGCGGCCGTGCCGGGCATCGGCGCCAAGTCGATCGCCGCGATCGAAGCCGCCCTGGCCGCGCGCGGGCTGCACTTCAACCACAACCGGCAGGAGGCGTGATGGCCACGAAGCTCGAGAAGACGACGACGCCCGGGATCTTCCGCCGGCACAAGAGCGGCTGCGGCCGCAACGGCCGCTGCGAGTGCTCCTACGTGGTCCCGCGGCCCACGATGCAGACGTTCGGCACCTTCGCCGAGGCCCGCGAGGGTAAGGCCGCGGCCGCCCGGCGAGCGAAGCTGTCGAAGGGGCACGCCGCCGGCCTCCACCGCGACCAGCCGCGCGAGGAGTGCCCGGACTGCGAGCGCGAGCGCGCCGAACGCGAGCGGGCGGAGCCGACGCTGCACGAGTACGCCCGCGAGTGGGTCGAGCGCTACCAGGGCACGGGCCGGCGCGGCTTCCGCGAGGAGACGCGCCACGAGTACCGCTCGCGGCTCAACCGCTACGCGCTGCGCCACTTCGAGGAGGGCGTAAGGCTCTCCGACGTCGCGCCGCGCGACGTGGCCGACCTCATCGGGTGGCTCGTGAAGCAACCGAACGGGAAGGGCGGCACGCTGTCCGACAAGAGCGTCAGGAACGCGCTGGCGCCGCTCACGGCGTGCCTGGCGACCGCCCGGCGCGAGGGCCTGATCCCGCACAACCCGGCCCTGGGGGCGGCGCTGCCGCACCGGCCGCGCGTCGAGGACGACGACGACGCGCCGCGGCCGTTCCCCCGCTTCGAGGACGACGGCGAGACGGTCGAGACGATGGAGCTCGTTGTCGCGCTCGCGCACCCCGGGCATCGGGTCATGTTCGAGCTGCTCGCCGCGACGGGCGTCCGTCGCTCGGAGCTGATCGCGTTCGAGGGCCGCCACCTGGCGCTCGACGGCGACCGGCCGTACGTGCGGGTCCGCCAGCGCGCGGTGCGCCGCACCGGCGAGGGGATGGTCATAGGCGCGCTCAAATCCCGCTACGCGCGTCGGGACCTCCCCATCCCGATCGACCTGGCCGACCGTCTGAGGGCGCTAGGGACGGCCTCAGACGCGCTCGTGTTCGAGAGCCCGGCCGGCGGGGCCTATGACACCCACCACCTGCACCAACGCGTGCTCGCGCCGGCGTGCTCGGAGGCGGGCGTCGAGTGGGCGGGCTTCCACACGTTCAGGCACACGGTCGCGTCGCGCATGTTCGCCGCCGGGCGGAGCGTCGTCGCGGTGCAGCGGTGGCTCGGCCACCACTCGCCGAGCTTCACGCTCGACACCTACGTCCACCTGCTCGACGCCGACCTCGGCGACCCGCTCGAGCCGCTCCGGGGCCAGCGCCTAGATCGTGGTCACGACCACGATCTAGCGCGAGTCCATGAGGCATTCGGCACCGTGGCGACCGACAACGGCAGGGTCAACGCCAGGTCAACAGAACGTCCGGAAACAGCCGCAAACGTGGCGGGCGCCGAAATCGTGGAAACGCTCGATTAGCGGGGAGAACGCGAACAGCGGCAAAGCGCCGCAACCGCCGCGCGGCATTCGAATCCCCGTGGCGGTACTTGCGGAACCCGCTCCATGAGCGGGATTCTCTCGTTCTTGGGGGTCGTGCGCGCCGGTGTGCGCGCCAGGCGGGGAGGTTTCGAGTCGCCCGCTGATGATCATCGGCGTCGGCCGCTTGAAGTTGAGGCCGGAAACGGCGACGCCCCCGACGGGTTAGGTCGGGGGCGTCGCGATGATGGTGATGTTGCGGTGGTGCCGGTGTGTGGCTATCGCGCCAGTCGCTCGAGGATCTCCTTGTCCCGCTCGATCAGGCTGGCGAGCCGAGCCTGGAAGTCCTTGTCGGCCCGGCGCGACTCGATGTGGTGCTCGATGGCGCTGCGCACAGCCTCGGAGATGGGCATCTCGTCGGCACGGGCGATCGCCTCGAGCTCGGCCGCCTTGTCGTCCGGCAGCCGCAGCGTCATTGCCTTGGCCATCGGTCCTCCTCCTAGCGTCGGTGGTAGTTGCTTGCTATGAACCTAGCATCGCTGTTGCACGGTGTCAAGGTATCGTGATACCGTGCAACCATGCGGTCAATTGAACTAGCCGACCTCCTGCTCATCGCCGAGTACGCCCTGGGCGTTCCGGCCGAGCAGGTCGCGCGGATCACGAAGATCAGCCAGGCGGAATCGGCGCTCGCCGCGCCGTTCGCCGGGTTCGGCGAGGTCGAGTTCTATGAGGGCGTGGCCACGAAGGCCGCGATCCTCTGCTCGCGGATCATCCGCAACCACCCGCTCCCCGACGGGAACAAGCGCGTCGCCTACGTGTCGATGGTCGAGTTCATCGAGCGCAACGGTGGCACGTTCTCCCACCCGGCGGACGGCCAGGCGGAGACCGCGGGCATGATCGAGCGGCTCGCGGCGCGCGAGATCACGGAGGAGGCGTTCGTGGTGTGGGTCAACGAAAGGACCGACCTGTCCTGAAAGGGGAACAGCCCGGCCAGTGCGGCCGGGGCTGTTCCCATGGCGTCTGCTTTGCGGGCGGCAGCTCACCGGCGCCTCGAGCGACCCACGTGTGCCCCCTGCATGCGCGTCGTCATCACCCCCGGCACCCGAGGGACAACCGATCGGGGTCACCGGGGTGTGACATTCGTACGAGACTTGTCATCGGTCCGTAACCAGCCCTTGCCCGCCGTCTAGAGTCGCGCCGCGGTGCGGGCAGGGGGTTGCCGCGCGCCTCGATTGGCCCAAGGTACGAATCGCGCGGGGTCGCGCGGCAGGGGGGTTTCATCGCTATGAGGTCACGCGCGCGCTGCGGGCTGCTGGTCCTTCCGATCGTTGTGGTCGCATTGCTGCTCGTGCCCGCGGGCGCCGGCGCGCAGGGTCTGCTCGACCTCGACGTGGACGGCGACGGCGTCCCCTTCAGCGTCGAGAACCAGCGCGGCTGCAACCCCTTCAACGCCGACACCGACGGCGACGGCATGCCCGACGGCTTCGAGGTCCGCTACGGGCTGCGCTGCAACGTCAGCGACGGCGGGGCCGACAAGGACGGCGACGGCCTCAACAACATCGACGAGTTCCGCGCGCGCACCGACCCCACCAACCCCGACACCGACGGTGACGGGCTCAGCGACGGCGGCGAGCGCGACGCCGGAACCGACCCGCTGAATCCCGACACGGACGGCGACGGCGCCGGGGACGGGTCCGACAACTGCCGTCTGGCCGTCAATCCCGACCAGGCCGACGAGGACGGCGACGGCAGCGGCGACGTCTGCGACGTCGACTCCGACGGCGACGGGACCGACGACGTCGCGGACAACTGCGTCACCATCCCGAACCCGGGCCAGGAGGACGCCGACGAGGACGGCGCCGGCGACGCCTGCGATCCGGACCGCGACGGCGACGGCGTGGCCAACGACCGCGACAACTGCGCCGACCAGCGCAACAGCGAGCAGGGCGACACCGACGGCGACGGCGAGGGCGACGTCTGCGACACCGACGACGACGGCGACGGCGTGCCCGACGAGACGGACAACTGCAAGGACGACGTCAACCCCGGCCAGGACGACACCAACGGCAACGGCCTCGGCGACGCCTGCGAGGGCGACAACGACGGCGACGGCGTGCCCGACGAGGGCGACAACTGCGACACCGTCGCCAACCCCGGCCAGGAGGACCACGACGGCGACGAGATCGGCGACGCCTGCGACGCCGACAAGGACGACGACTCCGCCCCGGCCGGCGTTGACTGCGACGACTTCGACGCGCTCACCTACCCGGATGCGCTCGACGTCCCCGACCTTGACTTCACGGACCGCAGCTGCGACGGCATCGACGGCCGCGTCGGCACCGCCGTCTTCGTCTCGCCCTCCGGCTCGGACACCGGTGACGGCTCGATGGGCCAACCCCTTGCCACCATGCAGGCGGCCGTTGCGCTGGCGACCAGCGACGACGACCGCGACCACATCCTGGTCCGGGGCGGCACCTACGCGACCAGCCTGGCACTGGCCGACGGCGTGTTCATCGCCGGCGGCTACGACGCCGGCTGGCAGCGCTCGCTCACGCCGGCCACTCCGTCGCGCATCAGCGGCGAGCCGCAGGGAATGCTCGCGGACGGCGACCAGCAGGTCACGCTCCAGTTGCTGTCGGTCCACGGTGACCGCGGCGGTTCGAGCACCAGCGCCTACGGCATCCGCGCCGTCAACGGCTCCCAGCTCGCGCTGCAGCGTGTGGCCGTGACCGCCGGCCCCGGCGCGCCGGGGACCACGGGGGGCAACGGCTCCACCGGCGCCAACGGCAACACCGGCGGCGGAGGCGGCGGCGGCGACAACGACGTAACCCCGGGCCAGAGCGGCACCGGGGGCGCCGGAGGCGGCGGCGCCACCGGCGGGGGCAACGCGGGCGGGGCCGGCGGCAAGGGCGGCAACAGCGGCCAGAACTCCGGCGCACGCGGCGTCAACGGCGTCGTCTCCAACGCGGGCGGCGGCAACGGCGGCAACGGCGGACCTGCCACCAGCGGCAGGAACTGCGGACACAACGACGGTCAGAACGGCGCCAATGCCGCCACCGGTGGCACAGGTGGCGGCGGGGCGTCCGGCGGCAGCGGGCTTTCGGGTGCCGGCCAGACGTTCAACCGCGGCAACTCGGGCGGCACGGCCGCCAGCGGCGGCAAGGGACACGGCGGCGGCGGCGGCGGCGGCGGCTCGGGCCAGCGCAACAACCAGAACCCGTTCAACGGCTGCCTCGCCATCGGCGGCAAGGGCAGCGGCGGCGGGGGCGGCGGCTCCGGCGGAGCCGGCGGCAGCGGCGGTCAGGGCGGCACCGGCGGCGGCGGCTCGTTCGGCCTCTACCTCGTGGCCTCGACCGTCAGCGTCGGCGACGGCTCCACCATCCAGACGGGCGGCGGCGGCAGTGGCGGCGCCGGCGGCAACGGCGGCGGCGCCGGCACGGGCGCCAACGGCGGACCCGGCAACAACTGTTGCAACGAGGTCGGGCGCGGGGGCAACGGCGGCCGCGGCGGCAACGGCGGCACGGGCGGCCGCGGCGGCGGCGGCGCGGGCGGCCCGAGCATCGGGATCGTTCGCGTCTCGGGCGCGACAGCAAGCGTGAGCGCCACCACCATCACGCCCGGACCCGGCGGGACCGGGGGCCCCGGGGGCAACAGCGGCGCCACCGGGCAGTCGGCCACCAACACCACCGCCCCCTAGCGGCAAGGAGAGAGAGCAACCATGAGCACCAGGACTCGCATCCTCACCGCCGCGCTCGGGGTGGCCATCGTCGTCACCGGACTGGTGATCGCCACCTCGGCGTCCGGCCGCAAGGTCGCCAACCCGGGCTCGATCGCCGTCACGTCGGAGGCGGGCACGTTCCGCGTGAACAACGAGGAGTTCGACTTCGACGGCTCCACTCAGATCACGTTCAACGGATCGCTCACCGGCGCTGGGGTGCTCACGATCCCGCGCGCGAACGTGGTGTTCCCCGACCAGTTCACGTCGGTGGACTCGCCGATCGGGACGTTCAACTTCCGGATCCGGATCACGGCCAACAACAACGCCACGGGCGGGCTCAACCCGCTCAGCGGGCTCACCACGCTCAACGCGAGCCTGCGCATCGACATCGACCCGCAGGGGTCGTCGCCGCCCGGCTTCGGCGGGGACTGCCGCATCACGCCCATCAACGTCGGGCTGAGCACCGCCAAGTCCGGAGGCGTGGGCTACAACGTGTCCAACGGCCGCGTCACGGTCGCTGACCACAATTTCTTCGTGCCCGGCGCGCAGGGCTGCGGCAGCTTCCTCGGCACGGACTACAACGGCGAGATCAACAGCGCGATCGGCATCCCGACGAGCAACACCAGCGCGGTGATCGCGGCGAGGACGAACCCGATCGCCCAGAAGGGCGTGCGGGCCGGCTTCACGGCCACGCCGAGCCAGGGCCTCGAGCCGCTCGACGTGGACTTCAACGCGGCCGGCTCCGCCGCCACCGCCGGGGTCGCCAACTACCGCTGGGACTTCGACGGCAACGGCACGTTCGACCAGACCACCACGATCCCCACGACGTCGTTCACGTACGTCACGCCCGGCGTGTACCCGGCGAAGCTGCGCGTGACCGATGTCGAGGGCGACTTCGACGAGACCACGCGCACGATCACCGTGCAGGCGCGTGAACCAGACCTGGCCGTCGACAAGTCGCATGAGGGCGCCTTCGTGGCATCCAGTCCCGGGTCGTTCGCGATCGACGTCACCAACGTCGGCACGCGGGCCACGGACGGCACGGCCACGGTGACCGACCTGCTGCCCGAGTCCCTGCCGTTCGCCGCCGCCGCGGGCGACGGCTGGACCTGCGGGGAGAACGCCCGGCTGGTCACGTGCACCCACCCCGGCCCGGTGGCCGCGGGCGAGGCGCTGCCGACCATCACCGTGGACGTCGGCGTGACGGGCGACGCCGTGCCGCAGGTCTCCAACACCGCGGAAGTGTCCACACCCAACGACGCCACCGCGGCCAACAACAGCGACACGGACACGGTCCAGGTGCTGCGGCCCGAGCCGGACCTGGCCATCGACAAGTCCCACGACGGCGACTTCCTGCGCGCGCGCCGCGGCACGTACTCGCTCGCGGTGTCCAATGTCGGGTCGCAGCCGACGAGCGGGCAGGTCACCGTCACCGACCAGCTGCCGGCGGGCCTGACGTTCGTGAGCGCCTTCGGCATCGACTGGAGCTGCGGGCACTCCGGCGGCCTCGTCACGTGCACCCATCCCGGGCCCGTGGGCGCGGGTGACGCCCTGCCGCCGATCGCGGTGCGCGTCAACGTCGCGTCGAACGCCCCCGCGCAGATCGTGAACACGGCGAGCGTCGCGACGACCGGTGACGAGAACCCGGGCAACAACTCGGACTCCGACCCCACAACCACGCGCCAGCTCGGCGTGGACCTCACCGTGGACAAGAGCCACACCGGGGTGTTCGAGGTGGGCGAGGTCGAGAGCTACCGGATCGTGGCCCGCAACCAGGGCACGACCGGCTCGCCCGGGCCGATCACGGTCACCGACCAGCTCCCGCAGGGACTGAGCTACGTGCTGGCCACGGGCTCGGGCTGGGACTGCTCCGAGACCGGCGGCCTGGTCACGTGCACGCGTGACGGCAGCCTGCAGGCCGGCGTCACGGCGCCTGCCATCACGCTGCGGGTGGAGGTCGGGGACGACGTGGCCAGTGAGGTCGTGAACGCGGCCAACGTCGGCGGCCCCGAGGACCTGGACCTCGCGAACAACGTGGACCAGGACCCCACGCAGACGCGCGTCGTGCGCCCCGACCTCGCGCTGGACAAGTCCCACAGCGGGAACTTCACCGCGGGCCGCTTCGGCACCTACACGCTGCGCGTGAGCAACGTCAGCGCCGACCGCACGGTCGGGCCGATCACGGTCACCGACGTCCTGCCCGACAGCCTGGCGTTCGACTCCGCCACCGGCAGCGGCTGGACCTGCGCGGCCGACGGCCAGGAGGTCACCTGCACCCGCGCGGCCCAGCTCAACGGGAACACGGCCGCGCCGCCCATCGCGCTGCGCGTGACGCCCAGGCGCGAGGCCGTGCCCGGCGTGACCAACGAGGCCTCGGTCTCGACCCCGAACGACACGAACGCGGCCAACGACTCCGACAGCGACCCCACCACGGTGAACCTGCCGCCGCGCGCCACCAGCACGGTTACGCGCGTCATCGGCGGCGTCACCTACGAGGGCACGAGCGGCGGTGAGGCCACGTTCTCCATCAACGTCACCCGCAGCCTGCTCGGGTTCTACTCGGGCAGCGTCCGCTTCGAGGACCCCGGCGCCAACCACCGCGCGTCGGGTCAGGTCAACCTGTTCACGCCGGTCAGCCGCTTCGGCCTCAACGGGGCCCGCGGCGAGGCCATCCTCGAAGACGGCCGGCAGCGCATCCAGTGGCAGGTGGACGACCTGAGCGTCCTCAACCTCGGCAATGACGACATCGGGATCGCGGCGCCGAGCAACTACCGCTTCACCGGGACCGCGACGGGCGGCAACATCACCGTCACGCCCCGCTGAGGACCGTGCAGGGGGGGTCGCTGGCGGCGTCGCGGCTAATGGCCGCGGCGCCGCCTCGGCACTCCGGCGGATAGAGCAGGACCGGGCCCGGCGCTAGTATCGGGCGGGCCCTGCCCCGGCCCGGGAAGCGAGGATCTTGGCCACGCGAAGGACTGACGTTCTGCGGACATCGCCCCGCATGTTCGAGTCGGACATGCTCGATCGCCTCTCGCGCGTGCACCCCGCCGTGCCGGTGCTCATCTTCCTCCCGGCCGTCACCATCTTCGCCGCCCTCGCGCTGGACGGCATGAGTCCGCTCATCACGCTCGCGTGGGCCGTGGGCGGCTACTTCTTCTGGACGCTGATGGAGTACTGGATCCACCGGGTCGTGTTCCACTTCGAGCCCGACCACCCGATAGGCGCGCGCCTCCACTGGATCATCCACGGCGTCCACCACGACCATCCCAACGACCCGCTGCGACTGGTGATGCCGCCGTCGGTCAGCGTGCCGCTCGGCGCGGCGTTCATGGGCCTCTTCCTCGCGGTGCTCGGCACGCCCGAGGCGTGGGCGGTGGCGGCCGGGTTCTTCGCGGGCTACCTCTTCTACGACATGACCCACTACGCGCTGCACCACCACCGGCCGAAGTCGCGGCTCGGCAAGCAACTGCGCGAGCTGCACATGCGCCACCACTTCCAGGACCACACGGCGGGCTACGGGATCAGCGCCCCCTGGTGGGACCACGTGTTCCGCACGCCCGCGAAGAAGCTCACGAGACGTCCCTGACCGGCCCGGTCGCCCTGTCGCCGGCGGATCTGTCCGCGATCCAGGCGGAGCAGGGGCCGGTGCACATGCACGTCGCCGGCGTGCTCGTGTTCGGCGGGCGGGTGGCGCCGGCCACGATTGCGCGGCGCATCGAGGAGCGCATCCACCTCGTGCCGCACTACCGCATGCGGCTGGCGCCGAGCGCCCCGCTGGGCCTGTCGCAGCCGGTGTGGGAGGAGGACCCGGACTTCAGCGCCGCGCGCCACGTGCGCGCGGTGCGCTGGCCCGCGCCCGGCGACGACGCCGCGCTCGCCGCCGTGGTGGGCCCGGCGATGTCCGAGCGCCTCGACCGCGAGCGACCGCTCTGGGAGCTGCTCGTGGTGGACAGCGCCGAGACCGGGCGCACCGCGGTGGTGGCGAAGATGCACCACGCGCTCGTGGACGGGATCGCCGCGATCGGCGTGGCCACCGTGATCCTCGATCCCACCCCGGAGCCGCTCGACCTGCCCCCGCCCGCCGGTGATGTCGAGGAACGGCGGCGCACCTGGGTCGCCGAGCTCGCCGCGCTGATGCCCCAGCTCGACCTGCAGCGCCGGCTCGGGGCAATGGAGCCCCTGCTGCCGCGGGTGCCCGCGGACGTGGCGCCGGGCCCGCGGGAGCTGCGCGCGCTCGCGGCGGCCGTGGGCGTCCCCGGGCGGCGCGAGCTGCGGCGCCTGGCCACCGCCCAGCTCGACGTGCCCCGGCGGCTGGCCGGCGGGGGCGGCCGCGGGCTCGTGGTCGCCGCGGGGGGCGTGAGCCCGCGACGGGCGCAGCGCCGCCTGACCGACGCCCTCGACACCCTCCGCGAGCTCAGCCGCGCGCGCCCGCAGGCGCCCGACACGCGGATCAACGCCGCGATCGGCCCCGAGCGCGCGTTCGCAGTCGCTCGCGCGGACCTCGAGGTCGTGAAGGCCATCCGGCGGGCGGCCGGGGCCAGCGTGAACGACGTGCTGCTGGCGGCGGTCGCGCTCATGCTCGAGGAGTACCTGGGTGATGACCCGCCCGAGACCGCGATCGCCCTCGTCCCGGTGTCCACGCGCGACACCACGGGTGACAGCGAGCTCGGCAACCGCATCTCCACCGTGTTCATCGACCTCCCCCTGCGGGGAGAGCCGCTGGACCGGGTGCGGGCGATCGCGGCGTCCACCCGCGAGCTGCGCGGCTCCGCGCAGGTCCGCGCCGGCGCCTTCGTCGTGGGAGCGGCGGGCCTCGCCCCGCCGATCGTGGCCTCGCTCACGGCGCGGGCGCTGGGCGCGCCGCGCCTGTTCAACCTCGTGGTGTCGAACGTGCCCGGCCCGCAGCAGACCTTCTACCTCGACGGTGTCCCGCTGCGCGAGGTCTTCCCGGCGGTCCCGCTGAACCCGCGCAACCAGGCCCTGTCGATCGGGATGCTCAGCTACGACGGCGGCGTGGGCTTCGGGCTGCTGGCCGACCGCGACGCGCTGCCGGACGTGGCGGACGCGGCGGCGGGGCTGGAGCGAGCGCTGGCGGGGCTGGCGGCTGCTGCCGGCGCCTAGCGCGTGATCGCCTGCGCGAGGTCCTCCACGGGCCGATCCACCCATCCCGACCCGCGCTCCGTCCTATACTCGCCGTCCTCGCGGGCGTGCTGGAACTGGTAGACAGGCACGGCTCAGAACCGTGTGCTCGAAAGAGCGTGGAGGTTCGACTCCTCTCGCCCGCATCAGTCGGTCGCCGAACGGCCCGGCGGGATTCCGTCCTCCCTCCGTACCTACGTGTCGCGAATGGCCGATGTCGCACAGCTCGACGAGTTCATGGGCGCCAAGGCCTGAGCACCGCGGCCGCCACGTTTCACGGCCCGCCCGCCGGGTAGCACCACGGCGATGGCGAACACCGCACAGCAGCTCGCCCGGCGGGGCCGCAGCCTTGCCATGAAGGCCGCAGCGAAGGGCGTCCGGGTCGCACGGTCGGGCGCCGGGCAGGTGCTCGAGCGGGCGTTCGGCGACGGCGATGCCAAGCAGCAGGACCGGCGCCCGGCCGATCCCGCGCGTTCCCCGCGGTCCTTCGGAGGGCCCGCTGCCCCCAGCGCCGCGCAGGCCGTCGAGGCCGAGCGCGCCGAGGCGCCCGCCTGGCGGCCCGCCGACACCGACCCGTCCCCACCCGACCCGCTGCTCGAGAACGTGGCCGAGGAGGCCACGCTGGCGGGCGAGTCCTCCGACGTCGGCGCCGAGTACGGCGCCGGGCCGGAGGTCGCGGTCTCACAACCCTGGGCCGGCTACGACCAGATGCGGGCACGCGACATCGTGGACCGCCTCGGCGGAGCGGACCCGGATCTGGCCGCGGCGGTGCGTCTCTACGAGGCGAGCACCAAGAACCGCACGACCGTGCTGAAGGCCGCGGGCCGCCCCGGCCGCGGCTGAGCCCTCAAGCTGCCGAGAAACGCAGGATCTCCTCGGCGATGCGCTCGCCGCGGTCCTCCTGCAGGAAGTGGGCCGCTCCCTCGACCGGCACCTGCTCGGCCGCCCCGGGCACGAGGTCCGCGAACACCTGGCCCGAGCGCGGGAAGGGGAAGACGGGATCGGAGTCCGAGAAGGCCACCAGGCACGGCTTGTCCCAGCGCGACAGCTCGTCGGACACCGCGCGCATCTCGGAGGCGCCCGGCGCCCCCTCCTCGACGGGCACGATCAGCGGGAACTGCGCAGCCCCCGCCTTCGACTCCGGCGTTGGGAACGGCGCCTCGTAGGCCGCCACCACGTCGTCGGGCAGCTCGCTGGTGGTGGCGCCCTGGATCACCATGCCCACCGGCAGGTCCGGGTTCTTCTCCGCGAAGTTGCGCCAGGCCATGAACCCCTTCGACACCCGGCCGGTGAACAGGCCGGTGTTGAGGATCACGAGCCGCGCCACGCGCTCGGGGTTCTCCACCGCCCAGCGCAGCCCGATCGGCCCGCCCCAGTCCTGCACGACCACCGTGGCGTCGCGCAGGTCGAGCCCCGCGAGCAGGGCCGAGACGTGCTCGACATGGCGGTCGTAGGTGTACCAGCCGCGCTCCGTGGGCTTGTCGGAGCGCCCGAAGCCCGGATAGTCCGGGCACACCACGCGGTGCCCCGCTCCCACGAGGGGCGGCAGCATCTTGCGGTAGAGGTAGGCCCAGGTGGGCTCGCCGTGGAAGCAGACGACGGGCCGGCCCTCCCCCTCGTCCACGTAGTGCAGCCGGAGGCCGTCCACGTCGGTGTAGTTGGGGGCGAAGTCGTAGCCGGGCAGGTTCTCGAAGCGCTCCTCGGGCGTGCGGTAGATCTCCATGGGACCGGCAGCCTAGTGCGTGTGCTCGTGCCCATGCTCGGGCAGCGCGGAGGCAGGAAGCCGCGACGCGAGTGCCGCCGCCACCGCAGTGGTGAGCGGAACGGCCACGATCAGCCCGATCGAGCCCACGAGCATCGCCACCACCTCGGTGGCCACCGGCTCGCGGTTGAGCGCCTCGCCGACGCTCGTGCCCTGACTGCTGAAGATGAGCAGCACGGGAAGCGCGGCGCCCGCATACGCGAGCACCAGCGTGTTGACGGTGGCGCCGAGATGGTCGCGGCCCACCGCCAGCGCGTTGCGGTAGAGCTCGCCGGCGTGCTGCGCCGGGTTGGCGCGGCGCAGGGCCATGACCGTGGAGGCCTGGCTGACCGTGACGTCGTCGAGCACGCCGAGTGCTCCGATGACCATGCCGGCGAGCACGAGGCCCTGGAGCGAGAGCTCCCCCGGCGCGGACCCTTGGAGCAGCGTGGCCTCCTCGGAGGACAGCCCGGTGATGTGGGCGAGCTCCACGAACGCAAGGGCGAGCAGCGCCGTGAGGAGCAGGCTGGCCGCGGTGCCGAGCATGGCCGCGGCGCTCTTCGCGTTGGCGCCGTGAGTGAGCGCAACCGTGACGAACATGATGGCCAGCGCGCCCACGATGGCCACCGGCAGCGGCGCTGCGCCGTCGAGAATGGCCGGCGCGACGAACGCGATGACGAGCGCGAGGCTGGCCGCCAGCCCGATGAGCGAGAGCGCACCGCGCCCGCGCCCGAACGCGATGACCAGGATGGCGAACGCGATGGCGAGCCAGACGAGCGGCGCGCGCCGCTCGAAGTCGACGAAGGCGAACGGCTGGGTGGACACGTCGTCGATGGGCAGCTCCCGGGCAAGCGCCGGGTCGATGCCGGAGGGGACGTTGCGGAGCACGCGGACGGAGTCGCCCGGCTGCAGCTCCGGCGCGAGCGCGTCCCCGCCGGGCAGCGTCAGCGCGCTCTGCTCGCCCTCGTTGGGCCCGCTGCGCAGCTCGAACAGGACGAGCCGGCAGCCGGGGCCCGCGAGCGCCTCGCAGCCTTCCGCGCTGATCCCCACCACCTCCGCCGCCTCGGTCTCACCAGCCACGAGACCGCCGAGGTCGGTTCCGCCCGGATCGTCGCCGGGCCAGAGGATGGCGAGCCCGATCCCCGTGGCCAGCGCGAGCGCGGCCAGCACTCCCGCCGCCAACCGCCCGGCCGGGGTGCGCAGCAGTGCGAACCCAACATCCCGGCTCAGGACAGCAATCCCGCGCCGATGACCGCCGTGGCGAGAAGGCCGGCGGACACGCTACGCAGCCGCGCGGGCGTGAGCCAACCGGGCTTCCGAGCGGCCAGCCAGGCTCGGATGCCGGTGGCCGCCGCGGCCGTGGTGGCGGCCGCCGCCATGCACTGCGCGCACATCACGAGCAATCCTGCCAGGCGCGGCGGCGTCAGAGGTCGCAGCCGCGCGCGCCGCCGGTGAAGCCTCGCGCCAGCGCTTTGGCGTCGTGGGCAAGCGCGCCGAGATACGTATCCCCCTCGGAGCCCTCGGGCCCGAGGGAGTCGGCGTAGAGGGACTCACCGACCTCCGCCCCCGCCTCATCCGCCACCGCCCGCTCGAGGCGGGGGTCGAGCGCGCTCTCGGGGAAGATGACCGCCACGTCCTCCTCCCGGATCTGGCGCACCAGCGCCGCGGTGTCGCCGGCCGACGGGCGCGCCTGGCTCGAGAGCGACGGGATCACCGCCCCTACGACCTCGATGTCATAGCGCGCCGCGAAGTAGCCGTAGGAGTCGTGCGTGGTGACGAGCTTGCGCCGCCCGCCGGGAATCGCGGCCATGCACGCGGCGATGTCGGCGTCGAGCGACTCGATCCGCCGGGCGTAGGCCGCGACGCTGCGCCGGTACTCGGCCGCCCCCTCGGGATCGGCCTCGGCCAGTGCGGCGCCGATGGCCTCCACCGCGAGCACGGCGTTGCGCGGATCCTGCCACCAGTGCGGATCGTCCCCGCGCGTCCTCACTCGGTTCATCAGCGTGAGCACCTCGGCATCGCCGCCGGCGTTCTCCACCACGTCGCCGAGCCACTCGTCCAGGTCGCCTCCCGAGCGCACCACCAGAGCGGCCTCGGCCACGGCCCGCGCGTCGCTGGGCCGGGGCTCGTACTCGTGCGGGTCCGACGTGGGCGTCAGCAAAGTGTGCACGTCCACGCGCTCGCCGCCCAGGTTCGCCAGCAGGTCGGCGGCGTGGGTGGTCGTGGCCACCGCGCGCAGCCCGCCGCCGGCATCGCTCGCGCCGTCGTCGTCGCTGCCACAGCCGGCCGCGCCCAGGGCGAGGACGGCGGCGGTCAGGAGGAGGCGGGCACGCATCGACGCCGACTATATATGAGAATGATTCTCGATTGCATTCACCGGACCGCAACGCGCCCTCGCCCGCCCGTGGTATCAACGACAGGTCATGGGTAGGCGTCTAGTGGCAGGGCTCGTTCTCGCGCTGGCGTGCGCCGCGCCGGCCGCGGCGTACACGCCGGAGGCGCCGTGGCCGCCCGCACAGGGTCCCGGGGCCCTCTACGCGCACTACGGCGAGGAGCACTGGAACGACGAGGACGGGCTCACCCTGCTGCCCAAGGTCGTGGCCGACGTCGTCCGCTACCGCCCCGCGGTCGTGACGATGTCCGGCGACAAGGCCAACGACGGCAACGCCGAGGAGCTCGAGCGCTGGCGCGAGATCATGCGCGCCTACGACGAGGCGGGCGTCCCCTACTTCGCCGCCGTGGGCAACCACGACCGCGAGGCCCCCCTCGGGCTGCCGGGCGGCGTGAGCCCGGTCGCCGACCTCTCCAACTACGTCGAGGTGTTCGCCGGCCGGCCGTACCCGTTCGGCGACGCGGCGCCCTACGACGACCCCGCACTGTCTCCGAAGGAGCGCCCCGTCGACGACCCCGAGGGCGCGGCCTCCCACTACTTCGTGGACCACGGCAACGTCCGCTGGATCTTCATCGACAACTCCTGCCAGAGCATCACCAACTGCGACCCGCTCCAGGCGCCGAGCGCCCAGAACGCGGCCGGGCGGCCGCAGTACGAGTTCCTCGAGCGCGCGGCCGGCGAGGCAGAGCGCGACGGCCGGCTCGCATTCGTGGTCATGCACCAGCCCACGCGCGACCCACGCGACCCCACGTACGCGGATCCGATCTCGCTGAACCACGTGATGGGCAAGGGCATCTCGCCCGACAACCAGCTGTTCGAGATCGTGGCCGAGCGCGCCGGCGTGGACGCCGTCTTCCTCGGCCACATCAAGGGGCAGTTCCTCTACCGCGGCCTCGGCGGGATCCCGTACTACATCGACGGCGGCGCGGGCGGCGAGCTCTACACCACCGGCCCGGTGGGCACCGACCACGGCTACTGGCACGGCTACCGCCTGCTGCGCGTGGACGGCGACCGGGTGGAGACCGACACGGTGCCGATCGTCGTGGAGGACGGCATCAGCATCGAAGGGCCGGACCGGGTGCGGCGCGGCGAGCGGCTGCACCTCGAGGCGTTTGCGCGCCAGCCCGTGTTCCACGACCCCGCGCAGGTACCGGCGCTGGAACTGCGCGACCCGGACCCGCGCCGGCCGGCACTGCTCGGCAGCGGGCTGCGCGACGCCGGACGCTGGCTGCTCATGCCTGCCCTGCTCCTGCTGCTGCTCGGCCTGGCCGCCCGCGCCGACCTGCTCTCGCGCGGCGGCCTCGCGCCGCTGGCCCTCGTCGTGGGGCTCGTGGCCGTCTCGGGCTACGGCGCGGTCTCGCTGGCGCAGTCGTCGCAGCCCACCCTCACCGCGAAGGAGGCCCTCCCCACCCCGGCGCGGATCTGGACATCGGGCAACCCACTCGTGCTCGCGCCCGTGGCGGCCGAGGAAGACGACCCCCGCCGCGACA
This sequence comes from Thermoleophilaceae bacterium, assembly GCA_040901445.1. Classification (GTDB taxonomy): domain Bacteria; phylum Actinomycetota; class Thermoleophilia; order Solirubrobacterales; family Thermoleophilaceae; genus JBBDYQ01. Next base: position 220,266 of record JBBDYQ010000025.1, on the reverse strand, counting down.
CCGCCAGCCAGACCGACTCGGGCGTGTTCGAGGCCTCATGTCCCGGGCGCGCGACGGTGGAGATCACCTCGGGCTGGGAGGCGCAGCGCACGCGCATCACCGCGCTCAGCCACAACGGGCGGATCGTGCGCTCCTTCCGCCGCGGCGCCCGCTCGCTGCGGGCCGGCCGAGCGCGGCGGGTGGCGTCCGTCCGGCTGGCCCAGCCGGCCGAGGTGCTTGTGCGGGTCCGCCGCCGCGGGCGCACCGTGGCCACGCTCGCCCACGAATGCGCGGACGGGACGCTGCACGCGGGCTGGGACGGCACCCGCCGCGGCCGCCGCGTGCGCGCCGGCATCTACACCGTGGAGGTCCGGGTGCGCTCGGACCGGCCCACCACGATCCGCCGCTACCGCGTGCGCGTCCGCTAGACGACGTGCCCAGGGACGTCAGTCACGGCGCTGGGTCGCTTTACCAAGAACATGTCGGGGCAAAGCGACCCGGCGGCGCGAGCAATCCGGCAGATCGCCGGCCGCGTGCCGGCCAGCCGTGCGCCACCTGCGGTCGGGAGCACTCGGAGACCGGCCACGTCAGCTCTCCAGCCGCGCGGCCAGCCGCTCCATGCCGAGCGCGCGCGCCGCGGCGGCGCCGCCCGCGCGGTCGGTGGCCGCATCCGGGGGGCGCTCGACGTCCACCGGGCGCAGAGTGGCGATCTCCTTGTACGCCGGGAGGAGCTCGTCCGTGAGCGCCGCCGCCACGCGCGGCTTCTCGCCGGCGGCTGCGGCCACCGCCGCCTCGAGCGAGCCGTGGCGCCGCAGCAGATCGGCCGCCGTCTTCTCGCCCACTCCCTTGGCGCCCGGCAGGCCGTCCGAGGGATCGCCTCGCAGCGCGATGAAGTCAGGCACGATCGCGGGCGGCACTCCGTAGCGGCGCTCGACCTCGGCGGCGTCCACGACCTCAGCGCCCCTCGCGCCGGTCTTCATGTAGAGCACCGTCACGCCGTCGCCCGCGCACTGGTACATGTCGCGGTCGCCGGTCAGCACCAGCGCCCGGCCGCCGGCGGCGCGCTCCGCCGCGGCGTGGGCGCCCAGCAGGTCGTCCGCCTCCAGCGAGTCGTGGCGGTCCACACGCCAGCCGAACGCCTCGAACAGGGCGGGGGCGCGTTCCCACTGGGGCACCAGCTCGTCCGGCATGGGGGGACGCGCGGCGTGATAGCCGGGATAGAGCTCCACGCGGTACTCGGCGGCATCGGGGCCGAAGCAGCAGACCACCGCCCGGGGGGCGTGCGCCTCCACCTCGCGCAGCAGGATGTTCACAGAGCCGAGCAGGGCGTTGACGGGCAGCCCGTCCGCACCGGTGATCTTCGTGGGGAGCGCGAAGAAGGCCCGGTAGAGGAGCGAGGGGGCGTCGACGGCCAGTAGCGGCTGCGGCACGCACGGCAGCTTAAGGGCCCACGCTGACCCCTCTCGGTGACCCCTCTCGGCGGGTGCAGTGCAAGACCTGACCCCCGGGTAGGCTCCGCGTCATGCGGGGGAGGCTCCTGGCCGTCTGTGTCGCCCTGGGCTGCGCGCTGCTCGCCGCGGCATCCTCCGCCACGGCCGCCGAGCCCCTCTCCCACTCCGGCCGCTGGCTCACGGACTCCGACGGACGCGTGGTGGTGCTCCACGGCGTGAACATGGTCTCCAAGCGGCCGCCGTTCGAGCCCGAGGCCGTGGGCTTCTCCGCCGACGACGCGGCATTCCTCGCCGAGCACGGCTTCAACACCGCCCGCGTGGGCGTGATCTACGCGGCGCTGGAGCCGCGCCCGGGCGAGTACGACGACGCCTATCTCGACTCGATCCAGCGCACCGTGGACCTGCTCGCCCAGCACGGGATCCACTCCCAGCTCGACTTCCACCAGGACCTCTACAACCAGCGCTTCGGTGGCGAGGGCTTCCCCGACTGGGCTACCCACGACGACGGGCTGCCCGCACAGCCGCGCCTCGGCTTCCCCGCCAACTACCTGGCCATGCCCGCGCTGTGGCGCGCCTTCGACCACTTCTGGGCCAACGACTTCGGACTCCAGGATCGCTACGCGGCTGCCTGGCGCCACGTGGCCGCGCGCTTCGCCGGGCACCCGTTCGTCATGGGCTACGACCTGATGAACGAGCCGTGGCCGGGCAGCGCCTGGCCCACGTGCGTCGTGCCCGAAGTGGGCTGCCCGCTGTTCGACGCCGGGCCGCTCACCAGCTTCTCGAAGCGCATGATCGCCGCCATCCGCCAGGCCGACCCCGACGGACTGGTCTGGTACGAGCCCAACGTCATCTTCAACTCCGGCGTGCCCACACGGCACGGCGACACGGGCGACCCCAACGCCGGCTTCTCCTTCCACAACTACTGCCTGGCGGCCGGCGTGGTGCCTGGAGTGTCGCTGCCGCCCGAGCTGCAGGACCCGGTGTGCGGGCTGGTCGAGCGCGACTTCGTGTTCGCCCACGCGGAGGAGCACTCGCGCCGCACGGGCGACGCCCTGCTGCTGTCGGAGTTCGGCGCCAGCGACGACCTCGGCCTGCTGCGCCGCCTCGTGGAGGGGGCGGACGAGTACCGCCTGTCGTGGCAGTACTGGCACTACTGCACCTGCGCGGACCCCACCACCAGCGGCGGCGGCGGCGCCCAGTCGCTGGTGGAGGACCCCGCGCAGCCGCCCACGGGCGCCAACGTGAAGAAGGCCAAGCTCGACGTGCTCGCCCGCCCGTTCCCGCGAGCGGTGGCCGGCACTCCCGAGTCGTGGGCGTTCGATCCCGCCTCGCGCGCGTTCACCCTCCAGTACGCCACCCGGCGGGCGGATGGGGGCTCGCTCGCCCCCGGCCTCGAAACCGAGGTCTTCCTGCCTCCGCGCCACTACCCTGGCACGTATGAGGTGGATGTCACGGGCGCCTCGGTGACCTCGCCGCCCGGGGCGCGCGTGCTGCGGCTCGTGGCCGGTCCGGATTCGACCCGCGTGAGCATTCGGGTTCGACCGGCCTAGCGTGGCATGGCACACTCCGTCCGAGACGAGCGAGGGGGGAACACATGACGGTAGGAGCGACCACCGACACCCTGGCCTGTGGGCTCGCATTCGCCGAGGCGTACGCGGCGGGCGACGAGGTGCGCCTCGAGACGCTGCTCGCGCCGGACGTGCGCCAGCGGGAGATCGCCCCGGGCGAGATCGTGAAGCTGCGCGGCGCCCCCGAGGTACTCCGCGAGGCGCGGGAGTTCCTCGCCGCCTACGACTCCCACGAGACGCTGGCCGTGGACGTGGAGCGCGTGGGCGAGCGCGTGCGCGCCGGCACCCGCTGGCGCCTGCGCCGCGGCGACGATGCGTGGATCGTGGAGTGGTGGGAGTTCCTCACCGTGGATGACGGGCGCATCAGCGCGATCGACGTCGTCTGCTCGGGCGCGGTGCGCGAGGCGGGTGCCGGTGCGGCCTGACGAGCGCCGTGACGTCCAGATCGTCGCGATCGTCGCCTCGCTCGGGGCCATTCTGCTGCTGCGGCTCACGCTCATGCCCGACCCGGGCTCGGTCGAGCTGCTGCCGGTGCTGGCGGCCGCCTGGTGGTTCGGCACCCGCGCGGCGCTCGTCGCCGGCGTGGCCGCCTCCGCGGTGCTCGTGGCGGCCGCCCTCTTTGCCGATCCGTTCGAGCCCTGGACGCTGGTCGTGCGCATCCCCCTCGTCATGGTGCCCGCGTGGCTGCTCGGGCAGCTGCGCGACGAACGCGAGCGGCGCATCGCCGAGCTCGGCCGCCTGCGGGTGATCCAAGACGCGCTCGCCCCCGTTCAGGCGCCGGACCTGCCGCTGCTCGAGGTGGCCACGCGCTACGTGCCGGCCGAGCGCGGCGTGGCCGGTGACTTCTACCTCGTCGCGCCGGGGCACAACAACTCGACGGTCGTGGTCGTCGGAGACGTCGTGGGCAAGGGGATCGACGCCGCCAAGCGCGCCACCTTCGCCCGCGCCACGCTCAGCGCGTGCGCGCCCTACTCCGACAACCCGGTGCACCTGCTGCGCGTGACCAACGCAGAGCTCATCCGCCAGCACGGCGTGTCGGCGGAGTTCATCACGATGGTGTGCGTGGTGGTGCGGCCCGACTCCTCGCTGGTGTGGGCAAGCGCGGGCCACCCCCCGCCGCTGTCGCTCACGGACGGTCAGCCGATCGGCACGTTCAAGCCCTCTTACCCGCTCGGCATCGCCCCCGAGCTGCCGGTGGTGGGATACCACGCGCGCCTACCCCAGGCCGGGATCCTGCTCTACACCGACGGCGTCACGGACGCGCGCCCCCGGCGCCAGTCGTACGAGCCGTTCGGGCGCGTGCGGCTCACGCGGCTGATCGACGAGCTCAACCGCCCCACGCCCGACGAGGCCGTCGAACGGGTGGTGGAGGCGGCGCGGGTGTTCTCGCGCGGGCGGCTCCCGGACGACGTCTGCCTCGTGGCGCTGCGGTCGAAGCTCTCCCCCGCCTGGACGAGCACCATGGCCGAGCGCGTGGAGGCGGTCGCGCACCCGCCGGCGGTCGCCGAGCCCATGGCCGCCCCCGAGCCCGCGCGCGAGTCGCAGGCCGCACCGGCCCGCTAGCTCACTAGCCTCCTGGAGGTGCAAGCCCTCCGCGAGGACATCCGCAACGTCGCGATCGTCGCCCACGTCGATCACGGCAAGACCACGCTCGTCGACGCCATGCTCTGGCAGTCCGGCGCGTTCCGCGCCAACCAGGACGTGGCCGAGCGCGTGCTCGACTCGATGGACCTCGAACGCGAGAAGGGCATCACGATCCTGGCGAAGAACACGGCGGTCCGCCACGCCGGCGTGAAGCTCAACATCGTGGACACCCCGGGGCACGCCGACTTCGGCGGCGAGGTGGAGCGAGGCCTGACGATGGTCGACGGCGTGCTGCTGCTGGTGGACGCCAGCGAGGGCCCTCTCCCCCAGACTCGCTTCGTGCTCCGCAAGACGCTGGAGGCGCGGCTGCCGGTGATCCTCGTCGTGAACAAGGTGGACCGCCCGGACGCGCGCATCGGCGCGGTGGTGGACGAGGTGCTCGAGCTCTTCCTCGACCTCGACGCCGACGAGTCCCAGATCGACTTCCCGATCGTCTTCTGCAATGCCAGGGCCGGGCAGGCGTCGCTCGAGGAAGGGGTCGAGGGCGAGTCGCTCGCGCCGCTGCTCGACCTGCTGCTGGAGCACATCCCCGCGCCGGCGCACGATCCCGAGCACCCGCTGCAGGCGCACGTCACGAACCTCGACGCCTCCCCCTACGTCGGCCGGCTGGCGCTGTGCCGGGTGCGCAACGGCACGATCCGGCGCGGCGAGGCCGTGGCGTGGTGCCGAGCCGACGGCACGGTCGAGCGGGCCCAGGTGGGCGAGCTGTATGTCACCGAGGCGCTGGACCGTGTCGAGGCCCAGGAGGCGGGGCCGGGCGAGATCATCGCCGTGGCGGGCATACCCGAGATCACGATCGGCGAGACCCTGGCCGCTCTCGATGACCCCCGCCCCCTCCCCGTGATCACGGTGGACGAGCCGTCGCTGAGCGTCACGATCGGGATCAACAACTCGCCGCTCGCCGGCCGCAGCGGATCCCGCCTAACGGCGCGGCAGGTGCGGGCGCGGCTGGACCAGGAGCTGGTGGGCAACGTGTCGCTGCGCGTGCACGACACCGAGCGGCCCGACACATGGGAGGTCCAGGGACGCGGCGAGCTTCAGCTGGCCGTGCTCGTGGAGCTCATGCGCCGCGAGGGCTTCGAGCTCACCGTGGGCCAGCCGCAGGTGCTCACCCGCGAGGTCGACGGGCGGGTGCACGAGCCGGTGGAGCGGATGGCCATCGACATCCCGGAGGACTACGTCGGCGTGATCACCCAGTTGCTCGCCATGCGCAAGGGGCGCCTCGAGCAGATGGTCAACCACGGCACGGGCTGGGTGCGAATGGAGTACCTCGTTCCCGCGCGCGGCCTGATCGGCTTCCGCACCGAGTTCCTCACCGAGACGCGCGGCACCGGCCTGCTGCATCACGTCTTCGACCGCTGGGAGCCGTGGGCGGGCGAGCTGCGCACGCGGCCGACCGGCGCACTGGTGGCCGACCGCAGCGGGGCGGCGGCCCAGTTCGCGCTCATGAGCCTGCAGGAGCGCGGCACGCTGTTCGTGGGGCCCGGCGAAGACGTCTACGAGGGAATGATCGTGGGCGAGAACGCCCGCGCGGCCGACCTCGACGTGAACGCCACGAAGGAGAAGCACCTCACCAACATCCGCTCGTCGACCGCCGACGTGCTCGTGCGGCTGGTGCCCCACCGGGTGCTCTCCCTCGACCAGGCGCTCGAGTTCCTGCGCGAGGACGAGTGCGTGGAGGTCACGCCCGGCGCCATCCGCCTGCGCAAGGTCGAGCTGGACGCCACGGAGCGGATGAAGGCGGCACGGCGGGCCAAGCACGCGGCCGCCCCCGCATAGCGCCGGCGGACGGCTACCCTCATCGGCCCATGGACGCCCGCGCACTCGAGAACCGCCTCGCGATCGCCGCCGGCCTGTGGCGCAAGGTCGTGAAGGAGCCGCTGCCCAAGATCCCGCCGGGCAACCCCGCCGAGCAGATCGAGCAGTTCGAGCTCAAGGTGGTCGAGGCAGTGGTGGCCGAGGCCACCCCGGAGACCGCCCGGACGGCCGCGGAGGCCACGTGGGACATCGTGCACGACCGGCCCGACGGCGACCCTGTGAAGCGCCGCGTGGCGGAGCTGCACGAGACGCTCGCGCGGATGTCGGCGCCCGAGCTCCGCTAGCGGCAGGGACTACAGGCCCAGGCCCACGATCACGTCGCAGTTGACGTGGTGCAGGAGGACGCCGAGCGGATTGCCGGAGCCGCTGCCGAGTGCCTCGTCGACGCCATGGACCGGGCCGGAGACCGGACCGCTCTCCTGATCCCCGCTGGTGTCCTCCTCGCACGTCGCGGGGGCCGAGGCGGGCTTGGGTCCCCAATCGGGCCCAGTCTCTTCCTCGTCCGGAGTGTTGCTGACGTTGGTCTGGCCGCTGCCGTCGGCGTTCATCACATAGATCTCGTGAGGGGCGTCACGCTGGACCTGGAAGGCGATCCTCGTGCCGTCGGGCGAGAACACCGGTTGTTCGTCCGGCGCCTCGTCGCTGGTGAGCTTGGTCTCGCCGCTGCCGTCGGCGTTCATCACGTAGATCTCGGGGCTGAGGTCGCCCTCCCGCGAGCCTGAGAAGACGATCTGGCTGCCGTCGGGCGAGAAGGAAGGTGTGCTGTTGCCGTTCTCGTTGTCGGTGAGGTTGGTCTGTCCGCTGCCGTCGGCGTTCATCACGTAGATGTCCTCGTTGCCGTCCCGGAAGCTCGTGAAAGCGATCTGGGCGCCGTCGGGCGACCACGCCGGATCGGCGTCGAAGTCCGGGTTGTTGCTGAGGTTGGTCTGTCCGCTGCCGTCGGCGTTCATCACGTAGACCTCGAAGTTGCCGTCCCGCAAGCTCCCGAAGGCGATCTGGGTGCCGTCGGGAGACCAGGCGGGCACGCCGTCGACCGCCGGGTGGTTGGTGAGGTTGGTCTGGCCGCTGCCGTCGGCGTTCATGACCCAGACCTCGACATTGCCGTCCCGGGCGCCCGTGAAGGCGATCCTGGTGCCGTCGGGCGAGAAGGCGGGCGAGTCGTCGGGTCCGCTGGTGAGGCTGGTCTGGGCGCTCCCGTCAGGGTTCATCACGTGGATCTGGGCGTCTCGGCTGAACGCGATCTTCCCGTTCTCACCGGGAAACGCCGCCTGAGCGGCCGGCACCGCCAAGAGCAACCCCGTGATCGCCGCCGCCACCGGTGCACAGCGCAGCCTCAACCGTCGCATCGTCACTCCCCTGCCCACGCGGGGGCCAGCCCGCGATGCCCGCCCCCTGTTTCCCGTGGAGCAACACTATCCGCGCGGTGCGGCCACCGCAACCCGCGCGTTCGTACTAGGCGGGGCGCCCGCATTTGACTTCAAGCACGCTTGAGGTCGTAGCCTCGCGGCCACTCCCCGCGAGAAGACATCTCTGCCCGCGCACGCGTCCGGCACCTGCGCGATCGGCGGCGAGCTGAGCGTCCACCGGCTCGGCTTCGGCGCCATGCGGCTCCCCGAGGAACAGTTCGGCGCCATCCGGGAGCTTCGCAACGAGCGAACGATCCGCTTCAACGTCGCCGAGCAGGCAGCCGACGATGTCCTGAGGGAATGTGAAGCGGCCGGGATCGGGTTCATGCCCTGGGCTCCGATCGGCATGGGTGACCTGGCCCGCTCTTCCGGCGCGGTGACCGGCGCCACCGCCCGGCATGGCCCAACGCCGGCCCAGATCGCACTCGCCTGGCTGCTACACGAGTCGCCCGTCGTGCTGCCTATCCCCGGCACGGGGTGGCCCAAGCACCTTGCGCGAGAACGTCAACGCCGCGCTGATCGAGCTGTCCGAGGACGATCTGCTCGCTCTCGACGGCGGCTTCGGGCGAACGAACTGACGCGCGCCGCGCTACGGAGTTCTGGCGGCGGCTCAGCCCGCGCCGCGAGCCGGGTTGTCGCGCGCCCAGGCCACGATGCTCTTCGAGTCCGCGATGACCTCGCCGTCGTCGAGGACGAGCACCGGAACGTAGCTCTCGCCGGTCAGGCGGTTGACGTCCTTGCGACCCCTCGTGACGTCGGGCAGCGGCGCGAGGCCCGTAGCACTTCACCACCTCCGGAGAGTAGCCCCCCTCCTGCAGCGCGTCATAGGCCCGCTTGGACGGGTGCGCGCCGGGTCGCCATGAGGCGCCATGCCTCGGCCACCCGCGCGCGGCCTGATCGGGTTCCGCACCGAGTTCCTCACCGAGACGCGCGGCACCGGCCTGCTGCATCACGTCTTCGACCGCTGGGAGCCGTGGGCGGGCGAGCTGCGCACGCGGCCGACCGGCGCACTGGTGGCCGACCGCAGCGGGGCGGCGGCCCAGTTCGCGCTCATGAGCCTGCAGGAGCGCGGCACGCTGTTCGTGGGGCCCGGCGAAGACGTCTACGAGGGAATGATCGTGGGCGAGAACGCCCGCGCGGCCGACCTCGACGTGAACGCCACGAAGGAGAAGCACCTCACCAACATCCGCTCGTCGACCGCCGACGTGCTCGTGCGGCTGGTGCCCCACCGGGTGCTCTCCCTCGACCAGGCGCTCGAGTTCCTGCGCGAGGACGAGTGCGTGGAGGTCACGCCCGGCGCCATCCGCCTGCGCAAGGTCGAGCTGGACGCCACGGAGCGGATGAAGGCGGCACGGCGGGCCAAGCACGCGGCCGCCCCCGCATAGCGCCGGCGGACGGCTACCCTCATCGGCCCATGGACGCCCGCGCACTCGAGAACCGCCTCGCGATCGCCGCCGGCCTGTGGCGCAAGGTCGTGAAGGAGCCGCTGCCCAAGATCCCGCCGGGCAACCCCGCCGAGCAGATCGAGCAGTTCGAGCTCAAGGTGGTCGAGGCAGTGGTGGCCGAGGCCACCCCGGAGACCGCCCGGACGGCCGCGGAGGCCACGTGGGACATCGTGCACGACCGGCCCGACGGCGACCCTGTGAAGCGCCGCGTGGCGGAGCTGCACGAGACGCTCGCGCGGATGTCGGCGCCCGAGCTGGGCTGAGCGGGGCGAAGGACGAAAGATCAGGGTGCTCACCCTGACGACGGGGCGCGCGCCAGGGGTCATCTTGGCGGTGTGAGAGGAAGGCTCGTCCTCATCGCCGCCGTCGCCGCTGCGCTGCTCGCGCCGGCCGCCGCGCATGGCGCTACGTTCACCGTCACCAAGCAGACGGACACGGCCGACGGCGCCTGCGACGCCGACTGCTCTCTGCGCGAGGCCGTGATCGCCGCCAACGCCACGACCAACCACGACGTCATCGTGCTGCCGGCGGGCGCGCACACGCTCACGATCGACGGCCCCGGCGAGGACGCCGCCGCCACCGGCGACCTGGACCTCACAAGGAACGTGTCCTTCCGCGGGGCGGGCTCCGGCGCCGGCGGTACGACGGTGGACGCGGGGCCGATCGCCGATCGCGCCTTCCATGTGCTCGGCCCATCCGGCGAGGGCGACTTCCAGGACCTCCGCATCACCGGGGGCGACGGGAGCGGCGGCGCCATCCGCAACGACGACGGCGACGTGCAGATCCGCAGGGTGGCGTTCGACGCGAACATCGGCACGATCATCGGCGAAGACGGCGGCGCAATCGTGAACGCCGGCCCCGGCACCTTCAGCACCCCCGAGATGGTCGTGTCGGACAGCAGCTTCACCGGCAACCAGGCGGGCGGCGCCGGCGGCGCGATCCAGAACCTGGACGAGGGCCGCCTCACCGTGGTCGGCAGCCGCTTCAGCGGCAACCGGGCGGGGCCCACCGGGCTGGGGTCGGGCGGCGCGATCGACAACCAGGGTCACGGAAGGCTCGTGATCCAGCGCTCAACCTTCAGCGGCAACGTCGCCGTAAGGGGCGGTGTGCTCGTCAACCACGAAGACGCCTCCGCGACCGTTAGCGACAGCACGCTGACCGGGCACGTCCTGACACCCGGCACGCAGTCGACGGGCGGGGCGATCTTCCTCCAGAACGACGCCGTGCTTACGGTCTTGCGCTCGGTGATCGCGGACAACGTCGCCGAGGACGAGGCCGGCGGGATCTACGCGCAGAACGACACCACGCTTCTGCTCGTGGACAGCTCCGTGAGTGGCAACCGCACCCAGTCGACGTCTGCCACTTCCGGCGGCGGCGCACTCGACCTCCGCAACCAGGTCGTGGCGGTCATCGACTCGAGCACGATCAGCGGCAACACGTCCACGAGGGGCGGCGGCGGGATCAACTACGAGAGCGAGCACCCGCTGCTGATCTCCAACTCGACGATCAGCGGCAACCGCGCGGACACGAACGGCGGAGGCATTCGCGCGCTGGGCAGGGCGAACATCGCGATCGAGAGCAGCACGATCGCCGGGAACAGCGCGGGCGGGAGCGGCGGCGGCCTGGCGAATGATCTGAGCCCATCGTTCGGTACGGCTGCCCGCGGCGCCTTCAGCATCCAGGACACGATCGTGTCCGGGAACGTGGCGGCTGCCGCCGGCCAGCAGTGCTCGGACTCGAGCGGACTCGGGTTCGGATCGCAGGGCAACAACCTCGACTCGGGGAGTGAGTGCGGCTTCAATGTCGCCGGCGACGTCCAGAACGGGAGTGCGGCACTTGGGGCGCTCGCCGACAACGGCGGGGCGACGCAGACGCACGCGCTGCTGTCGGGCAGCCAGGCGGTCGACGCCGGCAGCGGCGGCTGCCCGCCCGTCGACCAGCGCGACGTCCCGCGCCCGCAGCAGGGCGGCTGCGACATCGGCGCCTTCGAGCTGACTCCCCCGGGCGCTCCGCCTCCACCTCCGCCTGCCACCGTCCAGACGGTGCCGGGCCCCGTCCAGGTCGTGACGGCCCCCGCCGCCGGGGACCCCCGTCCGCCCTTCGCCCCCGTCTCGCTCGCCGACGGCCTGCGCGACGTAGACACCGGCTCGGGGCGGGTGCTCACGCTGGAGCTCTCCTGCGCCGAGCAGCAGCTTCCGGCCTGCCTGTTCGAGCTGTCGGGGCGCACGGGCAGCATCCCCGTGGCCTCGGATCGCCGGGCGGGCAGCTCCCAGCGCCGGCCGCGCCGGCGTGCCGTCCAGCTGCCGTCGCGGGCGCTCGCCGTGCCCTCAGGCCAGTCGCGGCGGATCAGGGTCTCGCTGCCGCGGGCGGTCGCCCTCGAGTTGCGCCGGCGCGGCAGGGTCAGCCTGCGCCTGGTCATCGCCCAGGTCCGCCCGGACGGCTCCACCGCCACCACCCGCCGCTCGCTCGTGCTGCGAATGCCGGCCCGCAGCGCGCGGGTCTCGCGCACCGGCCGCGTGCGCGTGGAGGCGCTGTTCCCGGCCGGCGCCGCGCCGGGGGAGACGGCGACCGTCGAGCTTCGACGGGGCTCCGGACGTCTGGGAGCCGCACGAGTGCGCGCAACCCCGGGACGCATGAGGACCGTCACGGTCAGGCTGTCACGGAGCGCGCTCACCGCGCTGCGCAGGTCGCGCCGCGTCGTCGCCGAGGTGCACGTGACCTACCGCGACGCCGCCGGTCGCGCCCGCACCGACCGGCGAAGGCTGACCCTGCTCGCCCCGCGGTAGCGGCACCCGAGCACGGCTACCCGCAGCCGGCCCGCACGTCCTCACACGCGAGCGCCCCGCCCTCGAGCCAGTAGCCGGAGCGGAAGTGGAAGCTGAGGCGATCCGCGAGCGGCTGGCCCGCGATGAGGGCCGGACGATTGGACTGGGTCGCCGGGTCCCAGCGGCCCGTGCTGATGTTGTGGACGTCCGCGGATCCGTCGAAGCGCTCAGCCGTGAGCCGTCCTGCCGCCTCCGGATCTCCCTTCAGGTAGCGGTCGAACCAGGCGCGGGTGAAGTAGAACGTGGTCGCCACGCCGTAGCGGCTCGCGTTCAGCAGCGGCCATTCGGTGAAGTCGAGATGCGTGGCCGCGCGCAGCGCGACCTTCATCGTGTCCACTCCCGCCGTGCGCAGGCGCCGGAAGTCCTCGTCCTTGTTGCCGGGGCCGAGCGGGTCGGGCGCGGCCTCGCGCCGCTCCGGCAGGCAGACCGGTACCTGCTGGCAGTTGAAGTCGGCGACCACGAACAGCGCCGGCGTGCGGAGCGGGAGGTCGGGGGGCATCCGGCCGGACTGGGCGCGGTCCCACGAGACGATCGCGGACACGCGCTCGTCCTCCTGCCCCAGCCGGCTGACCGCCACTCCGCCCGCCGAGTGGCCGGCGAGCCCGATGCGCTCGCGGTCGAGCTCGCCCGCATGCCGGTTGCGCGCCGACAGGAGCCAGTCGAGCGCGGCCTTCGTGGTCTCGTAGTGGCTGTCGTCGGTGCGGCCGATGTTCACCGTCAGGACCATGTAGCCGGCCTCGGCCAGGCCCTCGGCCGCCCACAGGTACATCTCGTGGTTGGCCGCGCCCCCGTGCATGATCACCACCGCGGGGTAGGGCGGCTCATGCGGCTCCAGCCCGACCGGCACCCCGGCACAGGACGCATCGCACGGGCGCAACAGGAAGGCCGGAAGCTCGCGCCCGCCGTCGGGGATCGCGAGCTCCTCGAAGCGGAAGCGCGAGCCGTGCCACCTGGTGGGCTCGCGCAGCGGGTCCATGGCGGTGGCGGTCCGGGGCCCGAGCATGGCGAGGCCCCGGTAGTAAGCGGGGTTGGTGAGGATGTCGAGATTGCGCTGGGTGGCGCAGATGACGTTCTCCGCCTCGCGCTGCTCCCAGGCCAGGGTCCCCGGGGAGGCATCACCGGCGGGGCCCTCGCAGTCGATCACGCCAACCGACTGTCCGAGGGCGGGGGGCGCGACCGCGAGCGCGCCCACGGCCGCCACCACCAGGGCTCGCTTCAGCACCCCTCCCTGTCCCTCTGGTCCCGGCACAGATCGGCCCCGATCGAGTAGGCCGAGAGGTACTTGCGCGACAGCCCGTGACCCGGTGCCTCTCGCGCCTCGTAGTTGGACACGAGCCGCTCGGTCGCGCTCACGCCCTCGCGGGGGAAGTCGTCCCCGAGGTAGCGGTCGAACCAAGCAAGGGTGTAGAAGGCCGCGACCTCCTCGCTCCAGGTCGACGTCCAGGCGCCGTCCACGTGCGACCAGGCGAGATGGCTCGCGCTCTCGATCACGACCTCCTGAACGTCGACCCCGCGTCCGCGGACGGCATCGAAGCCGTCGAGCTTGGCCTCGGAGTCGGGACCGTCCTCCGAGGGCACCGGCGGGAAGATCCAGTTGTCGTAGTCGGCACCCTGGCCCTGGATCGGGGCGTCGCCCGTGTAGCCCGGACCGAGATCGGACCACGCCACGATCGCGTTGATCTCCGGGCGGTTCGCGTTGCCCACGCTCTGCACGGCACCGGCGCCCATGGAGTGGCCGGCCATCCCGACGTTGCCGGCCTGGAGCTCATCCGCCCAGTCGCGCTCGGCGCCGATGAAGTAGTCCACCGCCTCGTGCAGCTCGGCCGCGGCGTCCCCTGTGGCGCTGCCCTGCGAGTGGCCCTGGCCCGAGACGTCATATGTCATGACGAGATAGCCCGCCTCGGCGAGGCCCTGGGCCGCCCACCAGTACATCTTCTGGTTGCCCTGGAAACCATCGGAGATGACCACTCCCGGCACTCGTCCCTCCGCGTCGCGGAGCGTGTCGGAGTCCGGATGGAAGACGGTCCCGTCCAGCGTCAGGCCGGCGCCGTTGTCGAAGCTCACGCGCTGCGTCCGGCCGGCGTAGCAGCCCTCGGCAGCGATGGGAACGAGCGCCTCGCGGCCGCACGGCTCACGGTCGGGGTCGCCGTTCCAGGGCCACTGGTGCAGCTGGTAGGGGCCCTGGTTGAGGGCGTCGGGGTCCTGCGCGTTCTCGACCGCGTTGTTGAGCGAGCCGACGGCCGTCTCGCTCATCTCGCCGGCGTCGGTCAGGTGCTGCGTCGTGGCTCCGAAGCCGGCGAGCCAGTTGGCGTTCTCGTCATATGTGGCGTCGGCAGCGTGAGCGGCGGACGCCGCCACCAGCCCGGCCGCGAGGGCGGCGAGGAACGTCGTCTTGCTCATGGCAGGAACCTCCCCTGTCGGTCTGCGTTCGAGCCGGCCCAGTCGCCGACCTCGCTTCTTCCTGCCCACCGGCGCAGGTCCGTGGTCTCGACCGCCGGAGCGTCGCCCTCGGCGCCCGGGGCGCTCAGCGTCGCGGCCGAGTACCGCCGCGTCGAGAAGTGGTTGGCGCTGAACGGCTCCTCGGGCGCTCCCCGCGGCCCGTCTACGAGCCGGTCGTAGGCGTCCGCGCGCACGGCCGGGTCGTCCGAGACCCAGCGGTCCATCCACGCGAGCGTGTAGTAGGCGTTCATCGGAGCGCCGTACGTTGTGGCCGAGGTGTAGGGCACCTGCGACCACTCGATGTGGGTGCCGCCGCGCACGACGTACATGAACGCGTCGAGCCCCGACCCCTCCCAGAGCTCGTAGCCGCCCAGTGACGAGCTCGGATCCGGGGGTGAGGGCGAGAGCGTGGGGAAGAGGAAGTAGCCGTCCGCCTGCTGGCTCATCGCCGGCACGACCGGCGTGACGCCGTCGGCGCTGAGCGCATCCCAGGCGACGACGGCGCGGATCGGGAACGAGCGGCCGCCGCACAGCTCGAGCGTCTGCCAGGCCTCGCCCTCGTCGCTGCACTGCTGCACCGCGCTCACCGCGCTCGCTCCCAGCGAATGGCCCGCTATGCCGATGCGGTCGCGGTCGAGCGCCCCGTGGCCCGGGTTCACCCAGTCCACCTGCTCGCCGCCGGAGGCGGCCTCCGAGGCCGCCGCGTCGTCCTCGGACCAGCCCTGCGGCCGGTAGGGGTCGTCGGGCGTCGAGAGGAAGAAGCGCAGCGCGTCGATCGTGCCGTCGTGGAAGTTCGGCGCCTGCTGCGAGGGGAAGCCCTCGTCCGTCGGGAAGATGTCGCCCGGCTCGTGGCCGAAGGTCTCGGACTGGCCCTGACCCTGGACGTCGAAGGTCATCACCACGTAGCCGCGTGCGGCCAGTGCGCGGGCGGCCCACCAGTACATCTGGTCGGAGGCCTGGATCGAGCCGGTGGTGATCACCACGCCCGGCCGCGGCCCCGGCGCCTCGGCGCCCCAGATGTGGCCCTGGAGCTTCGCGCCCGTGCGCGACATGAAGTGCACCCGTCGCCGGCCGACGTCGTGGTAGGCCGGCGCGTCGCCCACGCTCCACCAGCACGTGGCCTGACCGACCCCGCCGTACACGCGGCCCTTCGTCACATCGTTGAGCTGCTTGGCCGCGGACCGCCCCTGCGTGTCCGCGCAGGCGCCGATGAAGTCGCGGTGGTACTCGGGCGAGATGGACTCCCCCACCTGCCGGCCGCGCGCGCGCGTGTAGTTGTCGAGATCGTGGTCGCGGTAGTCCGCGCAGGAGTAGCTCGCGCACTCCTCCTGCGCCGCAGCCATCTGCGGCACGAGCGCAAACGCGGCGCAGCACACAGCCGCCGCCGCCAGGCCACTCCACGATCCCTGCATCGTCTCTCCTCAGCTCTCCCGAAGCCGACCCGGCGAGCATATCGGAACACGGCGAACGTGATGTACCAAACGCACTACGATCTCCCGCGCATGCCCGCCGACCCGGCACTCGTCCCCCGTCGCGGCCGCCCGGCCGCGGCCACGCGCGACGAGGTCCTCGCCACAGCGCTGGGCCACTACCTGCGCGGGCGCCGCGTCGACGTCCAGGCGATATCGGCCCAGCTCGGCGTCGGGCGCACCACGATCTACCGCTGGTTCGGCTCCCGCGAGGGGCTGCTCGGCGAGGTGCTCTTCCACGCCGCCGAGCCGCTGCTCGACGCGGCTCGTGCTCGAGCCCGTGGGCGCGGCGGCCGTGCGCTGCTCGAGACCTTCGACCGCTTCAACCGCAGCCTCGCAGACGCGCCCGCGCTCCGGGTGTTCGTCGAGCGCGAACGCGCCGCCGCGCTGCGCGTGATCACGTCCGGAGCGGGCTACCTGCAGCCGCACATGGTCGAGCGCATCGTCGGAATGATCGAGGACGAGGCCCGCGCCGGCCACTACGACCCGCCGGTCGAGCCGGCCACGCTGGGCTACGCGATCGTGCGCCTGGCCGAGGCCTTCCTCTTCAACGACGCCGCGGCCGGCATGCGCGGCGACGTGGACCGGCTGCGCGCCGTGGAGGCGGCGATCCTCGGGGTGAGGGACGGCTGAGCGACGGCGTCACGCCGGGCCAGAGGACTCGAACGCCGCAAGCAGCGCCTCCGCGGCGGGCGTCTGCTCCGCGCTGAAGGCGAGCAGCTTCGAGCCGTCCTGGAGACGTATGCTGATCGCGAGTCCGTCCCCGCGCGGAATGCGCCTGATCGCAGCATCCGCACCGGCTTGCAGGCGGGCGGCCGACCGGCCATGGGAGAAGATCTCGAGCACGCCGCCCTCGAGGACGAGCTTGGTGCCGAGCTGTCCCTCCGCCTCCACGGCGGGATCGTATGCCAGGGCATGCGTCACGGGCAAGACCAGCCAGGCGTCGCGGGCGAGACGCTGAGCGCGCTTCGGCGCTCGCGCCACCCGAATCGGGGCGACTGGATTCGAACCAGCGACCGCTCGGCCCCCAGCCGAGTGCGCTACCAGACTGCGCCACGCCCCGGCGCGGTCATCAGTTTAGGCGACGGTCCGTCCGAACGCAGAGCGAACCTATGTTCGCAATGGAAACGAAGCCGTGTTCGCGCTGCCATCAGGTGAAGCCACTCGACGAGTTCGCCTGGCGTCGGAGGCAGAAAGGCCAACGCGACTCGTATTGCCGGCCGTGCCGTTCGGCTTACGGGCGCGAGCATTACGAGGCCAACAAGCAGCGGTACATCGGGCATGCGCGCGCCGGGAAGCAGAAGCTCCGGCAGGAGCGGACGCGGTTGCTGATCGACTACTTCCGTTCGCACCCCTGTGCGGACTGCGGTGAAACCGATCCGGTGGTCCTCGAGTTCGACCACATGCGTGACAAGTCGTTTTCGATCGGGGCCAAGCTCGTCCATTTCACGTGGCAGACGATCCTCGATGAGATCCAGAAGTGCGAGGTCGTCTGCGCGAACTGCCACCGTCGGCGCACAGCTCAACGCCGGGGTGCCGTGCGTGCCGGCTCGGCTCGGCGATGGACTGCTGAGAAGAGCGGGCGACCGGACTCGAACCGGCTACCTTCAGCTTGGAAGGCTGACGTGCAACCCGTTACACCTCGCCCGCGGGCTCGACGAGTCTAGACGCCCGTCAGCTGCGCTCGGTGATGACCGTGTCCTCGTCGCTGTAGGCGCGCAGCAGCAGAGCAGCACGAGCGGCTCGTCGCCGCTGCCGTTCCAGAGCTTGTGGCGGGTGCCGGGCGGGATCACCACGCAGTGGCCCGCCTGGAATCCTGCTCCGCCTCCCCCAGCCGCATCCGGCCGCTGCCACGGATGAAGAAGTAGAGCTCCTCCGACTCCTTGTGGAAGTGCTCCGCCGTCTCCGCGCCCGGCGGCACGGTGGCCTCGGCCAGGCTCTGGTTGCGGGCCGCCGTCCACGCCGGGCCGGCAACCTCGCGGATGGTGGAGCCGTCGAGCGTGACGAAGGAGTCGACGCTGTCGAGGTTGGCGATCTGCATCGCCGCGGACGCTACCCGAGGTGCCGCGCGCGGAAGGTGCCCGCGCCCACGACGTCCGCCCCGGCGGCGCGTACGCGCTCCGCCAGGCCGGCGTCCGAGGTGACGACGGTGAGCCCCGCCTGCGCGAGCGCGGCGATGTCGTCGTCGGCCGCGTCGCGGCCACTGCGGGTGGCGAAGCGGACGTCCACCCGCCCGGGATCCTCGAGCTTCACAGGCCGGCCGTCGAAGACGACCGCCACTGCATCGCCCGACCGTTCGACCAGCGAGGCCAGCTCCCCGACGAGCCGCTGCACGGCGCCGTCCCGGTCACGCCACCAGCCGTCGGGGCGTGAGCCGATCACGTTCATGCCGTCGACGAGCCAGTGCATGGGAGCGGGGGACCGAGGAATCGAACCTCGAGTTACGGCTTTGGAGGCCGTCGTGTTACCACTACACCAGTCCCCCGAGGGCCGTGTGATTTTAGGCGGCTCGAGCGGAGAAGCGATTCGTGGCGGCGTCCGCAGCTCCTGCGAACATGTGTTCGTGTCAAAAGGAGTTGCTTGGTCGCGAGACGTTGTTGCCTCCGCGCTCTCCTTGCGCGCGGCAGGGCAGAGCACCTGGGAGATCAGCCGGCGCCTTGGAATCCCGCATAGCACGGTGGCGAATTGGTGCCGGGGGCGCGTTCCGGAGGAGCCGGTCGCTCGCTGCCATGGCTGTCGAGGCCTACCGCATGGCAGGCCGCAGACCGCGGTGTACTCGTTCTTGCTCGGCCTGTATCTCGGAGACGGCTTCTTGACGACCAGCGGTAACGCCGTCTACCTCTGCGTCGCGATGGACACCGCCTACCCAGGCCTCATTGCCGAGTGCCGCCACGCGATTGCGGACGTGCTGCCCAAGCGGCGATCGCACCTGCGTAAGCAGCCCGATAGGAACTGCATCATCGTGCGCTCGTACGGCCGCGAATGGGGGTGCCTCTTTCCCCAACACGGGCCGGGCCGAAAGCACCGGCGGCGAATCGAGCTGGCAACCTGGCAGCGGGCTGTCGTCGACGAGCACACTGGCCCCTTCCTTCGCGGCCTCATCTTCTCGGACGGCTGGCGCGGCACTAACAAGGTGTGCGTCGCAGGCCGCGAGTACGCATATCCGCGCTACCAGTTCTCCAACCGCTCCGACGACATCCGGCGACTCTTCACGGACGCTTGCGATCGGCTGTCCATCGCATGGAGACCCTGGGGGCGGTGGAACGTCTCCGTCGCGCGTCGCGACTCGGTCGCGAAGCTCGACACGTTCGTTGGACCCAAGTATTGACCCTAGAATCGCTCCTACGCGGGCGTGGCGGAACTGGCAGACGCGCCGGCTTTAGGTGCCGGTGCTCGAGAGAGCATGGGGGTTCGAGTCCCTCCGCCTGCATGCAGTGCATGCCCGCAGCGACGAGACCGACGTTGAGCACCGTATGGGGGGCGAATGTTGGTTTCGTCCGCCGGACGCGTCACCTGCGCACGCGTCGGCACGGACGGATAGAGTCCGCTCCGATGGGCCAATCCGACGTCGTCGTCACCCATCCCAACCGCGACAAGGCCGAGTCCAAGGCGACGAAGGCGGCGGTTGTCTTCCTGCTGCTCACGAGCGCGGCCCTCATCGCGATCGTGCTCGTCGGCGGGTGGGAGGCCATGCAGGGCGCGGAGATCGGCGCCGTGGCCTACATCATCATCTACGCCGTGTCCGCGTACTTCGTCGCGCGCTGGAACCGCGGCCTGCTGCCCGTCTCCGCGGCGCTGGCCATCATCTTCGCGGTCATCGCCGCGGTCGCCGGGCCGGCCTGGTTCGAGCGCGACAAGGCGGGCTTCGACGACCCTGCCCTCCCGCCCGGCATCCTCGGACTGCTCACGCTCATGATCATCCCCGTGCAGTTCCTGCTCGTGGCCTTTGCCATGCGCGGGTTCCGCCAGGAATGGAACGTCGAGGTCGAGGTCTCGCGAGACGAGCCGCTGCCGCCCGGCGCGCACCCGTCCACTGCCTGACGGGCTGCGTCATGCGGCGGGTGGGAGTCGAACCCACAAGCCATCGGTTTTGAGCCGATGAGGTATGCCAGTTCCCGTCACCGCCGCGCGTGGACGATTCTAGGTTGATCGAGCCCCTCCGCGAGATCGAGAAGCTCGCCGCGTTCGAGGGACGCGGCGCCGGGACCGACGCCGAACGGCGTGCGGCGGAGCACCTGCGCGGCCGGCTGGAGGAACTCGGGCGCGACGCCGAGGTCCAGCCGATCAGCGTTCGTCCCAACTGGCCCGTCACCCACGCGCTGCACGCGCTGCTCGCGATCCTCGGCAGCGTCCTGTCGGTCGACACGCCCGTGGCGGGCGCAGCCATCCTGGCGTTCGTCGCCGTCTCCGCCTTCGGCGACCTCACCGGCAGCTTCCTCCTGCTGCGTCGCCTCACCGGGCGCCGCGCCTCCCAGAACGTCCTATCGGCCGAGGACGGGGACAAGCCGGGCACGCTCGTGCTCGTCGCGCACTACGACACGGGGCGCGGGGGCGCCGTCTTCAGTCCGCGCGCCGCGGAGCGCCGAGCGGTGGCCGGCAAGCTCCTGCGCCGCACGATCGGCCCCTTCGAGCCTTTCTTCTGGTCGATCGTCGTCGTGCTGGCCTGCGCCGTGGTGCGCCTCTTCGACATCGACGCGCTCGCCCTCACGGTCGTCCAGTTCATCTTCACCGTCATCCTCATCGTGAGCGTGCCGCTGCTCATGGACATCGCCCTGTCGGGCTTCGTGCGCGGCGCCAACGACAACGCCTCGGGGGTGGCCACCGTGCTGCGCCTGGCCGAGCGCTACGGCGGGACGCTCGACCACTTCGACGTCTGGGTGCTGTTCACCGGCGCCGAGAAGTCGCTGTTGCTGGGAATGCGCGAGTGGCTGGCTCGCCACCGCCGCGAGCTGGACCGTGCGAGCACGATCTTCCTCGACGTCAACCGTGTGGGCCACGGCACTCCGCGCTACACGCGCAAGCAGGGCTTCGTGGTGGCCGCCGCCTACCACCCCGCGCTGCTGGAGCTGTGCGAGGAGATCGACGAGGGTCGACCGGTGGTCTCGCGCGGCGTCAGCGACGCCCACCTCGCCCGGATGCGCGGCTATCCGGCGCTCAGCGTCTCCTGCCTCAACGCCATGGACTACGCGCTGGACCGTGTGGACGAGGACGCGCTGGAGCGCGGGTACGACTTCTGCTGCGAGCTCGTCGAGCTCGTCGACGAGCGAATCGGCCCGGACCTGGCCCCATGAGCACGCTGCACGGCGCCCCGGCGCGGTTCGAGGCGGGCCTTCGCGAGCTGGCCGGCGGTGTGCACGCCTGGATGCAGCCCAACGGCTCGTGGGGCGAGTCCAACGCCGGCCTTGTGGCGGGCGACGGCGAGTCGCTGCTGGTGGACACCCTCTGGACCCCCGCCCTCACGCGGCGGATGCTCGACGCCATGGCCCCGCTCACCGCCCCCGCGCCCATCCGCACCCTCGTGAACACCCACTCCGACGGCGACCACACGTGGGGCAACCAGGAGCTCTCCGGGGCCGAGATCGTGGCCACGGAGGCGGCGAAGGAGGAGCTGGGCGAGCTCACTCCGGGCGCCATGGCAGCCTTCCGCAAGCTGGCCGGCGTGCTGTCGGCCGGGAGACGGCTGGGCGTGCCGGGCGGCGCCGCCGGCCCCTACGTGCAGGCGATGCTGCGCCCCTTCGACTTCACGGACGTGCGGGTCACTCCGCCCACCCGCACTTTCGAGGGCGCGCTGGCGCTCGACGTGGGCGGGCGGCGCGTGGAGCTGATCCAGGTCGGTCCGGGCCACACCCAGGGCGACCTCCTGGTGTGGGTGCCCGACGCGCGCGTGGTGTTCGCCGCCGACGTGATGTTCGTGGGCATCACACCGGTGATGTGGGCGGGCCCGGTGGGACGCTGGATCGCCGCGCTCGACCGCATCGAGGCGCTCGACGCCGCCGCCGTGGTGCCCGGCCACGGCCCCGTGTGCGGACTCGACGAGGTGCGCGCCCTGCGCACCTGGTGGACCGAGATCGACGAGGCCGCCCAGCTCCACTTCGCCGAGGGGCGCTCGCCGCTGCAGGCTGCCCGCGAGATCGTCGCCGCGGGCGGGGACTGGACGTCCTGGGACGGCCCGGAACGGGTCGTCATCTCCGTCCACACGATCTACCGCCACCTGTCGCTGGACGCCGGCGGCGTGAGCCCGCTGCAGCGGATCCGGATCTTCGCGGAGGTGGGCGCGCTGGCGGCCGAGCTGGGCTAGCCGCCGGCCAGCTCGCCCAGCAGCTCGATCGACGTCTCCAGCGCCATGTCGCCGAAGCAGCGATCGATGGCGTAGGCGTCCTCGTAGTTGACGAACAGGTAGCCCTGGAGCTCGCCCACGAAGCCGAGCCCCTGCTGGCCCACCGGGCTCATCTCGAACGACTGGGGCATGTAGCCCAGGGCATCGCCCGCCTGCCCGAGCGGCATCGTGACGGCCCCCGGTGCCTGCTCCTTCACCGTGTTCGAGAAGTTGGAGAAGATCTCGCCGGGCGAGGCGGTGAGCGCGAACTCGTCGCCGATGCGCGCAGCCGATGCCGCCACCTCCACCGACACGGGCGACGCGGAGGTGCACTGGAGCTTCTCCGGGTCCTCGCCGGTCTGCACGGTGGCGGGCTCGTTGGTGAACTCGCGGTCGAAGAACCCCGGCAGTCCCAGCGCCGTGAGCGGGACGTTCGTGGCCGGCTGCTTCCACGTCGTCCGCGTCGTCCGGATGTCCGGCTCCTCCACGGGCTGGCCGGCGCCATGCTCGGGGATCAGCCCGGCGAGGTCGTCCGCGCCGGTCGGGTGGTCGTCATCGCCGGCGTGGTCGAGGCCGGCCGCGGACATGTTGCCCAGGCCGGTCATGAGGTGCATGCCCACCCCGCCGAAGCGCTCTTCCAGCGTTGCCTCGAACAGGCCGGGCCAGTCCGGGTGGGCCTCGCCGTCGTTGGTGCCGAACGTGGTCGGGTGCGCGGCGTAGGCGCCGACGGTGGCGATGGTCTCGTCGGGGCTGTTGCCCGGTCCCGGCACGTACGCGCGCAGCCAGGCCAGCTGCTGCTCCTCGGCCGAGCGGTAGGTGTCGCGGCGCTCGCGGTTGAACGGCCGGGCCATCTCCTCCCCCACCTCGAGCACCGCAGGCTGCATCGAGGCGACGGCGTCGCGGACCGTGGACGTGATGGTCTCGGACACCTGCTCCATGTACCAGTCGGGCACGAAGCCCCAGCCGCCGATGAAGTCCGGCGCCGAGTGCGCGTGCGTTGCCGCGATCACGATGTCCTCGGCCTCGAGGCCGAGCTGCTCGTCGGCGGCCAGCGCGGCCGTCAGCTGCTTGATGCCGCAGTCGTCGCACTTGCGGTTGTAGTCCCAGAACCAGCCCTCGCCGTCGATGACGGCCACCACGAGGTCGTCGCCCTGGCGGTCCCGGAGCGCGATCGCCCGCACCCACAGGCCGAGCTCCTCGTTCCAGGACGTCACCGGGTTCATCGGCCCGAGCCCGAAGCCACCCATGTAGATGCAGTTGGGGTTCTCGGGCCACGGGGAACCGGTGGAGGCCAGATGGTCGCCGGTCTGGGCCGGGTCGCTCAGCAGGGCCTGGAAGCCTTCCGCGCTCAGCGTCGCGCACGCCTCGTGGCTGCGCTCCCACGTGCCTCCGTACTCCTCGGGGCGGGGGGAGATCGACGTCTTGGCCGCGCCGGCGAGCACCTGGCCCGGCTCCAGCGTGGACGGATCGGCGACGGCGACGTCGGCCGCGCGCGTGGACGTGGCGGCGCCCCCGCCTTCGCGTTCGCCCCGCGCCTGGCCGGCCGCGGCATCCCGCGGTGCCGCCTCGCGCTCGCCGCCGCCGCCGGGCAGGGGCACCAGCGCCGCGCCCGCCCAGGCGGTCGAGACCATGACCGCGCCAGACAGCAGCCCGATCGCAGCCTTGCGCATCATGCGCGAGCGCATTCCTCCCACGACCCGAAGATACCGCGCCCGGACCGCCCCGACTTCGGGCTGCGTCACAAACCGGGCCCGGCGCTTTGCGCCTCGTCACAAACCGGTGCGCCGGCTTTGCGGCCCGCTCACAACCGCGTGCCCCTGCCGGGGCGAGATGCACAGAAGCCGGCAGGAGGCGACCGTCCTGCTTTGGGGGTCGTATGGACTCCCGATCCAGGATGGTGGAGCAGGTGCTCGCACGGGATGGCGCGGCACGCCGCGGCCCGAGTCAGACGGGCGTGACCGCGTTGTGCTTCGCGGGCCACTCGCGGGCCCGCCCGGCGTAGAGCTCGTAGCGCCGCGCCAGCTCGGCCCGCAGGGCCTCGGGCTGGACGACCGCATCGACGACCAGCTCGGATGCGAGGTGGAGGACGTCGATCTCCTCCTTGTACTCGGTGCGCAGCTTCTCCACGAACGCCTCGCGCTCGCCCGGATCCTCGATCGCCTGCACCTGGTTGTAGTAGACGGCGTTGATGGCCGCCTGTGGCCCCATGACCGCGATCCTGGCGCCCGGCAGCGCGATGCACGCGTCGGGGTCGAACGCCGGGCCGGCCATGGCGTACAGGCCCGCGCCGTAGGCCTTGCGCACGATCACCGACAGCTTGGGCACGGTGGCCTCGGACACCGCCGAGATCATCTTGGCGCCCGCCCGGATGATGCCCTGGCGCTCCACGGCCGTGCCGATCATGAAGCCGGGCACGTCGGCCAGGAACAGCAGCGGCACGTTGAAGGCGTTGCAGGTCCAGATGAAGCGGGCGGCCTTGTCGGAGGAGTCGACGAACAGCACGCCGCCGCGCTGCTTGGGCTGGTTGGCCACGATGCCCACCACGCGCCCCTCGATGCGCGCGTAGCCCACGAGCAGCTCCCTGGCCCAGCGCTTCTGCACCTCGAGGAACGAGTCCTCGTCCACGAGGCCCTCGATCAGCTCGATCATGTCGAACGGCTTGTTCTCGTCCTCCGGGATGTCGAAGGAGTCCCGTGCAGGCGCGGCGGGCGGCGCCACCGGAGGCTGGTCCTGCCAGCTCACCGGCATGTACGACAGATAGCGCTTCGCCGTATCGATTCCCTCTTCGTCCGTCTTCACCAGGAAATGCCCGCATCCCGACACGCCCGTGTGCATGCGCGCCCCGCCCATCTCCTCGAGCGTGACCGTCTCGCCGATCACCATCTCCGCCATCCGCGGCGACCCCAGGTACATGGACGCATTGCCGTCGCGCATGATCACCACGTCGCAGAAGGCGGGGATGTAGGCGCCGCCCGCCGCCGACGGGCCGAACAGCACGCACACCTGCGGCACCACGCCCGAGAGCTTGACCTCGGTGTGGAAGATCTTCCCGGCGCCGCGGCGCCCCGGGAACATCTGCACCTGCTCGGTGATGCGCGCGCCGGCGGAGTCGACGAGGTAGATCATCGGCACCCGATGCTCGAGCGCCTGCTCCTGGATGCGGATGATCTTCTCGACCGTCTTCGGCCCCCACGAGCCGGCCTTGACCGTGGGGTCGTTGGCCATCAGGCACACGGGCCGCCCGGCCACGGACGCCATGCCGGTGACCACGCCGTCGGCGCCGAACCCCTCCTGCTCCCAGTTCGCGAGCAGCGCCTCCTCGGCGAACGAGCCCGGGTCCACGAGCCGCTCCACGCGCTCGCGCACGGGGAGCTTGCCCTGCCCGGCGGACTTCTCGTGGTGGCGCTGCGGGCCGCCGGCCCGGGCGCGCTCGAGGGCTGACTTGAGATCGCTCATCGCGGCGGGCAGTCTTGCAGGGGCTCTCGCTAGGCGTAGTCGCGAGCGATCAGCTCTTGTTGAGCAGCGGTGAGCTCGTAGAGCTCTTCCACGGCCGCTTCCGCGGTGTCTTCGTCGCGGTCGAGCGTCGCGCGCAGCCCGGCGATGCGATCGACACTCTCGGCGTGCTCGGCGGTGAGGCGCTCGCGAAACGCCCGGCCTTCGACCTCCGGCCCGATCCGCCTCCGGTTGCGCCGCAGCAGCGCGAGCAGCTCGTCCAGCGTCAGCTCGTCGTAGCGGGCGACGGCAGTCGAGCCATCGAGCTCCGTGGTGCGCAGCCCGAGCTCGCCCTCGAGCCAGTCGAGGAAGCCGCGGCGCTCGCCGAGGATGGCCGCTGCACGGTCGTGGATCCGCCGGCCGAGTGTCTCGAGCTCGCCTCCGGCCTGTGCGCCGGGGATCCGGATGGGCAGGGGCGCGATGAACTGCTTGTTGGCGGCGAAGTAGCCGTTGGCGTGAGGGATCGACATACGCCGGAAGACCCAGTCAAGCGGTCGCGAGTTCAGGAGCACGCCAAGCAGCCAGATCGATGGGCCGCCGTCGCGCTCGAGGATCCCGTTCACGCGCACGTTGTGGAAGTAGACCTCGCCGCCGGGGTCGGGAGCAACCTCGAGGTGCTGGACCGTGGCGGCCACGCCGAGCTTGGGAAGGTCGTGAGCGCCCAGGTTCTTTGGATACACGTACCCGTACCACCCATCGCGGTCCATACGACGCCGCTCCCGGCCCCGCAGCACCGGCTCGTGCTCCGCGAAGTACGCCGCTGTACGGGGCAGTGCGGCCAGCTCATCGTCCCGCAGAAGCCGCATCTCGTCACCATCGTGGCGGTACGGAAACAAGACCAGGCTCCGCAGCGGGCGGAAGGCGTGCCTCTCAACGTCGATGCCGCTTGCAAGCTGGTGGAGCAGGTCGGGTTCCAGCTCCAGTTCGCGATCGGATGCTCGCGAGTAGACGATCCGGCGGTCTCCGCGCTGTCCGCGATCCTCGACCACGTAAATCGGATCCGCGCTCGTCACAAGCCCCTGGAAGATCTGGGTAGTCACGCTGTCAAGACGCTCCGAGCCGCCCCGCAGTGCGCGCAACAGCTCCGCCTCCTCGCCTGTGGCCAGCACCCACGGATCCTGACCCAGCTCCGTAACCGAGAACGACGCGCCCGGTGCGGTATCGAGCGAAGCCAGGGCCCGCCTCAGATCGTCCGCTCCCCGCCCTACGCGCCGGTAGGTGAGTTCATTCCCGCCATGCCGCCGCAGCACGGTGATGCAGGTGTAGTTGGTGGCGCCGGGGAAGAGCTGAGCATCGCCGAAGTCCACGATCTCCTCGACCAGCCGGTTCTGGGTGAGCCACTCCCGCAGCCGCCGCCCATAGTCGGCCTTGAGGAAGCGGCTGGGGACGATGAAGCCGAGACGGCCCGACGGCCCAAGCAGCGCGACGCCCTGCTCGATGAACGGCACGTAGGTGTCGAAGCTGCCGGAGGCCGTCTGGAAGCGACGGCGACACCACGCCGCCAGTTCGCGCCCGGTCTCCTGGATCCGCACGTACGGCGGGTTGCCGATCACCGCGTCGAAGCCACCGCCGCCGAGTGGCCGTCCGTCCGGAGCGAGGAAGACGTCCGGGAACTCTAGCGCCCAGTGCAGCGGCGCGAGTCCTGTCTCGGTGAAGTGCGGTGCGACCTCCTCGTCGGCGTGCCGCTCCAGGGGTTCACGCAGCGCCTGTGCCGCCTCGGCGAGGCGCTCCTTCTCGTGGACGTCCTCGCCGGCATCGCTTCCGCGCTCCGCGATCGTATCGAGCCGTTCGAGGATCGCCTCGGCATCGCGCGCGAGCCGCTCTGCGAAGAGCGTCTCCTCGCCCGCGAGCAGCTCCTCCAGCTTCGCTCCAACCAGCGAGTTGCCGACGCGAAGGTTGGCGAGGAAGGTCAGCGGCTGACCGACACGTGCCGTCGCGAGCCAGAGCGACAGCTGCGCGAGCTCGACCGCCATCGGATTGGCGTCGACGCCGTACAGGCAGCGCTCGGCCACGCGCCGCTGGATCTCGTCGAGGGAGAGGTCGCCGTCGTAAAGCGGATCGGTGGCGATGTACTGGGCGATCCACGCCGCAGCGGCCACGAGGAAGTGGCCGCTGCCCATCGCGGGATCGAGCACCTTTACGTCCAAGAAGGCGTCCAGCACGTCATCGGCTTGCAGATCGACCGCCCCGAGGGCCTCGGAGCGCGCCGCGAGAGCCGGCTCGAGTGTCCGTTCGACGATGCGGTCCACCACCAGCTCGGGCGTAAAGTAAGAGCCGGTCTCGTGCCGGCCCGAGGTGGCGACCAGCGTCAGCTCGCCGTCATCCGCCAGCTGGTAGTCCAGCAGCCGCTCGTAGATCGTGCCCAGGTGGCGGACTGAGAGGTCGCGGTAGTCCACGAACTCGCCGCCGACGCGGTAGAGGCCGTCGAGCGCGGGAGCCAGCGCGTCATCCGGCACGGTACGCCCCTCGAAGTACGGATGCCGGCGCGCCGAGAAGAGACCGCCGTTGTACTCAGCCACGCCGATCGACTCGTCGCCGCGATCGACGATCCGAAACAGCGCGCGCAGGTCGTTGTAGAGGTCATCGGACTGCGAGCTGAAGCGCCGGCCGCCGGCCAGGTCGGCGGCCACCCCCTCCTTCTGCTTGCGCAGGCTGTACTCGAAGTAGTGCCGGTTCTCCACGGGCAGAAGGCCACGGGCCTCGGCGTACAGGCAGAAGAGGAGCCTGTAGAGCAGGACGAGGGAGTGGTCGAACGCCGCGGCCAGAGCCGGGGCATCACGCTCGCCGTCTCCGAGCAGACCTGCCGCGATCCGGGGCACAGCGTCGAATACCTGCTCTTCGAGCGCGTCCCCGACCGCCACGGCGCTCGCCCGGCTCTCGCCGAGCGCGCGATCCAGGAGCGAACGCCCATCAGGCCCGGGCTCGAACGCCGACGCCGAGAAGAGCACGGAGAACCAGCGAAACGCCCGCGCGTCGCCTGCCTCCAGCAGCCGCACGAGGTCCACCTCGTAGAAGGCGCCGCCCAGAAGATCCCGCTCGAGCCCGTACATCCGCCAGTGCCGCCCATTCGTCAGCAGGCCCCACGGCCGGCGGGTGACCGAGACGTAATGAATTATCTGCGCGACCGGATCCTCCGACAGCGCGCGCTCGGCCCGGCGCCGCTCCAGCGGGCGATCGAAGCGCTTGGCGTCCGCGACGCAAACCGCCGACTCGTAGCGCGCGGCGCCCTCAAGGGGGTCGGCGTCACGACGGTCGGCCTCGGTGAGGAAGAGCGCGTAGTCGGGCTGGCGCCGACCGGCCCCGACGCGCATCCCGGCCTGCACGGTGTAGTGGAAGCCGAGCGCGGCAAGCACCGGCTGGATCCAGTGCTCCTCAGTCTGCGCCTCGTTGGCGGTTGCCAGACCTATGCGCTCGGCGGCGAAAAGCTCCTGAAGCTCTTCGAGCAGTGGCCGGTGGTCGGCGTCTCCGAACTCCGGCCACTCGGGAAGAAGCTCGCTGAGGAAGCGCTCCGAGAAGAGCCCGCCGTTGCGATAGGGGCCGACGGGAAGCTCGAGCTGGCCCTCGCCGGTCACCCGCGAGCCCCGATCCGACTACGCGGCGAAGAGCGCGTCCTGAGGCGCGTCCTCGCCCCGTGAACCCACGCGGCGCGTGGCAAGCCGCGGCGAGTAGGCGGCGATCACGAGGTGCTGCGCATCCAGGAAGGTCGCGGCGCCATCCGCGAACGAGCGCAGCCGGGCACCCGGCCGATGCCGGGCCACAAGCTCCACGAGCTGACGGCGCTGGCCGGGCTCATCGGTTGCAGGGGCAACCTCCACCTCGACGCGCTCGCGCTCGTCGGTGTCCAGGTGCCTCGACTCGATGACAACGGTATTGCGCACGTCCGTCACCCTAGATCGACCCTCGGACGGTGAAGTCTGCGGCCCCTCGATTACGCCCCCGTCACAACCCGGCGTTCTCCACCGGCGCGTCGCCCGAGTAGTCGTAGAAGCCCATGCCGGACTTCTTGCCGTACCAGCCGGCCGCGAGCATCTTGCGCAGCGTGGGTGGCTTGGCGAAGCGGCGCTCGCGGAACTCGTCGAACATCACGTCGCAGATCGAGCCCATGGTGTCGAGGCCCACGAAGTCCGCGAGCGTGAGCGGGCCCATCGGATGCCCGGCGCCCGCCTTCATGGCCTCGTCGATCTCGCTGATGGAGCCGACCCCCTCCTCGTACGCGCGGATGGCGTCGAGCATGTAGGGCACGAGCAGGCGGTTGACGATGAAGCCCGCCTTGTCCTTTGTCTGCACGGTGAGCTTGTTCAGGCTGTCGCCGAACGCCACGCCCGCCTCGAACGCCTCGCCGGAGGTGGCGACGCTCTTCACGACCTCGACCAGCTTCATCACCTGGGCCGGGTTGAAGAAGTGCAGGCCGATCATCCGGTCGGGCCGGCCGGTGGCCGCCGCCTGGTCGATGACCGGCAGCGAGGACGTGTTGGTGGCGAGCAGCGCGCCGTCCTTGACGATGCCGTCCAGCTCGCGCCACATCTCGAGCTTGAGCGCGATGTCCTCGGTGATCGCCTCGATCACGAGGTCGCAGTCGGCGAGGTCCGCGTAGTCGGTCGTGCCCTGGATGCGGCCGCGGACGGCGTCGGCGTCGGCCTGCTCGGCCTTGCCCTTCTCCACCGCGCGGGCGAGCTGCTTCTCGATCCGGCCGATGCCATTGGCGAGCCGGTCGTCGTCCACCTCCCGCAGCACGACGTCGTAACCGGCCTGCGCAGCCACCTGGGCGATGCCGTGCCCCATGAGCCCGGCTCCCAGCACTCCCACCTTCTTGATCTCCATATAGCCTCCTGATTCTCGAGCGAGGGGAGTTATATGGGACTGGTGGGCACAGAGGACCGCGGGGCCGTCCGTCACATCGTGATGCAGCGCGCCGAGAAGCGGAACGCGCTGAGTGAGGACGTCGTGCGCGCGCTCGGCGAGGCCTTCGAGGCCGCCGCCCACGACGACCACGTGCGCGTCGTGGTGCTGCGCGGCGACGGCCCGATGTTCTCCTCCGGCATGGACGTGGGTGACCTCAAGTCGCTGTCGGAGGACCCCGGCCGGCTGCGCGAGTTCCGCCGCCCCATCCTGCACATCTGGAACCTGCTCGAGGAGATGCCCAAGGCCACGATCGCCCAGATCCACGGCGGCTGCCTGGGCGGCGCGTTCGAGCTTGCCTGCGCCGCCGACATGCGCGTCGTGGCCGAGGACGCGCTCCTCGGGATCATGGAGGTACGCGTTGGGCTGATCCCCGACGTCGGCGGCTGCTCGCGCCTGCCGTCGATCGTGGGCCTGGGCAACGCCAAGGAGCTGATCATGACCGGGAAGGTCGTCGACGGCCGCGAGGCGCACCGGATCGGCTTCGCCAACCGGATCGCGCCGGCGGACGAGCTCGACGCCGCCACCGAGGCTCTCGCGAACGAGCTGTTGGCCTGTGCGCCGCGCGCGGTGGGCCTGGCCAAGCGCGTGCTCGACCACGCCGCCAAGCCCGCGCTCGCCTCCACGCTGGAGCACGAGGTCACCGTGCAGGCGCAGCTCGCCGCCAGCGAGGACTTCGCCGAGGGCTCGCGCGCCTTCTTCGAGAAGCGCCAGCCGGACTTCGCCGGGCGCTAGCGCCAGTCCACCGGGCCCGCCGTGAGCAGGTGGCTGCCCAGCGGACGGCCGAGCACCTCCTGCACCTCGCGGGCGCACGCGAGCAGCTTCTCGAGATCGATGCCGGTCTCGAACCCCATCTCGTGGAGCATCGAGACGAGGTCCTCGCTGGCGATGTTGCCCGTCGCCCCCTTCGGCACCGGGCAGCCCCCGAGCTCGCCGAAGGACGACTCGAAGGAGCGGATGCCCGCCTCCAGCGCGCTCACGACGTTGGCCAGGCCCTGGCCACGCGTGTTGTGGAAGTGGGCCGTGAGCTCCACGCTCCCGAGCGTCCCGAGCGCCGCATCGAAGAACTCGCGCACCTGGCGCGGGTTGGCCATGCCGGTGGTGTCGCCGAACGCGATCTCCTCACACCCGGCGGACACCAGCCGCTCGGCGATCCCGAACACCCGCTCGGGGGGCACCTGCCCCTCGTAGGGACAGCCGAAGCTCACCGAGATCACCCCCTCGCAGCGCAGCCCCTCGCCCCGCGCGCGCTCGATGACCTTCTCGAGCCCCGACAGCGACTCCTCCACCGAGCGGTTCACGTTCTTCCGGTTGTGCGTCTCGGTGGCGGAGAGGAAGAGGTTGACCTCATCGAAGGCCTCGCGCAGCCGGAGTGCGTTGTCGAGCCCCTTCTCGTTGGGGATCAGCACCGACCGGGCCACGCCATCCGGCATGTCCACGCCACGCAGCACCTCCTCGGCATCGGCGAGCTGCGGGATCACGTCCGCTCGCACGAAGCTCGTGAGCTCGAGCCGCCGCACCCCGGTGCTCGCGAGCATGTCGATCAGCCGCACCTTCGCCTCGGTTGCGATGACCTCCGGCTCGTTCTGGAAGCCGTCGCGCGGGCCGACCTCGCGGATCGAGACCGCGCCGGCCATCACCACATGCTCAGGCCGCCGCTCACGTTGAGCGTCTGGCCAGTGACGTAGGAGGCGTCGTCGGAGGCGAGGAACGCGATGGCCGCGGCCACCTCGTCGGGCTGCCCCATGCGGCCCATCGCCGTAGCGCCCACCATCCCCTTCACCAGTCGCTCGCCGAGCTCGCCGAGCTGCTCGGGCGCCTGCATGAGCAGGGGCGTCTCGATCGGGCCCGGCGCCACGGCGTTGCAGGTGATGCCGTAGCGGGCGGACTCGCGCGCGATGGCCTTGGTGAAGCCGATGACCCCGGCCTTGGCCGCGGAGTACGCGGCCGAGCCCTGCGACCCCACCCGTCCGGCCTCCGACGCCACGTTCACGATCCGGCCCCGCCCGCGCTCCTGCATGCCGGGCAGCACCACGTGCGTGACCGCCAGAACGCCGCGCAGGTTCACGCCCAGCACCACGTCCCAGTCGGACGGGTCGGTCTTGGTGAAGAAGCCGAAGCGGTCCGTGCCCGCGTTGTTGACGAGGATGTCGATCGGCCCGTCGATCGTGCCCGGCGCGGTGACGTCCAGCTCGCGGGCCTCGCCGTCGACCTCGCCGGCGACCTCGGCCGCGAGCTCGGTGTTGACGTCGGCCACGATGACCTGCGCGCCCTCGGCGGCCAGGCGGCGGCAGGTTGCTGCGCCGATGCCGCTCGCGCCGCCGGTGACGAGCGCGGTCCGTCCCTCGAGTCTCATCGCCGGGCAGCCTAGTCGGTAGGGTCCGCCGCCGTTATGGACGAGCAGCCCGTCCCGATCGTCGGCGCCACCGGCGCGCTGGGCTTCGGCCTTGCACTGCGGCTGGCCCAGGCCGGTGTGCCCGTGATCATCGGCTCGCGCGACGCGGGGCGCGCCGAGGAGGCCGCCGCCCGCGCGCGGGAGCTGGTGCCCGGCGGCAGGGTCGACGGCCTGGCCAACGAGGAGGCGGCCACGCGCGGCCCGCTCGTGATCCTCTCGGTGCCGTTCCGCGCCCAGTCCGAGAACCTCACCAACCTCAAGGACGTGCTCCAGCCCGGCCAGATCCTGGTCGACGCCACGGTCCCCCTGGCCGCGGCCGTGTCCGGCAAGGCCACGCGGCTTCTCGGCGTGCCGCAGGGCTCCGCGGGCGAGCAGGCGCAGGAGATGGTGCCCGACGACGTGAAGGTGGTCAGCGCCTTCCACACGCTCGCCGCCGACGTGCTGAAGGACCTCGGCCACGAGCTCGACGAGGACGTCCTGATCACCGGCGACTCGCGGGACGCCAAGCGCGAGCTCGCCGAGCTGGTGCGACGGATTCCCGGCCTGCGGCCGATCAACTGCGGCACGCTCGAGACGGCCCGCCTGGTCGAGGGCCTCACCCCGCTGCTGATCTCGGTGAACGTGCGCAACAAGGTTCACGCCGGGATCAAGCTCACCGGCATCCCCGAGCCCAAGTGGTAGTCGTCCTCGCCGGTGGCACCGGCGGGGCCAAGCTCGCGCGCGGGCTGGCGGACGTCGCGGGCGACGTCACGGTGATCGCGAACACAGCCGACGACGTCGAGGCCCACGGCGTCCATGTCTCACCCGACCCCGACCTCATCGCGTACTGGCTGGCGGGCAACATCGACGAGGCGCGCGGATACGGGATCGAGGACGACACGTGGGAGGTGATGGCGGCGCTCGAGGCCGCCGGCCGCCCCGCCTGGTTCCGTCTGGGGGACCGCGACCTGGCCATGTGCCTCATCCGCACGGAGCTGCTGCGCGACGGCGAGCGCCTCACGGTGGCCCACGGCGCGGTGGTGCGCGCACTGGGGGTGGGGGCCGCCGTGCTGCCGATGTGCGACCAGCCCGTGCGCACGCACGTGAAGCGCGACGGCCTGTGGCGCCCGTTCCAGGAGTTCATGATCGTGGACCGCGCCCAGGGCGAGATCGAGGGCGTGGACGTGCACGGCATCGGCCAGGCGCGCGTGAGCCCCGAGGTGCGCCAGGCCATCGGCGCGGCCGACGCGATCGTCATCGGCCCCTCCAACCCCGTGATCTCGATCGGGCCGATCCTCGCCGTGCCGGGCATGCGCGACGCGCTGGCCGAGGCGCGCGCGCCGGTGGTGGCGGTGAGCCCGTTCGTGGACGGCCGCGCGGTGAAGGGGCCCACGGAGGCGTTCTGCGCCTGGGCGGGGATCGGGCAGAGCGCCGAGGGGATCGCCGGCCACTACGGCGACCTGCTCGACGGCGTGGTCGCGGACGAGCCGGCCGAAGGAGTGCGCCTGGCGCAGACCGACACGCTGATGGACTCCGCCGAGGCCCGCCGGCGCGTGGCGGCGTTCACCCTGGACTTTGCGGCCTCCTTGAGGAGCTGAGGAACGGCCGGAACGGCCGCCGCCGGTAGCATCGCCACCAGCGCCATGCGCACCCTGGCCATCCTGCCGATCAAGAGCTTCGACGCGGCCAAGCAGCGCCTCTCCGGCGTGCTCGGCAGCGGCTCCCGGCAGGCCCTGGCCCAGGCCATGTTCTCGGACGTGCTCGCCGCGCTTCGACACGTCCCGGGACTCGAGGCCGTGGCGGTGGTCACGAGCGACGACAAGGCCGAGGCCGCTGCGGCGCTCGAGCGCGTCCACGTGATCGCGGACAGCGCCCACGCGGGGCACTCGGCCGCGGCCATGCTCGGCATCCGGCACGCGCTGGCCATCGGCTACGAGCGGGTGCTGCTCGTGCCCGGTGACGCGCCGCTGCTGGACGCCGCTGAACTGGCCGGCCTGCTCGAGCGCTCCGCCGCGGCCGACGTGGCCGTGGCCATCGTCCCCGACCGCCACGGCACCGGGACGAACGGGCTGCTCATCGCGCCTCCCGGCTGCTTCGAGCCGAGCTTCGGCCCGGGGAGCCGCGAGCGCCACGTCGAGGCCGCACGCGCGGCCGGGCTCAGCCACGTCGTGGAGCCCCTCCCCTCGCTCGTCCACGACATCGACACGCCGGACGACCTGGCTGAGCTCGCCGCCGTGCTGGAGTCGCGCCGGGGCTCGGCGCCGTCCACCCGCGGGGCGCTGGCCCAGCTGCAGCGCTGCCGCATCGCCGTCGGCGCTTGATCTCGCTCCTCCCCCTCCCCGGGCTGCCGGAGCTGCGGCCCGGAGACGACCTGGGTGCCGAGCTGGCCGGCGCGGCACCACCGGACATGGCCTCCGATGACGTGCTCGTGGTCTCCCACAAGGTGGTGTCGAAGATGGAGGGGCGAGTTCGCGCGCTCGCGGACGTGGAGCCGGGCGAGCGTGCCCACGCGCTCGCGGCCGAGCACGGCAAGGACGCGCGGCTCCTGCAGGTGGTGCTCGACGAGACGCGGGAGCTGCTGCGCGCCGAGCGCGGCGTGCTGATCTGCGAGACGCACACCGGACTTGTGTGCGCGAACGCCGGCGTGGACCAGTCCAACGTGGCCGACGGCCTCGCGGTGCTGCTGCCCGAGGACCCCGATGCCTCGGCGCGGCGGGTGCGCGCGGCGGTGGGCGCGGCGCGGGGTGTGCTGCCGGCCGTCGTGATCGCCGACAGCTTCGGCCGGGCCTGGCGGCTGGGCCAGGTGGACGTGGCGATCGGCGCCGCGGGGCTGGCCGTGCTCGACGACTGGCGCGGCCGCCGCGACCGCGA
Organism: Thermoleophilaceae bacterium; assembly: GCA_040901445.1. Classification (GTDB taxonomy): domain Bacteria; phylum Actinomycetota; class Thermoleophilia; order Solirubrobacterales; family Thermoleophilaceae; genus JBBDYQ01. The sequence continues at coordinate 184,270 of JBBDYQ010000025.1, read as the reverse complement.
GGGCCGCGAGCTGCGCGCCACCGCAATCGCCGTGGCCGACGCGGTGGCCGCGGCCGCCGACCTCGCGCGCGCCAAGGACTCCGGCGAGCCCGCCGTGCTGGTGCGCGGGCTTGAGCGCTACGTGGATCACGAGGACGGGCCCGGCGCCTCCGCGCTGCGGCGCGCCCGCGAGGAGGACCTCTTCCGCTAACAGGACGGGGTCAGGTCTTGCAATCCAACATGAGTGTTGGATTGCAAGACCTGACCCCAGGTGCGGCGGATGTCGTACAGCGTGGTGCGCTCGGCGGCCGGGCGGCCGGCCGCGTGCGCCGCGGCCACCAGCTGGTCCGGCGTGAGCATGACGCCGTGGTAGGAGCCCGCCATGCGGCTGATGGACTCCTCCATGAGCGTGCCGCCGAGGTCGTTCACCCCCCAGCGCAGCGCCTCGGTGGCGGCGTCGAGGCCCATCTTCACCCAACTGGCCTGGAGGTTGCGCACGCTCTTGCCCAGCGCCAGTCGGAAGACCGCGGTGTGCTTGAGGTTCTCCTCGCGCGAGATCTCCTCGATTCCGTGCGTGCGCCCCAGCAGGGTGTGGAAGGGGATGAAGCTGAGCGGCACGAACTCTGTGATCCCGCCCGTGCGCTCCTGCAGCGCGCGCACCACGCGCATGTGCTCGGCCAGCTCCCAGGGCTCCTCGACGTGGCCGAACATCACGGTCGCGGTCGAGCGCAGTCCCGCCGCGTGCGACGCCTCGATGACCTCCACCCAGCGGCCCACCGGCAGCTTGTTGGGGGAGATGCGCTCACGCACGCCGTCGTGCAGCACCTCCGCCGCGGTGCCCGGCGTGGAGCCGAGGCCGGCCTCGCGCAGCCGCGCGAACACCTCCCCCAGCGGGCGCTCGGCCGCCAGGTGGTCGATCTCCATCGGCGAGTAGGCGTGCAGGTGCAGCTCGGGTGCCGTGGCCCTGGCCAGCGCCAGCCAGCCCTCGTAGTCCTCGATCGTCCACTCGGGATGGATGCCCGACTGCATGCACAGCTCGGTGGCGCCGAACTCCACCGCGTCGCGCACGCGGCTCGCGAACTCCTCCTCGGAGTGCTCGTAGGCGTCGGGGGAGCGCCGCCCCTGGCCGAAGCCGCAGAACGCGCAGCCCACCGTGCAGATGTTCGACACGTTGATGTTGCGGTTGACCACGAACGTGACGAGGTCGCCCGCGAGCTCGGCGCGCAGCTCGTCGGCGGCCTGGCGCATGTCCTCGATGGCCTCCGGGCGCGTCTCGGCGAACAGCGCGGTGAGCTCTTCAGGTGAGAGCTCGGCGCCGTCGCGGCCCTTGGCGATGGCCGCCGGCACCAGGTCGCGCCGGATCGGCCGGTCCTCGCGGCGCCCCGAGCCGTGGCGCGGGATGAAGCTCCAGTACTTGACCTTGATCACGTCGAGAACGCCCTGCTCGAGCCACTCGGGCGCCATGTACTGCGGATACACGCACAGGCGCTCGGTGAGCGCGTAGCCGCGCGGCGCCAGCTCCTTGCGCATGCGGTGCGGCGACGGGAACGGGTGCTCGGGCGAGATGTGGTCGCCGTTGGCCGACAGGCCGCCCAGGTCGGTGGCGCCCTCCTCCACCAGCGCCAACCACCAGTCGGACAGGTTGGGCGGGATCTGGATGCCCACGTCGGGCATCAGGCGCCGGCACTCGCGCACCAGCAGGCGCATATCGTCGAGCGAGATCGGCGTGGCCCACGCCGGCGGCGGCGCGGGCTCGCCGTGCTCGCCCCGCTGCTGGGACGCGTCGGCGATCTCCGCCGGCTCGGCGCCGTGGTAGCGCGGGTGGGGCACGAAGTTCTGGAGGATCACTTCCTGCAGATGGCCGTGCTCGGCGTGCACCTCGGCCAGCGCCTCGAGCGCCGCCACGCGCTCGTCCGGCGCCTCCCCGATGCCCACGAGGATCCCGCTGGTGAACGGGATGCGCAGCTCGCCCGCCGCCCGGATGGTCTCCAGGCGGCGCTCGGGGTGTTTGGTGGGCGAGCCCTGGTGCACCACGAGGTCCGGGTTCACCGACTCGAGCATCAGCCCCTGAGAGGCCGTGACCTCGCGCAGCCGCGCGAGCTCGTCGCGATCCAGCACGCCGAGGTTGGTGTGCGGCAGCATCCCGCGCTCGAGCGCGCGCTCGCACGCCCACGCCACATAGGACGTGAAGTCGCGGTGGCCGTACTCGGCCAGGCGAGCGGCCACGCCGGCGTTGACCTCGGGCTTCTCCCCCGTGAGCACCAGCAGCTCCTTGACCCCGCGGCGGGCCGCGTCGTCGAGGAGCCCCTCGACCTCATCCGGCGCGTACAGGTGCGCCCGGTGCGTCGCGAACGCGCAGTACTTGCAGTAGCAGCGGCACGTCCGCGACAGCGAGAGCGTGTAGTTGCGCGAGAAGGTGACCCGGCGGCGGCCCATCCGCCACGGAGGCTACCTACCCGCCGCGCGCCCCCTCGTTCGACGGCCCCGTCGCCTGCGCATGCGGCGGGTACGATCCACGCGCGACAGAGAGAAAGGAGCGACGTGACGAAGAGCGACAGCGAAACCAGCAGCGTCAGCGAAAGCGAGAACCCAGCCATCCCGAGCCCGACGCCGACGACGCATCGGCCGCGGACGAACCGGGATTGGTGGCCCAACCAGCTGGACCTGAGCGTCCTGCACCAGCACTCGCCCCTCTCCAACCCGCTGGACGAGGACTTCGACTACGCCGAGGGATTCAAGAGCCTCGACCTCGAGGCCCTCAGGCGTGACCTCCTGGAGCTCATGACGGCGTCGCAGGACTGGTGGCCGGCGGACTACGGCCACTACGGGCCGCTCTTCATCCGGATGAGCTGGCATGCCGCTGGCACGTACCGCATCGCCGACGGCCGAGGCGGCGGCGGCAGCGGCGCTCAGCGCTTCGCCCCGCTCAACAGCTGGCCCGACAACGCGAGCCTCGACAAGGCCCGCCGGCTGCTCTGGCCGATCAAGAAGAAGTACGGCCAGAAGCTCTCGTGGGCGGATCTCCTCGTCTTCACCGGCAACGTGGCGATGGAGTCGATGGGCTTCAAGACGTTCGGCTTCGGCTTCGGGCGCGAGGACATCTGGGAGCCCGAGGAGATCTTCTGGGGCTCTGAGGACACCTGGCTCGGCGACGAGCGCTACAGCGGCGACCGTGAGCTCTCGGGTCCCTTCGCGGCGGTGCAGATGGGCCTCATCTACGTCAACCCAGAGGGTCCCAACGGCAATCCCGATCCGCTCGCCGCCGCCCGGGACATCCGCGAGACCTTCCAGCGGATGGCCATGAACGACGAGGAGACGCTGGCGCTCATCGTCGGTGGTCACACGTTCGGCAAGACGCACGGCGCGGTCGGTCCCGAGCACATCGGCCCTGAGCCCGAGGCTGCCCCGATCGAGCAGCAGGGCCTCGGCTGGAAGAACGACGTCAACGGCGGCAACGGCGCGCACACGCTCACTAGCGGGCTGGAGGGCGCGTGGACGGACTCGCCCACGAAGTGGGACAACGGGTTCCTCGCGAACCTCTTCGAGTACGAGTGGGAGCTGACGGAGAGCCCCGCGGGCGCGAAGCAGTGGAAGCCGACCAATCCCGAGGCCGAGGGAACCGTCCCAGACGCCCACGATCCGTCCAAGCGCCACGCGCCCACGATGCTGACGACGGATCTGGCGCTGAAGGTCGACCCGGGCTTCGGGCCGATCGCGCGGCGCTTCTACGAGAACCCCGACGAGCTCGCCGACGCCTTCGCCAAGGCGTGGTACAAGCTGCTTCACCGCGACATGGGGCCGGTGTCCCGGTACCTCGGCCCGTGGGTTCCCGAGCCGCAGCTGTGGCAGGACCCGGTGCCGGCGGTCGACCACGAGCTGATCGGCGAGGCGGACATCGCGTCGCTCAAGGGCACGATCCTCGCCTCGGGGCTGTCCAGCCCCCGGCTGGTCGCCACCGCGTGGTCGGCGGCGGCTTCATTCCGCGGCACCGACATGCGCGGCGGAGCGAACGGGGGCCGCATCCGACTCGAGCCGCAGAAGGACTGCGAGATCAACGAGCCGGCCGAGCTGGCCGGCGCGCTGCAGGCACTCGAGACGATCCAGCAGGACTTCAACAGCTCGCAGGCCGGCGGCAAGCGGGTCTCGCTCGCCGACCTGATCGTGCTCGGGGGGTGCGCAGCGGTCGAGCAGGCGGCACAGGCCGCCGGGCACGACGTCACCGTCCCGTTCGCGCCCGGCCGCACGGACGCTTCGCAGGAGCAGACCGACGTCGAGTCGTTCGCCGTACTCGAGCCCACCGTCGACGCGTTTCGAAACTACTTCCGGCCGGGTGAGCGCTTCGTGCTGGCGCACGGCGTGCTGGAGCGCGCATACATGCTGAGGCTGACCGCTCCGGAGCTGACGGTCTTGATCGGCGGCCTGCGGGCGCTCGGCGCCAACTTCGACGGATCCCCGCACGGCGTCTTCACCGACCGGCCGGAGACGCTGACGAACGACTTCTTCGTGAACCTCCTTGACATGGGCACGGAGTGGACGCCGTCCCCCGACACCGAGCATGTCTACGAAGGGCGGGATCGGAGCACGGGAGAGGTCAGGTGGACGGCTACCGCCGCCGACCTGGTGTTCGGTTCGCACTCCCAGCTGCGGGCGCTGTCGGAGGTCTACGCATCCGACGACGTTGAGGAGAAGTTCGTGCGCGACTTCGTCGCCGCCTGGGACAAGGTGATGATGCTGGACCGGTTCGACCTGCGTTGAGCAAGCGGCGCCTGCCTGGCCACGCAGGCGCCGCCTTGCGACGGCTTTCGCGCTAGCCCACGGGCTCCGTGCCCTCGGTGCCCCGGGCGCCTCGGTGCCCGGGCAGGATGAACATGTAGAAGTAGATTCCCGCCGCCAGCAGCGCGCCGATGACCGGGCCGAGGACGTAGACGACGATGAAGTCCCCCGCGCCGCCGAACTCGCCCGAGACGAGCGCCGGACCGAAGCTGCGGGCCGGGTTGACGCCGGCGCCCGTCAGCGGTGCGAAGACCATGACGACCAGGCCCAGCGTGCCGCCGATGACCAGGCCCGCCCACTCGCGCAGCCCCGCAGGGTTCGCCAGCACGCCCACGTATGCCCAGACGAGGAAGAACGTGCCGACCAGCTCGGCGATCATGCCGGGGAAGATGTCGCCCTCCAGGCGGTCCGACACCAGCGTGGCGCCGTAGTTGACGGCCTCGCCCTCGTCGCTGAGGAGCGCCTTGGTGAGCAGCGCGCCGAGGATGCCGCCGGCGAGCTGGACCACGATGTAGATCGCCGCGTCCGGCGGCTTGATCCGCCGGATCGCCATGAAGGCGACGGTGACCGCCGGGTTGACGTGGGCGCCCGAGACGATGGCGAGCGTCTGGACGATCAGGAACAGCACGAACACGTGCACGAGCCCGATCACCGAGAAGTCGATGAACGGCTGCACGGGCACCTGCGGCGACGGCGGCACCACGTAGAGCGACACCACCGCCGTGATCATGAACACGAGCATGAACGTGCCGATGAACTCGGCTACGTATGCGGCAGGTCCGCGGTCTTGCACGTCTGAGCCTCCTGATGCGATGGTAAGAGAGCGGCCGCAACCTACCCCCAGGCGCGGTCGGAACTAGGGTTCGCGGCCGATGCGGCGCCTCCTCCCCCTATTTCCGGCGGTCGCTGCGTTGGCACTGGCCGGCTGCGGTGACGACGGCGCCTCGGACGCGGCCGAGCGGGTGACGCTGGGCCTGGACTTCACGCCCAACGCGGTGCACGCCCCGGTCTACGCCGCCGTGCGCGAGGGCCTCGACGCCGACCACGGTGTGGACATCACGATCCGCCCGCCCGGGTCCGCCCCCGACTCGCTGCGCCTGCTGGCCTCGGGACGCGCCGACGTGGCCATCCTCGACATCCACGACCTCGGCCTGGCGCGCGAGCGCGGCGCCGATGTCGTTGGCGTGGGCGCGCTCGTCCAGCGCCCGCTGGCGGCCATCATCGCCCGGGGGGACATCGCGCGCCCGCGCGATCTGGAGGGGAAGACCGTGGGCGTGTCCGGCCTTCCCTCGGACCCCGCTGTGCTGCGCGCGGTGGTGGAGGACGACGGCGGCGACTACGGCGAGATCCGCCAGGTCACGATCGGCTTCGCCGCGGTGGCAAGCCTGATCGAGGGGACGGTCGCCGCCGCGCCGATGTTCTGGAACGCGGAGGGCGTGGTCCTCAGGGAGCGCGGCGTGGAGACGAGCGAGTTCCGCGTGGACGACCACGGCGCCCCGCCCTACCCCGAGGTCGTGCTGGTGGTCACGCGCGAGACGCTCGAGCAGCGGCGCGAGATGGTCGAGGGCGTGGTCAGGGCGCTCGCGGACGGCACGGAGGACGTGCTGGAGGACCCGGAGGCCGCGGTGCGCGACATCGTCGAGGCGGGGGGCGGCGACTCCGCGCTCGTGCGCGCCCAGGTGGAGGCTGTCGCGCCCCTCCAGACCCCGCCCCTGCGGCTCGACCGCTCCGCGCTCGAGGAGTGGGCCGACTGGGACGTGCGCTTCGGCATCCTCGAGGAGCGCCCCGACCTGGACGAGGCGTTCGAGCTCGGCCTGGCGGGCAAAGAGGGTTGAACGTCCCGGAAGCCCCCCCTGGACGGGGGGTTCCGGGACGTTCGATGTGTGGGGCGGGCTACCCGGCCGCGCGCCGGAACACCCCGGGCGCCAGGTAGCGCACGCGCGGCATCAGGCCCCACGGCCTCGGCACGGAGACCTCCGCCTTGCCGTCCGCCGCGCGCACGATGGCGTCCGCGACCTTCTCCGGCGTCGACACCATCCAGCGGGTGCGCGCGCTGCCGGTGAGCTCGGACTGTGGGAAGCCCTCGGTGGACACGAACCCGGGCAGCACCAGCCCCACGTGCACGCCGTGGCGCTTCTCCTCCGGCCGCAGCGCGTCGCTCCACCCGGCCAGCGCGAACTTCGAGGCGTTGTAGGCGCCGCTGCGAGCGCGCGCCACGCGGCCCGCGATCGACGAGACGTTGACCAGCGCGCTGGGCGCGGAGGCGCGCAGGGCCGGCAGCAGCGCCTCGGTCAACCGCACCACGGCGTCGAAGTTGACCTCCATCGTGCGCCGCACGTTCTCCCAGCCACCCTCCTCGAACGAGGCGCGCCAGGAGGCGCCGGCGTTGTTCACGAGCAGGTCGAGGCGTGCGCCCACGGCCTCGGCGGCACGCCCCGGGGCATCGTCCGCGGTCAGGTCCAGCGGCAGCGCGACGGCATCCGAAAGCTCGTCCGCGAGCCGCTCGAGGCGATCTGCCCGGCGCGCGACGACGATCACGCGCCAGCCGTCGCGGTCGAGGCGCCGGGCGGTGGCCTCGCCGATGCCGCTGGAGGCCCCGGTGACGAGCGCGGTCCTCACGACGCCAGCAGCCGGTCCACGAGCGCCGCTCCCTCCCGGGCCATCCGCGAGCGCGGGACCACGAGCTCGAAGCCCGCCTCCTGCGCCCGCAGCCGCACGTCGTGCTCGACGTGGGAATAGAACGCCAGCCGCGGCATGCCGGACGGGGCGCCGGCGATCCGCGCTTCCGCGTCGTCGGTCAGGTCCACCACCGCGGCGTCGGCGGGCTCACCCGGGCGCACGATTTCGTGGCCGCCGGCCCGCAGCATCCCCTCCACCCGGGAGCCGAACAGCAGGTCGGGGCAGACCACCGCCACGCGCGCCACGGCTACTGTGCCCGGCGGTGGCGGAACTCCTGGCGCATGGACTCGGGCAGACCCCACATCTGCACGACCTCCACCCGCCCCGAGCGCGCCTCGCGCAGTGCCAGCTCGCCCTCGATGCCCTGATCGTCAAGCAGCGCGAGCGTGCCGCGCACCGTCTCGGGAGCGGCGGCGTGGCCGAAGGTGTGGGCCACTCGCAGCCGCCAGTGCCAGTCGTGCTTGGAGTAGCCCTGGGCGTTGATCTGGGAGAGCAGCGTGGCGGCCTCCACGTAGCGCGGCTCGTCGTGGATGCGCAGGTCCAGCTCGAGATCGGTCCAGTCCGGCGGGAGCGCGTCCACGATCTGCGAGAAGTCCTCGGCGAGGGCCATGCGAACCGCAGCTTATCCTCCCGGCGTGGAGCGCTCCCCGCCCGGACCCCGCCTCCCCGGACCGCTCAACGCGCTGCTTGCGGGTGCGCGCGTGGTCAGTCCGGCTCGACCCGCATCGCGCGCGCCAGCTCCGAGCCCAGCGGGTGCTCCCGCCCCTTGACGCGCACGCGCACCGGACCGCCGAACGGCTCGCGGCCCAGCACCTGCACCCGCACCCCGGGCGCGATGCCCCTCTCGCTCAGGTAGCGCAGCATGTCCGGGTCCTGGTCGGACACCCGGACGAAGACGGCGTTCGCCCCCGGCTCGAGCTCGTCGAGCGCGCGGGTGTCGGGCTCGTCGATCTCGCCCTCGGCGGTGGGGATCGGGTCGCCGTGCGGATCGTGGGTGGGATGGCCGAGCTTCTCGGAGATCAGCTGCTCGAGCTCCTCCGACAGCACATGCTCGAGCACCTCGGCCTCCTTGTGCACGCGGTCCCAGGGCATGCCCAGCTCCTCGGCGAGGTAGGCCTCCAGCAGCCGGTGGTGGCGCAGCACCTCCAGCGCCACGCGCATGCCCTTCGTGGTGAGCCGGACGCCACGGTAGGGCTCGTGACGGACCATGCCGATGGCGTCCAGGCGCTTGACCATGGCCGAGGCCGACGCCGGCGACACCCCGAGCCGCTCGGCGAGGGCGTTGGTGGACACCGCCGAGCCGCTGCGCCGCTCGAGCGAGTAGATGGCCTTGGTGTAGTCCTGGACCGCGTGGGATGTGGCGCCGGCCATGGTCATACGCTGATGAGCAGGCCGGTGGCGTACATGAGCGCGAGGCCGGTGAGCAGGCCGCCCACCGCGAGCGGGTTGAACAGCCTCCCGGCGGTGTCGCGCAGCGACGGAGCGATCTGCACCACCACCTGTGCGATGGCGCCGGCCCCGAGGCCGAAGAGGAACGCGGCCAGGCCGGCGTTGAACGCCGACGCGCCGATCCACGCGCCGACGATGGCCGGGGCGCCGGCCACGAGGCCGAGCAGGGCAAGCCGGCGCAGGGGCGGCGCGCGCTCGGCCACGGGCGCGACGATGGCCAGGCCCTCGGTGGTGTTGTGGAGCGCGAAGCCCACGATGAGCGAGGCGCCGAGCGCGAGCGAGCCCACCGCGTAGGCCGAGCCGATCGCCAGCCCCTCGCCGAGGTTGTGCAGGCCGATGCCCACGGCCACGAGCAGGGCGAGCGTGAAGCCGCCGGCACCGGCGGCACGAGCGCGCCGCTCGCGGGCGCGCATGCCCGAGTCGATGCCCGCCAGGGCCAGGTAGGCGACGAGCGCGCCGAGCCACACCAGTCCCGCCCCGCCGAACGCCTCCGCGCCGGTTGCGGCGATCTCGGTGCCCTCGAGCAGCGCGTCGATCCCGAGGAACGCGAGCAGCCCGACCGTGAGCGCGAGCAGGAAGCGGATCCAGCGCGGGTCGATGCGGCGGATCCACGGCAGCCAGAGCATGCCGATGGCCACGGGGATGATGCCCACGTACAGGCCGATGAGCGCCATGAGCCCGTAGAAGCCCACGTCGGCCCCGGGCGTCTCGGCCGCCACCTCGATCGGCGCGGCGATGGCGCCGCCCGTGGCCGTGAGCAGAGCGACCTCGTATGCCTCGCCCTCGATCCACGGGAAGGGGATGTCCACCGTGGACGCCTCGAGCCGGCCGAGCTCCGGATCGTCTGTCTCGAAGGGCACGAATGCGTCGTTGACGATCGCCTGCGCGATCGTGACCGTGTCCGGCCCGACGTTGCGCAGTTGCAGCTCGATCTCGCCGGGATGAAGCTCCGTGCGCTCCACCGCGACGTCCTCCACCGGCACGCCGCTGCGCTCGAGGCCGGGCGCGTCGAGCAGCACGAACGCCACGATGGCGACCGCCAGCACGCCGAGCGGCAAGAGCCCCGCGAGCCACGCCGGCATGCGGCGGACGCCGGGTGCCGCAGTCGTAGCCGTGGGCTCCATCAGTCGACGACCTCGAAGAAGCCCATCCAGCCCAACTCGGCGAACTCGCTCACATGCGCGTGGAACATGTACTTCCCGGTGTAGGGGAAGCGCAGCTCGAGGATGTCGCGCTGGCCCTGGCCCTGCACGATCGTGTCGGTGAGCTCGGTGGGCTCGCGCGACGTGCCGGTCGGGAAGCGGTTGAAGAAGTTGGCGTGGATGTGGAACGAGTTGACGAGGTCGAACTCGAGGATGTTGAGGAGGTAGATCCGCACGAGCTCGTCGCGCTTGACGCGGATCGGGCGCTCCATGTAGGCGAAGGCGACCGTGTTGACCGCGTAGATCTCGTTCGAGCGGTCGAAGTTCGTGTCGAAGCCGTTCTGCACGAGCACCAGCTCGTCGGCCTCGGGCCGGCCCTCGGCGGGATCGACGATGAACATGCCGTAGAGGCCCTTGGCGATGTGGTCGGCCAGCGGGGTCGAGTGGCAGTGGTAGAGGTGGATGCCGAACGGCTCGGCCTCGAACTCGTAGACGGTGGAGCCGCCGGGCTGGATATCGCCCGGGCCGATGCCCGGCACGCCGTCGTGCTCGGCCGTGTGGATGCCGTGGAAGTGCATCGTGTGCGGGTGCTCCGAACCGTTGACGAAGCGGATGCGCAGGAGCTCGCCCTCGGTGGCCCGCAGCGTGGGCCCGGGCACGCGGCCGTTGTAGGTCCAAGCGGCGTACTTCACGCCGGGCGCGACCTCGATCTCCTTGTCCTCCGCCACGATCTCCCACTCGCGCACGGTGCGCCCGCCCTCGCGGCGGACGGTGCCGCGGTCGAAGTCGCGCAGGATCGCGTGGGGGTCGAAGCCGTTCACGCGCGGGTCCACGCTGCCCACGGCGCCGACGTGGAACGAGCGCGGGTGGGCGTGCCCGGTCGCCGCGTGCCCGGGCTCGGCGCCGAGAGCGTCATGGACCCCGCGGTGGGGCACGAGCGCATGGACCATGGGGACGGCCGCGGCCAGCGATCCCCCGGTGAGGAGCTTGCGTCGGCTTATCTTCTTCATCCATCCCCATTGAAGCATGTTTTAGGCCTGTCTAAATGCCAGGAGCAAGAGGTTCGTAGAATCGGGCACGTGATCGCCACCGCCGACTACGACCTGCTCACGACGGCCGCCGGGCTCGTGGACCGCTCGGCGCGGGGCAAGCTGGTCGTGCGCGGTGCCGAGGCTGCGGACTTCCTCCAGGGCCAGGTCACCAACGACGTGGAGCGTCTCTCCCCCGGGGAGGGCTGCTACGCCGCGATCCTCACCCACAAGGGCAAGTTCCGCACCGACATGCGCATCCTGCGCACCGACGACGGATTCTGGATCGACACTGAGCCGATCGGCCTGGTGCCGGCGCGCTGGACGGTGGAGACCTACGCCATCGGCCGCGCGGTGGAGCACGAGGACGTGACAGAGCGGATGGTCATCCTCTCGCTGGTGGGGCCGGCGGCGCGCGACGCACTCGACGCCGCCCCGCCGGCCACCGAGCACGCCCACGTGAGCGGCGAGCACGGGCGCTACGTGGCCACCCACCTCGGGGTGGACGTGATCTGCGAGGCGGACGACGCCGCCGGCGTGCGCGAGACTCTCGGCGTTCCCGAGGTGGACGAGGCGGTGGCCGAGTGCCTGCGCATCGAGTCCGGCCGCCCGCGGCTGGGCTACGACATGGACGGTGACACGATCCCGCAGGAGGCGGGCGTGAACGAGCGCGCGGTGGACTTCGAGAAGGGCTGCTACGTGGGCCAGGAGACCGTGGCCAGGCTGCACTGGAGGGGCAAGCCCAACCGCCACCTGCGCGGCCTGCGGCTGTCCGAGGAGGTCGAGCGAGGCACGGAGCTGCGGTTGGGAGAGAAGCCCGTGGGCCGCGTGGGCTCCGTCTCGGTCTCCCCGCTGCATGGCCCGATCGCACTCGCCCTGGTGAGGCGCGAGGCGGGCCCGGGTGACGAGCTTGCGGCGGGCGATGAAGGCGCAACCGCCACCGTCGTGGACCCGCCGTTCGTCTCTGGCTGACGGTCTTGGCCCGGGGCGCGCGCCGGGGTGTCAGGTGCTGCGCTGCACCGGGTGCCTTCGGCACGAGTTCCGTTGCAGCGCAGCACCTGACACCCCCGACGGTGGGCGTAGTCCAGATCGACGCAACCGGGGTCGGGTCATGTCCTGCAACGGAACTCGAGCGAAGCTCCCGGTGCAGGACATGACCCGACCCCGGTGGCCCTGCACGGCCAAAGGGGATCCCCGTGACATACTCGGCCTTGATGTATCAGGGGAGGCTCGCCACGGCCGCCGCGCTCGCATTGGCGGCAGTCGCCTGCATCTGCGCGGGACCCGCGGTCGCCGCAGAGCCGCTGGAGCTCGACGCCGGCGCGCTCACGGTGCGCGTGCAGCCGGAGCCCTTCCAGGTGGAGTTCGTGGACGTTGCCGACGGCGACGTGCTGCGCACCCTCGCCGGGGCCCCCGGCGAGCCGGGTGACCTGCACGCGCGCTACGGCACGCTCGGCTTCTCGTTCGACCTGCGCATGCCGATCTTCAACAACGCGGTCTTCGGCGTCTACCGCGCGCTCGAGGTGGAGACGGTGTGGTTCCATGCCACCCGCCTCCTCAGCGCCGAGCGCACGGAGGACGGTCTCACCCTCGAGGCCGCCACCGATGACCCGCTCGGGCACCGCCTGGCCATCGACGTCGAGCGCACCGGCGACGGGATCGCGGCGGTCGAGTCGCGTGTGACCGGGCCGCTGGCAGAGCACGCGTCGGTGTCGGGCAGCGCGTTCGAAGCAGTGGGGAGCGAGCGCTACCTGGGCTTCGGCGAACGCTCCAACGCCGTCGACCAGACGGGCAACCACGTCTTCAACTGGTCCGAGGAGGGGCCCTTCTCGTCCGGCGTCGCCGAGCCGCTGCTGCGCCCGCTCGTGCCCGAGTTCACCTTCCCCAGCGGGCCCACCGCCACGAACTTCCCCATCCCCTGGCTCGTGTCCACCCGCGGCTTCGGCGTGCTGCTCGACCAGCCGGAGCGCTCGGCCTTCAACCTGCGCAACCACACCGACCGCGCCTGGCAGGCGCAGGCCGAGAGCAGCCGCTTCCGCTTCGAGGTCTACGCCGGGCCCGACCCCGCGGACGTGCTGCGCCGCTACTCCGAGAAGGTGGGCCGCCAACCCGAGCCGGCCTCCTGGATGCTCGGGCCGTGGGTGCAGTTCGGCGACGGCTGGGAGGAGCGCTTCCGCGAGCAGGACGTGCCCGCCAGCGTGGCGCAGACCTACACGCACTACCTGCCCTGCGGGTCGCAGGTGGGCAACGAGCAGCGCGAGCGCGACCGCGTGGCCCGCTACCACGGCCTGGGCTACCGGATCACCACGTACTTCAACCCGCACGTGTGCCGCGAGTACACGCGAGTGCACGACGAGGCCGAGCGCCGCGGCCTGCTGGTGAAGGACCCGAGCGGCGAGCCCTACCTGCTCTCCAACCCGTTCACGGCGGACAAGCTGATCTCCGAGATCGATTTCAGCCATCCGGAGGCCGGCGCGTTCTACGGCGGCCTGCTCGACGAGGCCATCGAGCACGGCTACGACGGCTGGATGGAGGACTTCGGCGAGTACACGCCCACGAACGCCGTGTTCGCCAACGGCGAGCGCGGCACGCAGATGCACAACCCCTACCCCGTGCTCTACCACTGCGCCTCCACCGAGCACACGGGCGAGCGCGCCCCGGCGGTGTTCATCCGCTCCGGCTGGCACGGGGTGCAGCCGTGCGCCCGCGCCGTCTGGGGCGGTGACCCGACCGAGGACTGGAGCTGCTCCGACGGCCTCTGCGCGGCGGTGCACCAGGCGCTGTCGATGGGCCTGTCGGGCATCGCCTGGTGGGGCACCGACATCGGCGGCTTCCACGCGGTGGTGAACCCGCGAACGGATGCCGAGCTGCAGATCCGCTGGCTCCAGTTCGGCGCGGTCAACGGGATCATGCGCACCCAGCAGGACGGCTATGCCCTGCCGGGGCTCGAGGGCGACCGCGCCGAGGTCTGGGACCCCGCGGTGCTGCCCGTCTTCCGCCGCTGGGCCAAGCTGCGCACCCAGCTCCAGCCCTACATCGCCGCAGCGGGCGAGGCGTACCAGCGCAGCGGGCTGCCCGTGAGCCGCCACCTCGCGCTGGCCTTCCCCGACGATCCTCAGGCCGTGCGCTCCCAGACCGAGCTGCTGTTCGGCCGTGACCTGCTGGCCGCCCCGGTGGTCGAGCCGGGGGCGCGCTCGCGCGCCTTCCACCTGCCGAGCGGGCCCTGGGTGGACCTCTGGCGCTCCGCGGGCTACGACGAGACCAGCGGCGGCCTCGAGCTGGGAGCCGCCGAGCTGCTGCCCGGCGGCGGCCGCGTGAGCCTCCCGGCCCCGCTGGCCGAGATGCCGCTGCTCGTGCGCGCCGGCGCCGTGATCCCGATGCTCCCGCCCGACGTGGACACGCTGTCGGGCGTGGGCGACCTCGCGGGACTGGTCCAGGCCTCCGACCGCGCGGACAACATGCGCCTGCTGGCGTTCCCGCGCGGCGCCCGGCGCGCGGGGATGGGCAACGGCGAGCACCTGGCGTCCCGCGAGCACGCCAGGGGCGGCCGCTGGACCCTGCGGGTGGGCGGCAAGCGCGAGCGCAGCTACGAGCTGCAGGCATCGCTCGCGACGCTGAAGGGGCCGTTCGAGCCCTGCACGGTGACGCTGGGAGGCCAGCCGCTGCCGTTCGACTGGGACGCCGCCACGCAGGTCCTGCGCGCGACCTTCACCACCCGCCGCGGCACGCTGGACGTGCGTGCCTGCGGCGGGTAGCTCCGGCGAGGTCCGCCCGCTACGGCACCAGGCGGTAGAAGCGCCAGATGTCGTTGTCGATGTCGAGCACGTCGGTGCGGGAGAAGCCGGCGGCCTCGGCGTAGCCCTCCATCGTGTGCGGGCGCATGGCCGTGCCGGTGGCGGCAGAGGGCTGCTCCTCGCGGCTCGTGGGCAGGCAGAACAGCACGCTGTAGCCGTACATCAGCCGCTCCACGTCGTCGCCGGGGGCCTCGAACTCGTGCGCCACCTTCTCGTCGGCCACCAGCACCACGCCGCCGGGAGCGAGCATCCGCCGCGCCGACTCCAGCACCTCCACCGGCCGCGCCAGGTCGTGCACCGCCTCGAAGATCGTCACGAGGTCGTAGCGCACGCCGGGCGCGGCGTCGGCCGCGTCCGCGGCGAGGAAGCGCACGCGGTCCGCGAGCCCGCTGCCGGCCAGGTTGTCATTCGCCATCGCGATCGACGGAGCGTCGAGGTCGTAGCCGTCCACGTGCACGCGCGGGTAGGCCCGCGCCAGCTCGATCGACGACCAGCCGGAGCCGCAGGCCACGTCGGCCACCCGGCCGCCGCGGGCGGAGAACGCCTCGTGCTGCTCGCCCAGCGCCTCGATCCACGACGCCAGCTCGTGCACGAACAGCGGGCGGTTGACCTCGGCCTGGCCCTCGCGGCAGATCGGATAGGCGTCATACGGCACGCCCTCGCCGCTGCGGAAGGCCGCGATGAGCTGCTCGATCGGGACGATCTCGCCCACCACGAACTGTGCCAGCGGGCCCACCGAGCTCGGGCTCGTGTGGTCGAGCAGCGCCTCGGCATGCCCGGCGGGGAGCGAGAAGCGGCGCCGCTCGGGATCGACCGCGCCCTCCTCCGCCTCGAGGATCTCCGACACCGCCTGGTGCTCCAGCCACTCGCGCACGTAGCGCTCGTCGGTGCCGGTCATGGCTGCCAGCGTGGCCGAGCTGAGGGCGCCGGCGTCGCGCAGCGTCTGGTAGAGGCCCAGCTCGCGGCCGATGTGGATCGTCGCGAGGTCCATCGCGGCGATCGACGCGCCGAACACCCGCTCCATCAGGGCGTCCGCGGTGGCCGTGGGAATGGTCTCGGTAGTCATGTGGTCGTCACTCCTTCGGAAGCAGGTCGAACAGGGGCAGGTCGATCAGGTGCACGTCGGGCTCGGGCTCCGCCGGAGGGTGAAACGGCTGGCGGAGCTCCACGAGCGACCGCCGGCGCAGGACCAGCGCCAGGCGCCGGCCGGCCTCGCCGCGCAGCGTGGCCTTGGCCACGCGGAACGTGGCCACGACCTCGCCGTCGGGAGCCACCGCGAGCACGGCCATCTGGCCCACGCCCGCCTCGGCGCCGCGCGCGTCGGCCACCAGGCGATAGTCCATGGCGTGTGCGCTTGCGGGGACGGCGGCGGCAGCCGCGAGGGCGACTGCGAGAGCTGCGCGGCGCATCACGACCGCCTCCCCTCGACCTCGCGCCAGAAGCCGTCCACGAGGTCGTTGAAGCGCTCGGGCGACTCCTGGAAGGGCTGATGCGCCTCGCCGGGCAGGACCACCAGCCGGGCGTCGGGCACCCGCGCCGCGATCTCCTGGGAGAAGCGCGGCGGGATCGCGATGTCCTCGTCACCGGCGATCACCAGCGCGGGAACGTCGATCGCCCCCAGCCGGTCGGCGGTGTCGTGCTCGAGGGACGCCTCGGCCCACGCCACGAAGGCCTCGGGAGTCTGGGGATGCTGGTCGGCGAGCACCTCGTCGACGAAGCGGTCCACACTGCCGTCCTCGTGGGCGCGGCGCGTGTAGATCCAGAGGTAGAACGCCGACAGCAGCTCGCGCTCGTCCTGGGCCGTCGCGGCCGCGGTGATCCAGCTGCGGACCATCCGCCGGCAGTACTCGTCCGGACGGCACCAGGTGCTCACGAGCACCAGGCTGGAGACCAGGCCGGGATGCCGGAGCGCAACCTCCTGCGCGATGGCCCCGCCGCCGGAGAAGCCGGCCACGTGGGCGCTCTCGACACCGAGGTCGCGCAGCAGCGCCGCGGCGTCGTCGGCCGCCGCGGGAAAGGTCACCCCGTCGGGAGGGAGCGGCGTGCGGCCCGCGCCGCGGTTATCGGGCGCGATCAGCCGGTAACGGTCCGAGAGCGCGTCGAGCTGGGCCTGCCAGGCGGCGTGGGAGTCCCCCAGGCCGCCGATGAGCAGGACATCCGGCCCGGTCCCGCGCTCGGTGTGCCAGAGCCAGGTTGGAGTGGTGATTTCGATCATGCCCCCAAGGCGTGAGGGGGCGCCTCACATCGTGAGGCACCCGAAACGGGGTCAGGTCTTGCAATGCAACAGAACTCGTGCCGAAGGCACCTGTTGCATTGCAAGACCTGACCCCGCGGCTCCGCGGCTCACCGCGGGCGTAGGCTTGACCCAGGTGGGTGAAGGGGGGAACAGACTTATCGGGCGCGAGCGCGAGTCGGCCCGGCTGGCGGAGCTCGTGCGCGCTGCCCCGGTGGTCACCCTCACTGGGCCGGGTGGCGTCGGGAAGACCACGCTCGCCCGCGACGCGGCGGAGAGCCTGGCGCCCGAGCTGGCCGATGGCGTGAAGTGGGTGGACCTGACCGTCCTGGAGCCCGGAGGTGACGTGGCTCTCGCGGCCGCGGCGGCGCTGGGCGCCCGCGACGTCACTCGGGAGGACGCAGCCGAGAGGCTCGCCGAGCTGCTGGCCGACCGCGAGCTGCTGCTCGTGCTCGACAACTGTGAGCACGTGACGGAGGCCGCGGCGGAGATCGCCGCGCTGGCGGCGTCCGCGGCCGCCCGGGTGCTGGCCACCAGCAGGGAGACGCTCGGGGCCCCCGGCGAGCACGTGCTGCTGCTGGAGCCGCTCGGGCTCCCCGGCGACGACACGCTGCGGGGCGTCACCGGCTCCCACGCCGCCCGCCTGTTCGCGGCGCGTGCCGCGGCCGTCCGTGACGGTTTCCGGCTGGACGACCACAACGCCGCTGACGTCGCGCGCCTGTGCCGGGGCGTGGACGGCCTTCCGCTCGCCCTCGAGCTGGCCGCGGCGCGCTCGCGCTCGATGAGCCCGGGTGAGATCGCCGACCGCCTGGAGGAGCGCTTCTCGCTGCTCACCCGCCGCAAGGGCACCGCCGACCGCCGTCACGCGAGCCTGCGGGCCGCCGTGGACTGGTCGTACGGGCTTCTGTCCGAGGGCGAGCGGCTCCTGTTCGACCGCATGGGCGTGTTCTCGTCGGGCGCCGGCGCTGTCGCCGTGGAGGAGATCTGCGGCGCCGCGCCGATCGGCGACGGCGAGGTGCTCGACCTGCTCGACGCGCTCGTGGACCGCTCGCTGGTCACGACCCGCGATGCGCCGGGCCGGACGCTGTACGGGATGCTCGAGACCCTGCGCGGGTACGCCCGTGAGCGACTCTCAGAGCGCGGGGAGCTCGAGCCGCTGCGCGAGCATCACGCAGACCGCTGCGCGGATTGGGCGGACCGGATGACCGTGACGACGTCGCTGTCGTGGTCGTGGGACGGCATCGGCTTCTCCAGCCTGTCGGAGTTCGGCGAGCCGATGGCGGCGCTTCGCTGGTGCCTGGCAAATGACGGGGCGCCTGACCGCGCGCTCCGGCTGCTGCGGCCGCTGTGGGTGGTGGTGCACTCCGTGGCCGCGGCCGAGGTCACCGAGCTCGCGGAGCAGGCGCTGGCGCGCTGGGACTGCGCGGCGCACCCCCTCGGCGCGTCGGCGCTCGGCGTGGCCGCCACCGGCCATTTCGTGCTGGGCAGGCCCGACCTCGCCCGCGAGCGCGCCCTCGCCGCGATCGAGCTCGAGGAGGACGGCGCGCCCGCGCTCATCGCGCGCCGGGCGCTGGCACTCGAGGCCTACCACTTCGATCCCGACGTGGAGGCGGCGGCGCGCCTGCTCACCGAGTGCTCGGAGCTGGCCCAGGCCCAGGGTGCGACCTACGTGGCGCTCGAGATGTCGGTGCTCCGCGCCCAGGCGCTCGCCGCAATCGGCGAATCCGAGGCGGGCACGGAACTGGCGGCCGCGATCCTGGCGCGCGCGGAGGAGGCCGGAAGCCCGCACATGTGCGGCTGGACCGGCTACATCCTCGGCACGATCCTCCTCCACTCCGGCGACACCGCGGGCGCCCGCGCCCGCTTCGAGAAAAGCCTCGCCACCGCCCGCTCGGTGGACTTCCCGCTCACGATCGGGGTGAGCCTGCGGCAACTCGGCGTCGTGGCTGCGCTGGAGGGAGAGCACGACCGGGCGGTCGAGCTGATCGGCGCCGCGCTCGACCACTTCCGGCGCGCCGGGGACCGCGCGCAGATGTGGGACGCGCTGCGCTCGGCGGCAGTCGCGCTCGCGGCACAGGGCCAGCGCGACGTCGCCGCGCGGCTGCTGGCGGCCGCCGACGGCGCGCCCGGGGCGCGTGCGGTGCCGCCGCTGGAGCGCGGGCTGGTGGACGGAGCCCGCTCGGGCGCGGTCACCGACGGCGAGCGGGCCGGGACGCTCGACTCGCTCGCCGCCCTGGCCGTCGAGCGGCTGGCCGCGGGGGCCGACCAGGCGCCGCCGGATGCCGCTCCCGCCCCCGGCGCGGGCGCGGTCTTCCGCCGCGACGGCGACCTCTGGACGCTCGCCTACAGGGACGCCACGGTGCGCCTCCCCCACCTCAAGGGCCTCACCGACATCGCGGCGCTGCTGGCGGCGCCGGGGCGGGAGGTCCACTGCCTGGAGCTTGCGGGCGAGGCGGGCCCGGCGCCCACCGGCGGCGACCTCGGCGAGGTCATGGACGCCCGCGCGCGTGACGAGTACAGGGCGCGCATCGAGGAGCTGCGCTCCGAGATCGAGGACGCGCGGCGCGCGCACGATCCGGTGAGGGCCGAGCGCGCCCAGAACGAGCTGGGCGCGATCGCCGCAGCGCTCGAGTCCGCGTACGGCCTCGGCGGCCGTGTGCGCCGGACAGGCGACCCAGCCGAGCGCGCCCGCACCGCCGTCGCCTGGCGCATCCGCAACGCCGTGCGCAAGATCGAGGCGGAGCACCCAGCGCTCGCTCGCCATCTGCGCAACGCGGTGCGGACGGGGACGTGGTGCGCCTACGAGCCGGAGACCCCGATGGACTGGGAGCTGTGATCCGAAGCCGGCACTCGCGCGGCCGCCGGCGGGTCTAGGCTGGGCGTGTGAGCCGGCGCCGAACGCCTTCAGCACGGGGCACCCTGAGCAGCGACAGCCCGCTGCTCGGCGGTCCGCTCGCGCCCGAGCCGGAGTTCGACCCGCGCGAGGACTTGCTCGGGCTGCCGCCGCTGGAGCGCGCCGAGCCCGAGCGCGAGCTCCCTCAGCCCGACGAGCGCGAGCTGCGCCGGCTCATCCCCTCCGAGGAGCGCGGCCGCGCGCTCGACGACTGGGGGCGTTCCGAGCGCGTCTTCGACCTCATGCAGCCCCTGCTCGACTTCTACTACCGCTACTGGTTCCGGGTGGAGCAGCGCGGAGTTGAGAACGTGCCCTCCGACAGCGGCGCGCTGCTCGTGTCCAACCATTCGGGCGCGCTTCCCCCCGACGGGCCGATGATCATGCAGACCATCCGCCACGAGCATCCGCGCCCCCGCCCGCTGTACATGCTCGGCGAGCACTGGTTCAAGGGCTACCCCGGGGTCGGGATGCTCACGAACAAGATCGGGCTCGTGGCCGCGCATCCCGCCAACGCGCAGCGGCTGCTCGGCGACGAGGGCCGGCTGGCGCTCGTATTCCCCGAGGGCCAGAAGGGTTCGCGCAAGCTCTACTGGCAGCGCTACAAGCTGCGCCGCTTCGGCCGCGGCGGCTTCGTGAAGACGGCACTCAGGGCCCAGGTGCCCATCGTCCCGGTGGCCGTGATCGGCGCCGAGGAGGCCATGCCGATCTTCGCCCACGTGCGCGCGCTGCAGCGACTCACCGGCCTCATCTACTTCCCCGTGAACCACGCGTTCCCGCATTTCGGGCTCGCCGCCGGGCTCATGTACCTGCCCGCCAAGTTCAAGATCCGCTTCCTGGAGCCGATCATGCTGGACGCCTATGGACCCGAGGACGCCGACGACGTCGGACTCGTGCAGGCCATCGCCGAAGACGTTCGCGGCCGCATCCAGCGCGAGGTCAACCGGCTCGTCGCCTCGCGCACGTCCGTCTGGTTCGGTTAGGGTTCGCGCCCGAGGGATGAGTGGACTTTCCAAGACGCGTAGGACCCGCGCGGCGGCTCTCATCCTGAGCGGCGTGGTCCTCGTCGGCGCAGGCTGCGGCGACGACGACTTCGAGAACGAGCCCAGGCCGCCGGTTCCGCTGCAGCTCACCGGCGTCATCACGCCGGAGCGCGTCACGGTGTCACCGAACCGCGTCGGCGCCGGGCCGGTGGTCATCACGGTGTCCAACCAGACGCCGGACGCCCACACGGTCACGCTGGAGGGTGAGGGGCTGCGCGAGCGCGTGGGCCCGATCAACCCCGAGGACACGGCGTCGATCCAGAAGGCGCTCCCGCCCGGGCAGTACACGGTCCAGGCCGGCTCGAGCCAGGCCGTGAGCGAAGAGATCCGGCCCGCCACGCTCGTCATCGGCGAGCCGCGCGACAGCGCGTCCGACGAGCTGCTGCTTCCGTAGCGCGATGAAGCGCGCAGCTGTCGCCGCTCTCGCCGCCGCCGCTCTCGGCGCCGGCCTGGTGGCCGGCGCCGCGTCGGGCGAGCCCACCCAGGCGCAGGAGCTCTTCCGCGAGCGGCTGCTGGACTCGCGCGGCATCGCGCGCGACGTCAGGACCCGGCTGCGCAAGGGCGGCTTCGTGGACCGGCGCATCACGTTCGCCGACGTGACGGGCGAGGGCCGCTCGGACGCCGTGGTGCTCGTGCACTCCGGCGGCTCGGCGGGGCGCATCGCGCTGTTCGTGTTCAGCGCGGGCGACGGCGAGGACCTCGAGCTGGTGTACCGCAACCAGCGCCTCTACCGCGCCACCGCCCGGGTGCGCAGCGGCAACGTGATCTACCGCGTCCCCGCCCATGAGCCGGGCGACGACCTCTGCTGCCCGTCGGCCGAGCGCGAGACCGAGCTGCGCTGGGACCCCCGCCGCGAGCGCTTCCGCGTGGTGGACCGGCGCAGCTTCGAGATCGAGTAGCGCCCGCGGCGGATGCATCCGGGCCCGCGGCGGATGCATCCGGGCCCGCGGCGGATGCATCCGGGCCCGCCGGCCTCCGGGGGGCGAATTCGGTCACTGTGGTGCTTTGGGGGTCGTATGCGCACCCGATCGACCACGGTGGAGCAGAGAATCGCGCGATTGGCGGGCCGCGCGGAGGGTGTGGTCACCCGGGCAGAGCTGCTCGAAGCCGGCATGAGCCGCGACCAGATACGGCGCCGGGTGCGCAGGGGCGCGCTGATCCGCGAGTTCCCCGGCGTCTACAGGGTGGGGCACCGAGCGCCCGGCGTGCGGGCGCGCTACATGGCGGCGGTGAAGGCGTGCGGTCCGGGCGCGGTGTTGAGCGGGCTGGCGGCGGCGTATCTGCTCGGGCTGATCAAGCGCCCTCCACCACTGCCCGAGGTCACGGCGCCCTCACAGCGGCGGGTCAAGGGCGTCCGGACGCGCCGGTCGGGCCGCATCGAGCGCATGACGGTCACTGGGATCCCGATCACCACGGTGGCGCGCACGCTGGCAGACATCGCCGCCGACCTCGACGAGGACGACCTGGCCCTCGCCTGCCACGAGGCGGGCGTCCGCTACAAGACCACCCCGCGGCACGTCCAGAGCGTGCTGGACCGCAGGCCCAACGCGCCCGGCGCCGGCAAGCTCAAACGCATCATGGGCGGGGACATCCACGTCTCGCTGAGTGCCCTGGAACGCAAGTTCCTGGCACGCCTTCGCGAAGCCGGCCTCCCCCTCCCCGCCCACACCAACAAACCCGCCGGCAGCAAACGCGTCGACTGCCGCTGGCCAGAGCAGAAGCTCACCGTCGAGCTCGACTCCTACCGCTACCACAACACCCGCCACGCCTGGGAACAGGACCGCAAGCGAGAACGCGAAGCCCACGCCAGAGGCGACCAGCACCGCCGCTACACCTGGGACGACGTCTTCGAACACCCCGCGCAGATGCTCGCCGAGCTCACCAGGCTGCTTCCGCGTGCCGTCTAGGGCAGGGCGGCGCCCAGGTCGCTGCCCGGCAGCACGGGCAGCAGCAGCCGTGATCCCCCGGGGCCGCCCACGCGCACGGTGTTGATCGCCGGGACGCCCGGCAGGTGGTACGCGGACGCGCCGATCACGTGCAGCCGCAGCCGATGGCCGCGCTTGAACCGGTTGCCGACCGGCCAGAACTCGACGTGGTAGAGGCGCTCCTGCCCCGGCGCAGCGGGCGTCTTGCGCTCGAAGCGTCCGTAGGGCTGGACGATCGCGCCGGTCTCCGGGTCGGTGAGCGAGCGGGCGGGGTCGATCTCCGGGAACGAGCTGCGCAGGCGCCCCGTGGCCACCGGGTGCGCGCTGCCGTCAGGCCAGACGTCGGAGAGCACGGCGTAGATGTCGGTCTCCGGGGCGGTGCTCGCCAGCCGCAGCTCGAGGCTCGCCGGCCCCGCTGAGAGCACGTCCTCGCGCAGCGGCTCGGTGCTGAACGAGAGGCCGAGCGACTCCACGATCCCCATCTCGGTCAGGGCGGGGAACGCGTTGGCCAGCGCGTTGCCCGAGAACTCGGGCGTGCCGAAGCCGAAGAGGGTCGCCGTGGTGTGCGGGTCGGTGCTGAAGGGCAGCGACGGGAGCGCCGGGTAGGCCTGCGTCGTGGAGGCCTCCGGCGGGTCGAGCCCCAGCGAGCCTCCGGGGCCGAGCGCCAGGGCCTCCCAGCCCGTGCCGGGGATCGGCCAGTCGTCGCCGTCGGCGCGCACGAAGCTGCCCGCCAGCAGGTCCTCGCGATCGCCGTCGGCCAGCCAGAGCTTCACGCGCGGCTCGTCCTCGATGCCGTTGGCGATGCCGCGCAGGTGGCGGTCGTACCAGCGCCGGCGCTCGCCCGCCTCGCCGCCCGTACCCGCCGGGACGCCGTCGTGCGCCCCGATCACCATCAGGTGCGCGCCGTCGCCGCGCAGCTCGCGGAACGCCTCGAACGGCCCGCGCGACTCCACGTCGAAGAAGCCGGTGACCATGAGGATCGGCAGATCGTTGGCGTCGCCGCGCACCTGGCGCTCGCGCCAGTAGGAGTCGATCGTCGGGTGGCCGAGGTAGCCCGTGACCGTGCCAACCGCTCCGTTCAGGTTCTCGGGGACCGACGCCGGGTCGCGCTGCAGACGGTCGGGCAGCCCGCCGGCGTACATCCCCAGGATGAGCGCGGCCACGCCCGCGGCGGGCCCGACGTTGGGGACTCCACCCGCATACAGCAGGTCGCGGTAGAGCTCGTGCGTGCCGGCCCAGAGCACCGCGGTCTCCACGCAGGGCAACTCGCGGTGGAGGCTGTGGTAGACCGCGATGGCGCTGGCCGAGGCCCCATAGAGCCCGATTCGCCCATCGCTCCAGGGTTGCGCGCAGGCCCACTCGAGGAACTCGGCGACGTCCGATTGCGTGCGCTCGCCGAGGGTGTCGAAGCCGCCGTCGCTGCGTCCCGTGCCGCGGATGTGCACCTGGACGTAGTTGTAGTCCGGGCCCGCGTAGGAGACGCAGCACGCCGGCGCGTAGGGGCTGAACTCCACGATCAGCGGCCGCGGGGCCAGTGAGCCCTCGCCGCCGACGGCGGCGTGCAGGGAGACGCCGTCGGACGCGGTGAAGCGCAGGTCCTGGGTGACCTGGGCCGCGCGTGCCGCCGGCGCGGGCAGGGCCACCGCGGCGACCGCGACGAGGAGAACGAGCGTGTTTCGTGCCCTGCTGCCCATGTTTACGAACAGCTACGTTCGCAAATGGGTACGCTACCGCACGTGAGCAGCCCTCGCATCGCACCGGGCTCGCACGCCGACACCGGGCGGCTGAACGCCGGCATCGCACGCGTGCTGGGGGCCGCCACCGGCGGCGGGCCGCCCAACATCTTCACCACGCTCGGCCGCCACCGCGGCCTCTTCCGGCCGTGGCTGCGCTTCGCCGGGAGGCTCATGCCCGGCGGGCTCCTCCCGAGGGAGGACAGCGAGCTGCTGATCCTGCGCGTGGCACACAACTGCGGCTGCGAGTACGAGTGGCATCACCACGAGCGCCTCGGCGCCGACGCCGGGCTGACCCGGGAGGAGATCGAGCGCGTGCGCGGCGGGCCCGGCGCGCCCGGCTGGTCACCGCGCCGGGAGGTGCTGCTGCGCGCAGCCGACGAGCTGCACGCCGAGCGCACGATCTCCAACCCCGTGTGGGCCTCGCTGCGCGGGCTCGGGCTCTCCGACGCCGAGCTGATCGAGGTCTGCATGCTCGTGGGCCACTACGAGATGCTCGCCATGACCCTCAACGCCCTCGCGGTGCAGCCCGACGCGGCGCCGCTGGGCTCGCAGCCGCGGGCCATGCGGCTGCTCCACACGATCGCACGGCGCCGCAGCGGCGCGGGAAGGAGCAGCAGATGAGCCGCACCGAGACCCCCCTCGAGGGCCGCCGCGTCCTGATCACCGGAGCCGCCCGCGGCATCGGGGCCCTCACCGCCAAGCGCCTTCACGAGGGCGGGGCGCGCGTGGCGCTCATGGGCATCGAGCCGGAGCTGATGGCCGATGTGGCGGCAAGCTGCGGCGACGCGCCCTGGTTCGAGTGCGACGTGGCCGACCGCGAGCAGGTGGACACGGCCGTGGCCTCCGCCGTCGAGGCGCTGGGCGGCCTGGACGTGGCCATGGCCAACGCCGGCATCGGCGCCCAGCTCCCGCTCGTGGGCGGTGACCCCCGGATCTTCGAGCAGACCATCGCGGTCAACCTGCTCGGCACCTACTACCTCGCGCGGGCGGCCGGCCCGCACGTGTCGCACCCCGGCGGCTACGTGCTGCTCACGGCGTCGCTGGCGGCCGCGCTCCACGGCCCGCTGATGGGGGCCTACAGCGCGTCCAAGGCCGCGGTCGAGGCGCTCGGCAACACGCTGCGCATCGAGCTGCGCCCCTCGGGGGCGCGCGTGGGCGTGGCCTACTACGCCGAGCTCGACACCGACATGACCTCGCGGGGCTTCGCCACCAAGGCTGCCGCGCTGATGCCGGTGGGCGGCCACGGCCACCTGCCCGTGGCGCCCGTCGAGCCCGCCATCGACGCGATCGAGCGCGGCATCCGGCGCCGCTCGCGGCGGATCACCTCGCCCGGCTGGGGGGCCGCCGTCCTGCCGCTGCGCATGCTCGTCCAGCCTCTCATCGAGCGTGTCGTGCGCAGGAACCTGGTCAGGGCGCTCGAGATCGCGCGCACCGAGGAGGCGCCGTTCACCACGGAGCAGCGGGAACGCGTATGAGCAGCCCGCCGGCGGGGCAGCGCCTCCCCCGCGGGCGCCACGGTCTCACCCGCGACGAAGTCGTGGGCTCCCAGCGCAGCCGGCTGCTCCGGGCGCTGGCCGAGACGATGGCCGAGAAGGGCTACGCGCAGACGAGCGTGGCCGACGTGCTGCGTTCCGCGGGCGTGTCGCGCGAGACCTTCTACGAGCAGTTCTCCTCCAAGGCCGACTGCTTCATGACGGCGTACGAGACCGCCGTCGAGCTCGTGCTGGCCGGCATGCCCGCCACACCGGCGGAGGGCGGCGACCGGCTCGAACGCTTCGATCGCGCCATCGGCGCCTATCTCGACGCGCTCGCCGCCGAGCCCGCGTTCGCCCGGCTGTTCCTGCTGGAGGTCTACGCGGCGGGCCCGGCGGCGCTCGCGCGGCGCGCGGAGGCACAGGCTCGCTTCGTCGAGCGGCTGTCGCGGCTGCTGGGCCCGCGGGACGCCACCGAGCGCTTTGCCGTGGAGGCCCTGGTGGCCGCGGTCAGCTCGATGGTCACCGCCAAGCTCGCGGCGGGCGACGTGGACGGCCTGAGGGCGCTGCGCACACCCGTGTGCGAGCTCGTGAGCCGAGCCCTTCCCGGGGGTTGACGCCGGTGTAACACTTGCATGCATGCAAGCAACCACTGCGCCCGCGCAAGCTGACACCACCCAGCGGCTCGCCGCCTTCGTCCGCTACGTCATGACCACGTGCGGACGCGACTTCCTCCAGGCGCTCGACGACCTGGAGCTCTCGCTGAGCCAGGTCAAGCTCCTCAACGTCCTGTCGGACGCCGGCGAGGTCCCCCTCAAGGAGGCGGGCGACCACCTGGCGCTCTCCCTCCCGGCCGTGAGCCGCGCGGTTGACGGCCTGGTTCAGCGCGGCCTGGTCAAGCGCACCGAGGACCCCGACGATCGCCGCATGAAGCGCGTGGCGCTCAGCGCCAAGGGGCGCAGGCTCGCGCAGGACCTCGTCCAGCTTCGCTTCGCGGGCCTCGACGAGTTCGTCGCCGGGCTCGACCCGCGCGAGCGCGGGGCCCTCGACAAGGCACTCGAGCTGCTCAGCCGGCGTGAGGAGATCGGATGACCGACCGCCTGCGCCTCAACGAGGGCAACAGGCGCTGGTGGACGCTCGCGGCCATGTGCTTCGCCCTGTTCATGGTGATGCTCGACAACACGGTCGTGAACGTCGCGCTGCCCTCGATCCAGGAGGACCTGGGCGCGTCGCTCGCGGGCCTCGAGTGGACGGTCAACGCCTACACGCTCACGTTCGCCGTGCTGCTCGTCACGGGCGGCCGGCTGGGCGACATCTTCGGGCGCCGCCGCATGTTCCTCGTCGGCGTGGTGGCCTTCGCGGCGTCGAGCGCGGCCATCGGCCTCGCCCCCACGCAGGGCTGGCTCGTGGCCGGCCGCGCGCTCCAGGGCGTCGGCGCCGCGTTCATGATGCCCGGCACCCTCTCGATCATCACGAACGCCTTTCCGCCCGAGGAGCGGGGCAAGGCCATCGGCACGTGGGCGGGCGTCTCCGCGCTCGCGCTCGCCATCGGCCCGGTGGTGGGGGGCGCGCTCACGGAGTACGTCTCCTGGCGGGCGATCTTCTTCCTCAACATCCCCGTGGCCATCGGTGCCGTGGCGGTCACGCTCTTCGCCACGCGCGAGTCGCGCGACGAGACGATCGAGCGAAAGGTGGACTTCACCGGCATCGTCACGCTGTCGGCCGGCCTCACCGCGCTCGTGCTCGCGCTGGTGGAGGGGAACGCCTGGGGCTGGGGGTCGCCCGAGATCGTCGCGCTGCTGGCCGTCGCCGTGCTGGGCCTCGGCGCGTTCGCCGTCACGGAGGCGCGGGTGCGCGTGCCGATGGTGCAGTTCGAGTTCTTCCGCTCGCGCACGTTCCTGGGCGCCAACGTCGTGGCGTTCGTCGTCTCGTTCGCGATGCTCGCGATGTTCTTCTTCACCGCGATCTACATGCAGACGATCCTCGGCTACGACGCGCTGGAGGCCGGCATCCGCTTCCTCCCGTCCACGTTAGTGATCATGGTGGCCGCGCCCATCGCCGGTCGGCTGTCGGACCGCATCGGGCCGCGCCCGCTGATCGTGGCCGGCCTCCTGCTCACCGCCACGGCGCTCTTCATCCAGACGCACATCACGGTCGACACGGGCTATGGCCTGCTGCTGCCCTCCTTCATCCTCATGGGACTCGGCATGGGGCTCACGATGTCCCCCATGTCCACGGCCGCCATGAACGCGGTGGACGCCAGCAAGGCGGGGGTGGCCTCGGGCGTGCTGTCGATGAGCCGGATGGTGGGCGGCACCTTCGGCGTTGCGGCCATCGGCGCGCTGTTCCAGTCGGTGAGCCACCACCGCCTCGACGAGGCGCTCGCGGGCACCGGCGTCTCGGAGGCCGAGCGCGAGGCGCTCGCCGCGAACATCGGCTCGGGCGTGAACGCCGCGGCGGGGGCGCCGCCGGAGGTCGTGCGGGCGGTGCGCGAGGCGTTCATCGATGCCCTCACCACCTCGCTCGCGCTCTCCACCGCCGTGGCCGCCGCCGGAGCGGTGGCGGCCATGGTGCTGATCGGCTCCCGGCTGCCCGCGCGGATGCCCGATCCGGCGCTGCGGCCCGAGGCCGCGGCGGAGGCCGAGGCCGTCAGCGTGTAGCCGAGGCTGCCGGGCGCGTAACGTAAGCGCGCGTGCAGGACGCCCTGACACAGCTCCGCGAGCGGCTTGGCGAGGTATCGGACCTAGGCTCGGCCGCCACCCTGCTCGACTGGGACCAGGAGACGACGATGCCCGCCGGCGGAGCCGCGGCGCGCGCAGAGGCCACGGCCACGGTGCGCCGGCTCGCGCACGAGCGCTTCACCGACCCCGCGCTGGGCGAGCTGCTCGAGTCGCTGCGCGAGCACGAGGGCTCGCTCCCGCCCGACTCCGACGACGCCAGCCTCGTTCGCGTGGCGCGCCGCCGCCACGAGAAGGCCCGCCGCGTGCCCGCCGAGCTCGCCGGCGAGCTGGCTCGCGCGGAGTCGCTCGGGCAGCGGGCCTGGCAGGCGGCCCGCGACGCGTCCGACTTCGCGGCGCTGCGCCCGGCGCTCGAGCGCAACGTCGCGCTGGCGCAGGAGTACGCGGCCTGCTTCGGCGACGCCGCCGAGCCCTACGACGCGCTCCTCGACGACTACGAGGAGGGCATGACCGGCGCCGAGGTGGCCGCGGTCTTCGCCGATCTGCGCGAGGCCCTCGTCCCGCTCGCCGCGGCCATCGCCGGGCGGGACGCGACCCCGCCGGGCCTCACGGGCCCCTTCGCCCTCGAGCGCCAGCAGGCGCTCGTGCGAGAGGTCGTGGGGCGGCTGGGCTGGAACGAGCAGGCCTGGCGACTCGACGACTCCGCCCACCCCTTCTCGGCTCCGGTCGGCGCCGGCGACGTGCGCATCACCACCCGCTATGACGAGGACCACCTCCAGTCCGTGCTCGCCGCGCTGCACGAGACGGGCCACGGGCTCTACGCGCAGGGCATCGACCCCGCGCTGCGGCGCACGCCGCTGGGCAGCTCGCCATCGATGGCGCTCGACGAGTCGCAGAGCCGGCTGTGGGAGAACGTCGTGGGCCGCGGCCGGCCGTTCGTTGGCTACCTCCACGGCCTGCTCGCGGAGGCGTTCCCCGAGGCGCTGGCGGACGTGGACGCGGACGGCCTCTACCGCTCGCTCAACTCGGTGAGCCCGTCGCTCATCCGGGTGGAGGCCGACGAGGTCACCTACTCCCTGCACGTGGTCCTGCGCTTCGAGCTCGAACGCGAGCTGATCTCCGGCGACCTCGCCGTGGCCGACCTGCCGGAGGCGTGGAACGCGGGGATGCGCCGCCTGCTGGGGGTGGAGGTGCCCGACGACGCCCGTGGCGTGCTCCAGGACGTGCACTGGGCGGCCGGGCTGTTCGGCTACTTCCCCACCTACGCGCTCGGCAACGTGGTCGCGCTGCAGGTGTGGGAGCGCGCCCGCGAGGACCTGCCCGGCCTCGACGCCGAGCTGGCGCAGGGCGACTGCGCGGCGCTCGGCGAGTGGCTGCGCGAGCACCTCTACCGCCACGGCGCGAAGTACACGCCGGCGGAGACGATCGAGCGCGTGACCGGCGGGCCGCTGGACCCGGCCCCGCTCAGCCGCTACCTGGCGGCGAAGTACGGCGAGCTCTATCGCCTGGATACGATCCCGTCCCCGACGAACTGAACCTAAGCGAGGTCGATGGCAAGTGGCAGTGGACGTCAGCCAGGTAGCGCAGCTCGATGTGGAGCCGGGCACGCTCCCCGACACGATGGCCGCGTGGGTCATCAGGCAGGAGCGCGAGGGCGAGCCGACGGACGCCTTCCAGGTCGAGGAGATCGAGGTGCCCGAGCCGGGCGCCTTCGAGGTCATCGTGCGCGTGATGGCGGCGGGCGTGAACTTCAACAACGTGTGGGCCGCGCTCGGAAAGCCCGTGTCTGTCTTCGGCTACGGCGACCATCCCGAGTACGGCCACCACATCGGCGGCTCCGACGCCTCGGGCCTCGTGTGGAAGGTCGGCGAGGGCGTGACCCAGTGGAAGCCGGGCGACGAGGTGGTCATCCACTGCAACCAGGCCTCCTACGAGGACATCGAGGTCCACGGCCTCGACCCGCTGGCAGCGCCCAGCCAGAAGATCTGGGGCTACGAGACCACCTGGGGCTCGTTCGCGCAGTTCACCAAGGTCCAGGCGCAGCAGCTGCTGCCCAAGCCGAAGAACCTCGCCTGGGAGGAGGCCGCCTCCTACGGGCTCACGTACTTCACCGCCTACCGCATGCTCATCGACCAGTGCCAGATCCAGGCCGGCCACAAGGTGCTCATCTGGGGCGCCGCGGGCGGGCTGGGCGTGTTCGCCACACAGCTCTGCAAGGCGGCCGGCGCGCAGGCCGTGGGCGTGGTGTCCTCCGCCGAGAAGGGCGAGCTGTTCAAGTCGCTGGGCGGCGTGGACTACATCGACCGCAGCGAGTACGCGGGGATGATGCGCAAGGGCGGCGAGTCGCCCGACGAGGAGAAGGAGCGCTTCAAGGTCTCGCGCGCGTTCTCCAAGCGCGTGAAGGAGATCCTCGGCGACGCTCCCGACATCGTCTTCGAGCACGTCGGCCAGGCCACGTTCCCCACCTCGGTGTTCGTGGTCAAGCCGTTCGGCAAGGTGGTCATCTGCGGTGCCACGTCGGGCTACAACCTCGACTTCGACGTGCGCTACCTGTGGATGCGCCAGAAGCAGATCCTCGGGTCGCACTTCGCCAACGCGTACCAGGCCATGAAGGCCAACCAGCTCATCGAGCAGGGCCTCATCCGCCCGGTGCTGTGGCGCACCATGGGCTTCGACGGCGTGGCCGAGGCGCACCAGCTCATGCGCGAGAACAAGCACGCGGGCAAGATCTCGATCCTCGTGGGAGCCGAGGAAGAGGGCGCCGGCAAGGACGCGGACGGCCCGGGCGCGATCCGCGCGGAGGTGGGCGGCTAGTGGCGGTGCCCAACGGCGTCGTGGTCATCCCCTGGGTGGCCAACCCGTTCCGGGGGGACCGCTTCGAGGAGATCTGGCTGCCCTGCGCCGAGGCCACGCTGCGCTACGGCGCGCACGGCTGGGCGTTCTTCCGCTCGAAGGAGGGGATGCTCGACTTCATGCAACTGGCCTACTTCGACACCAAGCTCGACTTCGAGCGCTACTGGTACTCCGAGGAGATCGCCGCCGCCCGCACCGAGGCGGCGGGCCTGTTCCAGGTGCCGGTGCTGCCCGAGTACCACGTGATCGCGGGCATGGGCAGCCTCGAGAGCCAGGGCGTCGAGGCGTAGCCGGACTGCGACCGGCCGGCGCCCGCCGCTCTAGGCTGGGCGCATGAGCAGGGGATTGCTCGCGGCGGGGGCCGCGGTGCTCGCGCTGGTGTCCGCCGCGCCCGCTTCGGCCGATCTGGCGAGCCTCAAGGACGCCTGCCAGGCCGGCGACGCCGCGCCCGGCGACCGCGCCGACGGGCTCGTCCTTCCCTACGTCTTCTGTGACGACGGGCTGCCGGATGCCGGCGGCACGGAGCCCAACGAGCGCGCGGCGCGCGCCGTGGCCGTGCCGCAGCGCTACCAGGGCCACGCCGGGCTGCCGGCCAAGGCTCCCGCCCACCCGGGCTCGGGTGCCGACTCCAACGGCGACGTGGCGCTGGACGTGGACGTGACCATGCCTGACGCCGGCCGGTTCCCGCCCGGCGAGGAGGGCTGGCCGCTCGTGGTGATGATGCACGGCTGCTGCGCCGGCTCCAAGCGCAGCTCCGAGGCGACCGACGTCGACGCCCGCGGCGAGGCGTGGCGCTACTCCAACGCCTGGTTCGCGTCGCGTGGCTACGTGGTGCTCACCTACACCTCCCGCGGCTTCGTGGACGGCCAGGGCCGCGGCTCGACCGGCTGGACCGAGCTCGACTCGCGCCGCTACGAGATCAACGACTACCAGCACCTCGCGGGGCAACTCGCCGACGACCCGTTCTTCCACGTCGACCCTCAGCGCGTGGTGGCCACCGGCGGATCCTACGGCGGGGGCTTCTCGTGGATGGCTCTCACCGACCCCACCTGGACCAGCCCGGGCGGGCGCGACATGCGGCTGGTGGCCGCCGCCCCCAAGTACGGCTGGACCGACCTCGTGGAGTCCTTGGTGCCAAACGGGATCGAGCCGCGCGCCACCGACGGCTCCACGGCGGCCTCGCCGATCGGCGCACCCAAGCGCACGATCATCGCGGGCCTCTACGTGAGCGGGAAGACGGGCCTGCCCTCGGTGGGCGGCTCGCACGCCACCTTCGGACCGGAGATCGACGCCGCCATCCTCTGCCTCAACACGCTCGACCCGTTCGCCGGGAACCCGCTCTGCGGCTCCACGCTGGCGAACACGCTGCCGGCCTTCGTGCGCGATCGCTCCGCCTACTACCAGGACGAGTTCTTCGCGCGGGTGCGTGAGGGCGAGCGCGTACCGGTGTTCTCCGCCGGCACGTTCACCGACCCCCTCTTCCCCACCCCCGAGCACCGTCGCATGGCCGAGCGGCTGAGGGCGGAGGCCGGAGGCGACTACCCGATTCAGGAGTACTACGGCGACTACCAGCACTTCACGCAGAACAAGCCCACCGAATGGGCGGACCTGTGCGGCGACGATCGTCATCGTTGCCACTTCGGCGAGGAAGACGTGCGGCGGGTGGGCGTCACGAGCCGGCTCAACCGCTTCCTCGACCATCACGCCCGCCCCGCGGCGAACCGCGACGAGGCCGAGCCCCGCTTCGACGTCACGGCGGCACTGCAGGTGTGCCCGGCGAACGAGAGCGCGGTCACGCCGGGAGAGGAGCCCGGGCTGCGCTTCACGGCGCCCACGTTCGACCAGCTCGCGCCCGAGACGCTGCGGATCGAGCTGGGCGGCGAGCGCACCACCACGTTCAAGGCGCTCCCCAACCCGCACGCGCTCGGCGCCGACCCGCTCGTGAACCAGCTCCTCAACGGCAATCGCTGCGCGGTGGCCGAGGACGAGGCGGGGCCTGGCGTGGCATCGTGGGACTCCGAGCCGCTCGCCGGCGACGTCACGCTGATCGGCTCGACGCGGCTCACGCTGCCCCACACCGGCGCGGGCAGCGGCGTCATGCTCGCCGCGCGGCTCTACGACGTCTTCCCGGACGGACGGGCGCTGCTCGTGGACCGCGGGGTGCGCACCGGCGTCGCTCCCGAGGAGACCACGGTGCTCGATCTGTTCGGCGCCGCCTGGCGCTTCGAGAGCGGCCACCGCATCCGCGTGGAGGTGACACAGGACGACGAGCCCTACCTGCGCTTCTCCACCCAGCCGTCCACGCTCACGATCGACGGGGTGACCGCGGAGCTGCCGGTGCGGCCGGAGGGCCCGTCGGTGCGGCTGGACGCCCCAGAGCTCGCCAGCGACACGGGCGGGTCGCGCCTCTTCGGCGTGGGGATCGAGCCGGCGAGCGGCGAGCGCACCGGCATCGACCGCTTCGAGCTGGAGGCGCGCAACTCCCGGCGCCACGATTGGCGGCCGATCGCCGGCACGGCCGACGGCGACCTGCGCTTCCGCGGCTTCTACGGGCGCACGTACGAGCTGCGGGCGCGGGCGGTGGACCATCGCGGGGTGCCCGGGCCGTGGGAGCAGGCGCGCACGGTCGTGCCGCTCGACGACCGCCGCGGCACCCGGGCGGTGCGCTACAGCGGCCGCTGGTCGCGCCCGCGGGCGCGCAATTCCTACGGCGGACGCATCAGCCGCTCCACCCGCCGCGGGGACGAGCTGCGGCTGCGCTTCCGCGGCCGGCGCGTGTGGCTCGTGGGCCGCCGCAGCCCGCGCGGCGGGCGTGCGATCGTGACGATCGACGGGCGCCGCCACAGCGTGAGCTTCCGCGCTCGCCGCACACGGGCGCGCGCCGTGCTCCTCGACGTTCCCGTGCGCGGCGGCGGGGTGCACGAGCTGAGGCTGGTGAACGTCGGCCGCGGGCGCGTGGAGGTCGACGCGCTGGGCGTGCTCGACCGCCGCCCCTGAGCCGTCCCGAGGTGTGGGGCCGGACCGGGACGGGTAGTGGACCTCCCGGCAGATCCCAACGGGAGGTAAGGAAACGATGCAGCGCAGGATCCTCACTCTGTGTGCCGTGGTGGGCGCGTTCGCGCTCGCCCCGGCCACCGCGTCCGCCTGGGCGCCGGCCGACGAGGCCACCATCCATCCGGGAGTCATGACGTTCACCGAGGGCGGCCAGTGCACCTCGAACTTCATCGTCACCGACGGCAGCAACGTCTACATCGGCCAGGCTGCGCACTGCAGCGGCACGGGCACCGCCACGGAGACCGACGGCTGCGACTCCGGGTCGCATCCGATCGGCACCGAGGTCGAGATCGAGGGGGCCAGCCAGCCGGGGACCATGGTCTACAACTCGTGGATCGCGATGCAGGACGCGGGCGAGACAGACTCGGAGACCTGCCAGTACAACGACTTCGCGCTCGTGCGGATCCACCCGGACGACGTGCCCAACGTCAACCCGTCCGTGCCGGACTGGGGCGGCCCCACCGGCATCGGGACGTCCTCGAGCGGCGAGACGGTCTACACCTACGGCAACTCCTCGCTGCGCGGCGGCGCGACTGTGCTGAGCCCCAAGGAGGGCACCACGGTCGGCGTCTCGCCGGAGGGCTGGAGCTATGACGTCTACACAGCCACGCCGGGCATCCCGGGTGACTCGGGCAGCGCGTTCCTGAACGACGACGGACAGGCGCTCGGCGTGCTCGCCACGGTCCAGATCGCGCCGCTGGCCGGCTCCAACGGCGTCGGCGACTTCGGCAAGGAGCTCGCCTACGCCCAGGCGCACGGCCTGCCGGGCGCCGAGCTTGCGCTCGGCACCGAGCCGTTCCAGCCGGGCATCCTCGCGTCGCTCGGGGGGCTGGGGCTCTAGCGCCTCGGCGAACGAGCCTCCACGACATGCGGGCCGCGACCCACGAGAAGCATCGTGGGCCGCGGCCCTGGTTCGTCTCGGGGCCGGCGAGCTCTCCGCCGGCTCGATCGCGCGGCCGTGCCGGCGCGGCCCGGCGCGGCCCGGCCCGGCCCGGCTCGGCCCGGCTCGGCACGGCACGGGGCGGCACGGGGCGAATCTTGGCGACTGTGCGGCTCTGGGCACCGTATGGGTACCCAGGGCAGGACGGTGGAGCGGGAAGTTTTGCTCAGCCCTGCTCGAGCGGCGCCATCGTGAGCCCGGCGTCGGAGAGCTGCTCCCAGTACAGCTCCGCCGGCTCGCGAGGACCTGACCAGACGATGGCCCGGCCGGAGTTGTGGATCTGGTCGGCGAGCCGGTAGCCGGCGTCGAGCGACACGCCGGGGATGACCCGCGCCAGCGCCGCGGCCACGCCGTCGAAGGTGTTGTGGTCGTCGTTGAGGACGATCACGCGCCAGTTGTCCTCGAGGCCGGAGCCGGGGCCGCCCGTGCGCGGGCGCTCGAGCGTGCCGGGGGCCCCGGTCACGCGGCCTCGCGCTCGGCCCGCTTGCGCCAGTAGCGCTCCAGCCCGGCCCAGAGCTGCTCGGGGGGCGCTGCCTGGATGTAGCTGGCCGCGGTGTCGGGGTCGGTGGCCGCGCGGATCTCCTCGGCCACGTGGTGGCAGAAGGCCCGCTGGTCCAGCGAGCGAGCCCGATCGCCCCACGAACCGAGCCGCTCGCGGACGACCGCGAGCTGATGGCCCACCTCCCTCACCTGCCCGAAGTGGGTCAAGCAGAGCGCCGAGGGCTCCCAGGCGGCGATGACGTCCAGGGACGACGCCCACGCCTCGAGGTCGATGTCGGGCGGGGGGGTGGGCGGCATCGTGAACTCCGACGGCGGGATGCGCACCCCGGCCATGTCGCCCACGTAGGCGTGGCCGCTGGCCTCGTGGAGGTAGCAGACGTGGTGGGAGGCATGGCCGGGCGTGTACGCCACCCGGAACCCCTCCACCGTCTCGCCCCCGGCCAGTGCACGCACGTTGCCCTCCGGCACCGGCGCGACCTCGCCCCACAGCCGCACCATGTCGTCCTCGCCGTACAGGCGCGTGGCGCTGGCCAGCAGCTTGGAGGGGTCCACCAGGTGGGGAGCGCCGCGCTCGTGCACGTACACCGGCATCTCCGGGAAGCGGCGCACGAGCACTCCGGCGGCGCCCGCGTGGTCGAGATGGATGTGCGTGAGCAGGAGGCCGCGAGGCTCGGCGACCTCGGCCAGGAGCGTCTCGACCGAGGAGGCGGGCCCCGGATCGACGATCAGTCCGTCGATCTCATACGCGCAGATCACCCGATCGCGCCCGAGGTGCTTGACGTCCACGGAGCGGCTCATGCCCCGCAGGACCATACAATTGACCCATGAGTCAGCACCGCCTGCCGGAGCGCGACCGGCCCTGGGTCATGCGCACCTATGCCGGCCACTCCACCGCCAGGGAGTCGAACGAGCTCTACCGCAAGAACCTCGAGAAGGGCCAGACGGGCCTCTCGATCGCCTTCGACCTCCCCACGCAGACCGGCTACGACCCCGACCACGAGCTGGCCCGCGGCGAGGTGGGCAAGGTCGGCGTCTCCATCGCCCACAAGGGCGACATGCACAGCCTCCTCGACGGCATCCCGCTCGACGAGATGAACACCTCGATGACGATCAACGCCACCGCCGCGTGGCTGCTGGCGCTCTACATGACCGTGGCGGATGAGAACGGCGTGGACCGCCACGCGCTCGGTGGCACCACCCAGAACGACATCATCAAGGAGTTCCTCTCGCGCGGCACCTACGCGTTCCCGCCGGGGCCGTCGATGCGGTTGATCGCCGACATGATCGCCTTCACCGTCGACGAGGTGCCCAGGTGGAACCCCATCAACATCTGCAGCTACCACCTCCAGGAGGCGGGGGCCACGCCGGTGCAGGAGATCGCCTACGCGCTCTCGACCGCCCGCGCCGTGCTCGACCAGGTGCGCCCGCGCGTGCCTGAGGAGACCTTCCCGCGGGTGTTCGGCCGTATCTCCTTCTTCGTGAACGCGGGCATCCGCTTCATCGAGGAGCACGCCAAGCTGCGCGCCATGTCGCAGCTGTGGGAGGAGCTGGGGCGCGAGCGCTACGGCGTGACCGACGAGAAGCTGCTGCGCTTCCGCTACGGCGTGCAGGTCAACTCGCTCGGGCTCACCGAGGCGCAGCCCGAGAACAACGTCATCCGCATCGTGCTCGAGGCGCTCGGCGTCACGCTCGGCCGCGACGCCCGCGCCCGGGCGCTGCAGCTTCCGGCCTGGAACGAGGCACTCGGCCTGCCGCGCCCGTGGGACCAGCAGTGGTCGCTGCGCATCCAGCAGATCCTGGCCTTCGAGACCGACCTGCTCGACTACCCCGACATATTCGAGGGCTCGAAGGTCATGGACGGGCTGGTGGAGGAGCTGGTGGAGGGCGCCCGCGCCGAGATGGCCATCGTCGAGG
This sequence comes from Thermoleophilaceae bacterium, assembly GCA_040901445.1. Classification (GTDB taxonomy): domain Bacteria; phylum Actinomycetota; class Thermoleophilia; order Solirubrobacterales; family Thermoleophilaceae; genus JBBDYQ01. Next base: position 146,187 of record JBBDYQ010000025.1, on the reverse strand, counting down.
AGCACGGCGGCGCGGTGGAGGCGGTGGACTACATGAAGACGCAGCTCGTGGAGTCGCACAGCGAGCGCGTGGGCAAGATCGAGCGCGGCGAGCTCAAGGTCGTCGGGCAGAACGCCTTCACGTCGTCGGAGCCCTCGCCGCTGCAGGAGGGCGAGGACGGCGGCATACTCACCGTGGACGCGGCGGTGGAGCAGTCGCAGATCGACGCGGTGGCGGCGTGGCGCTCGGAGCGCGACGCCGGCGCCGCAGCCAAGGCGATCGAGGAGCTCGCGGCGGCCGCCCGCGACGAGTCGCAGAACGTGATGGAGGCCACCCTCGCCGCCGCCAGGGCCGGCGTGACCACGGGAGAATGGGCTCAGGCGCTGCGTGACGTGTTCGGCGAGTACCGCGCACCCACCGGCGTCCAGGATGCCGCCGCCGTGCCGGAGGGCGACGAGGCGCTCGCCGACCTGCGCGAGCGCGTGGAGCGGGTGTCCGAGGCGCTGGGCCGGCGCGTGAAGATCCTCGTGGGCAAGCCGGGGCTGGACGGGCACTCCAACGGCGCGGAGCAGATCGCCGTGCGGGCGCGCGACGCCGGCATGGACGTGGTGTACGAGGGCATCCGGCTCACCCCCTCGCGGATCGCGCAGGCGGCGGTCCAGGAGGGCGTGCACGTGGTGGGCCTCTCGATCCTGTCGGGTTCGCACCGGGAGCTCATCCCCAGCGTGATGGAGGAGCTGCGCGCGGCGGGCGCCGACGACGTTCCCGTGGTGGTGGGCGGCATCATCCCCGCCGCCGATGCCGAGGCTCTGCAGGCGGCCGGCGTGGCGCGGGTCTATACGCCGAAGGACTTCGAGATCACCCGCATCATGGGCGACGTCGTGGACCTCGTGGCCGAGCGCAACGGCGTCACCGCCGCGGCCGCTTGACGGCCGAGGGCGCGGAGCTCGGGCGCAGGCTGGCGGACGGCGACCGCGGCGCGGCGCCCGCCGCCCTCAACCTGATCGAGAACCGCTCGCCGGCGGGTCGCGAGCAGGCGGCGGCACTGCTGGCCGAGGCCGAGCGGGACGGCGGCGCGCCGGGTCACCTCGTGGGCGTCACCGGCCCGCCCGGCGCCGGCAAGTCACTGCTGCTGTCGGCGCTCGTGGCGGAGTGGCGCGGGCGCGGGCGCAGCGTGGCAGTGCTGGCCGTGGACCCCTCGTCCAAGCGCTCGGGCGGCTCGCTGCTGGGCGACCGCGCCCGCATCGAGCACGACCCCGCCGACGACGGCATCCTCATCCGCTCCACCGCGGCCGGCACCCTCCTGGGCGGCCTGGCCGCCCCCACCCGCGAGGCGGCGCTGGCGCTCGTGCGCGCCTTCGACGTCGTGGTGGTGGAGACCGTGGGCGTGGGCCAGTCCGAGACCGACGTCGCGGAGCTGTGCGACACCACCGCGGTGATCGTGCAACCCGGGTCGGGCGACACGCTCCAGTTCCTCAAGGCGGGGATCATGGAGGTGCCCGACGTGCTGGTGGTCACCAAGGCGGACCTGGGCAAGATCGCGCTGCGCGCCCGCCGCGACCTATCGCAGGCGCTGCGAGCGCTGGGCTCGCGCGAGACGCCGGTGCTGGCGGTGTCCTCGGTACCCCCGCCGAGCGGAGTGGACGAGCTGGCCGGCGCGCTCGACGCCCACCGCGACGGCTTGGACCTCCCCGCCGTCCGCGCTCGCACGCGGCGCCTGGCCGCCCTGGCGGAGTTCGCCGCCGAGCACGGCGAGCGCGGGCTGCGCGCCCTTGGCGGCCGGCGCGCCGCCGTGGCGGCGCTGGAGGACGAGGACGGCGCGCTCGCGCTGCCGGAGCTGGTGGGCGCGCTGGAGCGCCGCGCCACCGGTTGAACGTCCCGCACTGCCCCCTATAAGGGGGTACTCCGGGACGTTCATGTGGTCGAATCGCCCGCCACGCCGGCGGCCTCGAGCGCCTGCGCCTTCGTCATGTAGCCGTGGGCGCGCAGCGCCTTGCCGTCCCGGATCGTCCAGATGACCGCCCAGACGAAGTTCATCCTGAGGTCGGTGTGCCGCATGCGGCCCTGGGTGCGCTGCACGCTCACCACGGTCTCGCCGTCGTCGAGCTCGATGAGCTCCTCCACCCCGTGGTGGAGCTCGCTGAACACCTCCCAGACCTCAACCGCCCACTGCCGCACCCCGCCGTGGCCGTGGAACTCGTTGCCCACCGGGAACTCGGGCGGGTTGCGTATCTCGATCTGCTCGTGGCAGAGGTCCAGGCGCAGCTTGCGGTCGAGCTCGTCGGGCCCCTCCGGCGGCCACGGTGTCCCGCGGTCGCGCTCGATCGCCGCCCACAGGGCGCGCACGATCTCTGCGTTGTCGGGCGGCACAGGCGGAGCGTATCGGCGTGCGCTACCCCATCCGCACGTAGCCCGTGGCGCCGCCCGGCGGATGCGTGCGCCGGGCCACCTGGTCCGACGAGTTGCCCTCGATCGTCTGGACCTGGCCGTCGGGCAGCACGGACTCCACGATGCCGATGTGGCGCCCGCCCCAGACGATGAGGTCGCCGGGCTGCGGCTGCACGCCGGGCCCGTTGGGGACGGCGCGGCCGGTGCGCTGCGCCCAGCCCCACACCTGGCTGACCGACGCGTAGCCCTGGCCGTTCTCCCCGATCGGCGTGCCCGCCTGCTGGGCCGCCCAGGAGACGAAGTAGGCGCACCACGGCCCCGCGGGCCCGCCGGGCACCGCGCTGCGGTACTGGGCGATCCTGGGAGAGTCGTTGGAGCCCGGCGGCATCTCCCGCTGGCCGATCTCGCCACGTGCCGCGCCGAGGATCCCCGACCCGGCGCCGGCGGGGGCCAGGCCAGGCGTGGTGGCGGCCTGGCCGGCACCGGCAAGCACGCTCTGGAAGCTGGCTCCCCCGGGCGCAGGCGCTGCCGGCGTGCGCGGCGTGAGCATCGTCTCGAGGGCGTCGATGCGAGCGAGGGTGGTCTCCAGGCTCATCGCCAATGAGAATCGGCAGCCGCCTTCTCACCTTGAGCACAACGGCAGACGGGCGGTCCGAAGACCGCCCGTCCACCTCCGTCCCGTGTGTATGTGAGGTTCCCCTTGGGGTTAGCCCAGGAGAGACAGCACACCGGAAGACGACTGGTTCGCCTGAGCGAGCATCGCCGTGCCGGCCTGCTGCAGGATCTGGTACTTGGTGAACGTGACCATCTCCGCGGCCATGTCCACGTCCCGGATCCGGCTCTCGGACGCCACCAGGTTCTCCTGGTAGGTCGCGAGGTTGTTGAGCGTGTGGTCGAGGCGGTTCTGCACCGCGCCGAACGTCGCACGCTGAGCGCTGACGTTGGCGATCGCCTCGTCGATCTGCGAGATCGCGTCGGCAGCCACCAGGCAGTACGTGCCCGAGTCGACGCCGCCGGTCCCACCGAGGCTGATGGTCGAGACGGTGATGACCTCGCCGTCCTTCGCACCCACCTGGAAGGTGACCGAGCCCGCGGCGTTCAGCACCTTGATGCCGTTGAACTCCGCGCTGCTTCCGATCCGCTCCACCTCGCTGGCGAGCTGGTTGACCTCCGACTGGATGGCCGTCCGGTCGCTGGACGAGAGCGAGCCGTTCTTGTACTGCACGGCCAGCTCACGGACGCGCTGCAGCATGGAGTGAACCTCCTGCAGCGAACCCTCACCCGTCTGCACGAGCGAGACGGCGTCCTGCGCGTTGCGCTGGGCCTGGCCCAGGCCACGGATCTGCGAGCGCAGCCGCTCGCTGATGGCGAGGCCGGCGGCGTCGTCGGCAGCGCGGTTGATGCGGTAGCCGGACGACAGGCGCTCGATGGACTTCGCCATCGCGTTGGCCGTGTTGTTCAGCTGACGATGGGCGTTGAACGCCTCAACGTTGTTCTGGATACGAAGGCCCATTGAATCATCCTCCTTGATGATTGGTGCTTGGCCCAGGAAGACTCCTTGTCTTCCTATGTGATCGGGGTAATCGGCGCCCCGCGCCAGGACTTTAGGACTTCCTGCCCGCGACGACGAGATACTGATACGCGCCGAGGCGCGCGGCCGTCTCCGCGCGCTCGCCGCCGAAGCGCACCGCCAGGTCCACGAGCGGCTGGAGCTCGCCTGGCAGCGGCGCCAGGTCGTTCACGCCCACATGCCGGGCCTCGAACCCCGTCTCGTCGAGCATGTGGCCGATCTCCTCGAGCGTGAAGAAGTGGATGTGCGTGCGATCCAGCAGGCCGGCGTCCTCGTAGCGCCAGCGGTCCTGGACCAGCAGGGGGAACAGCACGGTCCAGTGCCTGACGTTGGGGATGGAGCAGACGATGACCCCGCCGGGGGCCAGGTACGGGCGCAGCGCCCGCAGCAGCCGGTGGGGGTCGCGCAGGTGCTCGAGCACGTCGCCGAACACGATCGCGTCGAAGGCGCCCCGCTCGAACGGCAGCTCCTCCACGCCGTCGAGGTCCATGCAGAGTGCGCCGTCCAGGCGCCCGCGGGCGCGGGCCGCGGCGTCCTCGAAGCCCTCCAGGCCGATGACCTCCACGTCGCGCTCCCGCTTGAGCGCGGCGCCCAGTGCCCCCGCGCCGCAGCCCACGTCCAGCACGCGGCGCGCGGCGGCCGGGACGAGCGACCGCAGCTCGGGGCGGTCGAACTCGAAGTAGCTCTCGCCCTTGTCGGCGTCGCCCACCCCGGCGGCCCGTGACGCGGCCGCCTCGCGGTCGAGCCACTTGGCGCGCCACCTTGCGTCGTTGCGCTCAAAGCTGCCGCCGTCGGAGGCGGCGCGCTCGGTGCCCTCGCGGCTGTGGCGGTGCGCCACCTCCAGCGGGGCCACCAGCACCTTGCGGCCGGCGGCGCGCGCCTGGAAGCAGATGTCGGCGTCGTAGGCGTCAAAGCCGGAGAAGCATTCGTGGTCGAAGCGCAGGTTGGCAACCGCCCAGGGGGAGAGCACCATGATCAGCCCGTCCACCGTCTCGACCTCGTGCGTGCCGCCGCCGAAGTCGATCACCCCGCGCGTCTCGACCACGCGCCCGAAGCACTGACCCTCCCACCAGGCGAGGCCGCGCACGCCGCGCGCGCCCACCACGCCGGCCACCGCCACGTCGTCGTCCGCCAGCAGCCCGCGCACCTTGGCGCAGAACTCGGGATCGAGGATCTCGGTGTCCTCGTGCAGCAGCACGAGCGCCTCGAGGTCGTCGCGCCCGCGCACCGCGTCGAGCACCTCGTTGTAGGCATCGAAGATCGAGGCCGGGTCGCCGGCCTGCATCACGAGGCTGTCGTCCTCGGCGACGCGCTGCAGGCCGGGCACCGCGCAGCGCGCGTACTTCTCCTCGTCCGCCACGCACGCCGCGAAGGCGATCACGCCCGTGTCACCTCGAACTCGATCACGCGCAGTGGCGCGCCGGGGTGCTTGGCGTCGAACGCCTCGCGGTCGCGGGCCACCTGCTGCTCGATCCAGGCCTGCAGCGCAGGGTCGTCGCTCGTGAGCGTCTCCGAGAGGCCGTGGCGGATCTCCGACGACTCCACCAGCCGCGGATGCACGCCGGCCTCCATGAGACGGAGGTGGAGATCCGTGTCCTGGAACCACACGCGCATCGCCGGGTCGTAGAACTCGCCGGGGGCGGCGCCGAAGCGCTCGACCGCGGCGCGGCTCAGGGCCAGGCACCAGGGCGCGAAGTCGCGCCGCTCGTTGCCGCCGACGGTGAGCGGGAAGACGCAGGCCTCGCCGCCGTCCAGCGCGGCGCGCAGCGGCGGCCACCAGCCCGCGAGCGGCTCCACGTCGTCGTTCATGATCACGACGTACTCACCACGCGCGGCACGGATGCCGGCGTTCACCGGCGGCGTGAAGCCCTGGGGCGGCGCCCCGTTGTCCACGATCACGATCTCGTAGGCGTCCCCGGTGGCGGCCTGCACCGCGGCCACGCAGCGACGCAGGCGCTCCGAGGTGGCGTCGAGCGTGGGCACGACGATGGTGAGCTCGGGCTCGGTGCCCGGCTCCAGGCGCGCAGCGGGGGCACGGTGCGCGGGTCCGCGCAGGGTGCTCTCGGGTGCGGTCACCACCCTCCCGGCTCCGGCCAGCTCCAGCAGCAGCGCGCCCATCTCGTGGGTCTCGCCCGCCCCGGCCGCGCGTGAAAGCGCGGCCACGCCGGAACTGCGCAGGGCGAGTGAGCGGGCCGTCACGGGATGCGGAGCGGCGCTGGTGGCGGCCGACACGCCGGGGTCTGCCAGCGCGGCCGCCAGCGGCGCGAGCCATCCGTGGCCGATCTCCGGCCCGTCGCGCAGCAGGGCGAGGATCTGGCCCTTCGCACGCTCCGCCCCCAGCGCGGCCGCGCCGGCGAAGCCGAGGCGGCGCTCGGAGCGGACGACGGTCACGTCGCCGCCCAGGCGCTCGAGCAGCGGTGCCAGGTCGGGCGATGCGTCATCCACCACGATGACCTCGTGGGAGGGCTCGGGCGGCAGCGCCGCGAGCGCCTCGAAGCAGCGCAGCGCACGGTCGGCGCCTCCCTGCAGGGGGACGATGACGGAGACGTCCATCAACTTGGTGATCGGCGGGGCGAGGGCCGGCTTGAGGGCACCCGGCCCGTGCACGGGGACGACCTCCGGTCGCCGTGGTGCCTTGTGCACCGGATGGGAGCCGGCGGCCGTGCGCAAAGAGAGAACGTGCGCGCGCTCGCTGTTCCGTTTCGACCCGAATAGTTCGGGTTGAAACGGCACAGCGGCCGGGGGGTCGAGCGGCGGCGGGGTCGAGCGGCGGCCGGGGCCGCGCCTACGGCGGCGGGGTCGAGCGGCGGCCGGGGCCGCGCCTACGCCCGCACGTCGATGCGCGGGCGCTCCTCGTCGTCGTCGTCCGGCTCGTCGCCGGCGCCGGGCGGCTGATTGCGTTCACGGCGGCGCCGGCGCTCCCGCTCGCGCTCCTCCTCGTCCTTCCAGGCGCGGCGCTCGATGCGCTGCACCGGGGGCACGAGATCGCGGTCGATCGGGCGGATCGGGTCCATCGCTCATCCATTCCTCAGGCGCGCGCCGCCTCCGCCCGGGCCTCGCCGGCCTGGGCGCCGGTGTCCGCCGGACGGCGGCCCTCCACCGCCGCCCGACGGCGCTCCAGCGCACGCCGCTGGGCGGCGCGCAGCTCTGCCACGGCAAGGTGGCGCCACACGTGCACGGCGCCGGTCCAGGCCACGACATATCCGGCCACGCCGCCCGCGAGGGCGCGCAGCCCAACCTCGAACTCCGGTATCCCGGCACCCCACGACAGGAGCCCCACGGCGCCGAATCCCACAAGCCCGCCCCAGCCCTTCGCGGCGCGGATGTGACGCGCCGCACGCGGGTGGTGGGAGAGCTTCAGGACGTGCTCGCGCTGCGCGCCCTGACGGGCGGAGCCACTCATGAGGTGGTCCCCCGCTTGAGCTCGAGTCGCTGCTGGTCGAAGGTGAAGCGCACGATCAGCTCCCTCCCGTGCTCGTCGATGACCTCGAAGGCGCAGCCCACCGAGCCGCGCTCGCCCTCACGCACGACGCGCGCCGTTCCCTCCAGGGGCGGCCGGTCGCCGGGCAGGCGCAGGCGGAAGCGGATCTGCCGGCCGATCTCGAGGATCGAGGGGCCGGCCAGCGCGAAGCCCGCGCCGCTCACGTTGGTGGCGAAGGTGTCGATGGCCGCGCCGTCGGGCTCAGGCCACACCGTCACGGGCATCGTGGCGTCCACGCGCACGAAGTCGCGGCGCTGCACCACCTCGGCGTCGGAGAGCTCGAGGGTCACGAGCGAGTCGCGGCCCTGCCCCTCCGCCGTAACGGTGCCGTGGGCACGCAGCATGCCGCGCTCGCCGGCGCCCTCGATCTCGGCCTCGTCGGACTCCAGCCACTGCACCGGGGTGTCCGGGCGCACGAACAGCGCCAGCGTCAGGCGCCCGTCGTCAACCCGCTCGACGCGCGCGGGCACGCGGCCGAGCTGCGGGTGGTGCAGCGAGACGTGGGTGCCGGGCTCGAAGCCCTTCATGGCAGCAGCCTCTGGGCCAGCGAGCGGGCGTCGGCCGGCGCGAGCCGTCCGGGCGCCGGCGCGACGTAGGACACCGGCAGCCCCTCGCCGATGGCCAGGCCCAGCACCGGGCCCAGGTGCTCGGTCTCGTCGGCGTGCGTGAGCACGATCCGCGAGGCGCCCAGCTCGCCGAAGGCACGGGCCTGCTCGCGGGCGGCCGGGCCGCTGAGGGTGGCGGGCAGCGCGAGGTGCACCTCGTAGAGCCCGATCAGCGCGAGCTCGCGTCCGAGCGCGGCCACCTCCTCGGGCTCGTTCACGGACACGGCGGGCGTGTCGATCACCACGGCCGCGTGGCCGCGCACGGCCTCGACGCGGGCGCGTGCCGCCTCGGCACTGGCCATCACCTCGACCTCCACCCCCCAGTCCGCCAGCTGGGAGCGCAGCGCGGAGCCGCCGTCGGCGGGACGGAGCGAGAGGCAGACCACCGGCAGGTCGCTGCCCACGGCGTAGGCCTGCACCAGCCGGGCGACGCACGACGTCTTGCCGGACCCGCCGGAGCCGACCAGCGCCAGGGAGCGCCCCGCGCCCGCCCAGCTCGGGGCCACGCGGATGCGCCGGGCCACGGCGTCGCGGACGAGGTCGCGCAGGGCGCCGGGCGAGGCGAACGGGAGCATGTGCGAGACGGTCTCCGAGACGGCGCTCGCCGCGATGTCTGCCCGCAGCCCGGCGGCCACGAGCTCGTCCTCGACGACCCCTGCCTCGGCGGGCGGCCGGCGGCCGGCCACGAGCGGCGCCGACACGGCGTGCCGCAGCGTCTCCGCGAACGGCTGCGCCTGCTCGATGAGCTTCTTGACGGCCGGCGAGGCCAGGCCGTCGCGGGTCGCGGCGTCGTTGCGCAGCTCCACCTGCGGCTCGGGCTCGAGCTGCCCCGTGAGCTGCGGCTCGGGCGGCTCGTCATAGACGTCGATGCGCCCGTTGCCGCCCTTGGCCTCCACCTCCACGCACTGGCGCTGGAAGAAGCCGCCGATGCCGCCGGTGAGGCCACTGCGCTGGCGGACGACGATCGCGTCCGGGCCGAGCTCGGTCTTGATGCGGGGCAGGATCTCCTCGAGGGAGCGGCCCCGGTAGGTCGTCGTGCTCATGCTTGCACCACTCCAATCGTCTCGACCCGGATCCCGGGCACGATCTCGTTGTAGGAACACACCGCAAGCTGCGGCAGGCTCTGCTCGCACAGCCGCCGCAGGTGGCGGCGCACCCGCGCGGAGCAGAGAAGGACTGGCCGCCCGCCCTGCGCCACCGCCCCGTCCAGCGAGACGGCGAGGGCGCTGACGAGCGCCTGGGCGCGGGTGGGCTCCATGGCGAGGTACTCCCCATCCGAGGTCTGCGCGATCGACTCGGAGACCTCCTGCTCGACCGACGGGTCCAGCGACAGCGCGCGAAGCTTCATCGCAGCGTCCATGTGCGGCGCGACGATCGTCCGGCCCAGCGCCTGGCGGGCGTATTCGGCGAGCAGGCTCGGATCCCTCGTCAGGCGCGCCTTGTCGCCCGCCGCCTCCACGATCGCCCCGAGGTCGCGGATGGCCACGCCCTCTCGCAGCAGCGACTGCAGCACGCGCTGGATCTCGCCAAGCGTGAGCACGTCCGGGACGACCTCGTCGACGACGGCGGCGTTGTGCTCCTTGAGCTGGTCGAGCAGCTTGCGCGTCTCCTGCCGGGTGAGCAGCTCGGCGGAGTGCGAGCGGATCGTCTCCGTGAGGTGCGTGGCGATGACGGACTCGGCGTCCACGACCGTGTACCCGAGCGCCTCCGCCTCGGGCCGTCCATCGTCGGGCACCCAGGTGGCGGGCAGCCCGAACGCCGGCTCGGTGGTGGCCACGCCGGCGAGCTGGCCCACGGCCTCGCCCGAGTCCATCGCGAGCTGATGGCCGGGCATCACCCGGCCGCGCGCCACGACGCCGCCGCGCACCTTCATCACGTACTCGTGCGAGTCCAGGCCGACCTCGTCGTGGATGCGCACCGGCGGGATGACCATGCCCAGCTCACCCGCGATCTGGCGGCGGATGCCGCTCACGCGCGCAAGCAGGGCCCCGCCGGCCTTGGCGTCCACGAGTGGCACGAGGCCGAAGCCGATCGAGAGCTCGAGGGGGTCCACGCCCACCGCGTCGAAGCTGGAGTCGCGCGGCGGGGGCAGCGCCTCCTGCGCGGCCTTGGCCTTTGCCTCCGCCTCGGCGGCCTCCTGCACCAGCAGCGGCGCGCCGTCCTTGATCGCCCAGGCGATCGTGGCGAGCATCGCGCCGACGATCAGGAACGGGAGCTTGGGCAGGCCGGGCACGAGCGCGAACGAGCAGATCACCGCGGCGGCCACGAGCGGCGCCTTCTTCTGCGAGAGCAGCTGGTTGGCGATGTCGTTGCCGAGGTCGCGCTCCGACGCCGCGCGGGTCACGAGGATGCCGGTGGCCACCGAGATGAGGAAGGCGGGAATCTGTGCCGCGAGGCCGTCGCCCACGGTGAGCAGCGAGAAGTGGTGTGCGGCGTCGCCGAAGCTCATCCCCTGCTGCAGGACGCCCACGATGATGCCGCCGATCAGGTTGATGAGCACGATGAGGATGCCGGCCACGGCGTCGCCCTTCACGAACTTCGAGGCGCCGTCCATGGCGCCGTAGAAGTCCGCCTCGCGCGAGATGTCCGAGCGCCGGTCGCGTGCCTGCTCGTCGGTGATCTGGCCGGCGTTGAGGTCGGCGTCGATCGCCATCTGCTTGCCCGGCATGGCGTCGAGGGTGAAGCGGGCGGCCACCTCGGCCACGCGCCCGGCGCCGTTGGTGACCACCACGAACTGGATGACCACGAGGATCAGGAAGACGATCAGGCCGACCACCACGTTGCCGCCCACGACGAAGCTGCCGAACGCCTCGACCACGTGGCCGGCGTCGCCCTCGAGCAGGATCAGGCGGGTGACCGACACGTTGATCGCGAGCCGGAAGATCGTCGTGAGCAGCAGCAGGCTCGGGAACGCGGAGAAGTCCAGCGACCGCGGCATGTAGAGCGTGGCCACGAGGATCGCGAGCCCCGCCGAGATGTTGAGCGTGATGAAGAGGTCCAGCAGGAACGGCGGGAGCGGGATGATCAGCATCACGATCACCAGCACCACCGCCACCGCGGCGATCAGGTCCGTGTGCTTGAGCAGGGACTTCATGCCACCGGCCATCAGGCAGCCACCTTCCTACCGGCGACGCGGTAGACGAATGCGAGGAGCTGGGCCACGGCCTGGTAGAGCTCCTCGGGGATTTCCTGGCCGACCTCCACCGTGGCGTGCAGCGAGCGCGCCAGGGGCGGGTCACCGACGACGGGAACGTCGTGCTCGGCGGCGATGCGGCGGATCTCCACAGCCACGAGGTCCTGGCCCTTGGCCACCACCATCGGGGCCGCCCGCTCACCGTCATAGCTCAGCGCCACGGAGAAGTGCGTGGGGTTGGTGACCACCACGTCGGCGTCGGGCACGGCGGCCATCATCCGGGCCCGCGCGGCCTGCTGCTGGCGGCGGCGGATGGCGGCGCGGACCTCCTCCGGCTTGTCCTGGTCCTTGACCTCGCGCTTGACCTCGTCCTTGGTCATCTTCATCTGCTTCTCGTGGCGCCAGCGCTGGTAGACGGTGTCCGCGATGCCGATCACGAGGTAGGCGGCCGCCGCGCGCCAGGCCACGCCCATCACGATGTCCATGAGCTGGGCGACGAGCTGCAGCGGGGACATCCCCACAAGCGCGGCGAGCTCGGGCAGCGCGGGTATCACGGCGAACGCGGCGATGCCGCCCACCACGGCCACCTTCACGATGCTCTTGCCCGCCTCGAAGACGGCGTGCGGGCCGAAGATGTTCTTGGCTCCCTGGAGCGGGTTGAGACGCTTGGGGTCGGGCTTGAGCGCGAACGCCGAGGGCTTGAAGCCCACCTGCGCGATGCTGGCCAGCACCCCGGCCAGCATGCACGCCAGCGCGATCGGGGCCACGGCGAACGCGGCGGACCGGCCCGTCTCCAACATGAGCTTGGCCACGCCCTCCTGCACGACCACGTCGGGCGTGGACACGAGCGCCAGCGTGTTGCGCATCGCGATCTCGCACTGGCTCACCAGGTGGTCGCCCCAGATTGCGATCGCGGCAAGGCCGCCGATGAGCACGAAGGACCCGTTGAGGTCCATGCTCTTGGCCACCTGGCCCTTCTTGCGCGCGTCCTGCTTGCGCTTGGGAGTCGCCTTCTCGGTCTTGTCGCCCGCGGCGCCCGACATCAGCCAGTCACCCCCACCTGCAGCGTGTCGAGGGCCGTGCGCACGCTGGTCTGGAGCTCGCTCTCGAGCCAGCCCGAGACGAACGGGAGCGACACGCCGATGATGAGCAGCCCGACCGTGATCTTGGCCGGGAACCCGACCGCGAACACGTTGAGCTGCGGCACGACGCGCGAGACCAGGCCGAAGGCGACATCCGTGAGGATCAGCGCGATCACGATCGGAGCGGCCACCTCGACCCCCGCGACGAAGATCGCGGCGAACGCGGAGTTCACGCCGCCCACCAGCGCGCCGATGTCGGGCGTGGCCAGGAGCGGGATGGCGTCATAGCTGCGGGCCAGGCCCTGGACCACCCAGGCGTCGCCGCCGATGGCCACGAAGATCGCCACCCCGATCAGCGTGTAGAGGTTGTGGATCACCGCGGACTGGTTGCCCGTGAGCGGGTCGACGATCGCCGCGAAGGCGAAGCCGGTGAAGGTGTCCACCAGCGAGCCCGCCACCTGCACCGCGGCGAACAGCGCCGCGATCGCGAAGGCGAAGGCGAGGCCCACGAGGATCTCCTTCAACATCAGCCCGCCGAGCTCCAGCGCCCCCACGGGCACCTCCTGACCGCGCATGGCCAGAGGCGCGATGCCCACGGTTATGGCCACGGCCGCGATCCCGCGCGCGCGGGGCGGGAACATCTTGGACGAGAACAGCGGCGCCAGCAGGAACAGCGGCGAGATGCGCGCCAGCACGAGCAGGAAGCCGGCCACCTGGCTCTCCGAGAACTGGGCGAGCAGGTCGTTCACGCGCCCACCATGTTGGGGATTGAGCTGTAGAGCTCCTCGGTGTAGGCCAGCAGCTGGTCGAGCATCCACGGCCCGCCGATCACCAGCACCGCGGCGGTCACGAGGATCTTGGGGATGAACGTCAGCGTCATCTCCTGGATCTGGGTGACCGCCTGGAAGACGCTGATGATCAGGCCCACCGCGAGGCCGGCCAGCATGAGCGGCAGCGCGACCTTCAGCGTGAGGGTCAGCGCGTCCATCGCGAGCTTGACGACGACGTCCTCGTTCATGCCCGCGCGCCCATCAGAAGCTCTCCACCAGGGCTCTGGTGACCAGGTTCCAGCCGTCCACGAGGACGAACAGGAGGATCTTGAACGGCAGGGAGATGAAGACGGGCGGCAGCATGATCATGCCCATGCTCATCAGCGTCGAGGCCACGACCAGGTCGATGATCAGGAATGGCAGGAAGATCAGGAACCCGATCTGGAACGCCGTCTTCAGCTCGCTGATGATGAAGGCGGGGATGAGGACCCACGTGGGCACATCGGCGCGCGTCTCGGGGCGGTCGAGCTTCGCCAGCCCCACGAACAGCGCCAGGTCCTTCGTGCGGGTCTGCTTGAACATGAACTCGCGCATCGGCTTCTCCCCGCGCTCGAGCGCCTGCGCCTGCGTGATCCGGCCCTTGGAGAGCGGGTCCACGGCCTCGCTCTTGACCTCCTTCAGCGTGGGCGCCATCACGAAGACGGTGAGGAAGAAGGCGATGCCCACCAGCACCTGGTTGGGCGGCGCGGTGGGCGTGCCCAGGCCCGTGCGGATGAAGCCGAGGACGATGAGGATGCGGGTGAAGCCCGTGACCGTGAACAGCAGCGCCGGGACCAGCGTGATCCCGGCGATCAGCAGCAGCAGCTGGACGGCGTTGCCGCCGTCGAGGCTCACCGGCGCACCGTCCAGCCCCGGAGCGTGTCGAGAACGTTCGTCCCGTTCGCGCTCGTCGTGGCGTTCGGGCTGAGCGCGGGCAGCAGGCGGCGCTGCGGCCGCGCAGGAGCTGCCTCGATGACCTCGGGCTCGGACGGGTCGGCTATCAGGCCGCCCTCGAGCGCCTCCTCCTCGCCATAGACCCGCAGCTGGGAGATGCCGTGCTCGGTGGCGCCCAGCACCAGCACCTCGTTGCCGGCGCGCACCACGTGCACGGCGCGGTTGGGGCCCAGCGGGAGCGTGGCGAGCGAGGCGAGGCCGTCACCCGACACCTTCTCCTCACGGCCGGACTTGACCTGCTTGAGGACCCAGTGCAGGCCGAAGATGACGCCGATGACGATCGCCAGGCCGACGATCGTCCGCGTGAGCCCGCCGCCGCCGCCGGAAGCGGATTCCTGCGCCTGCTCGAGGTCGAGCGGGGCGTTTTCCCCACGCTCCGCCGCGAACGCGGGCGCGCACAGGATGCACCACAGGGCCGCCGCAGCGGCTGGGACGGAGATTCGCTTCATGGAGGGAGACCCGAGACGGAGGGAAGCGGGTCGCCCCTGTGATCGGCAGGCGGGCGAGCGGCTTTAGTCGTCTGCGCGCTCTTGCGCGTCGCCGTCTTCGCGCTTCTGTGCGTCGTCGCGCCAGCCCACTCGGATCTCGAGCGCGTTCTCGCCCGTGCCGTACACGTGGAAGCGCTGGCCGTCGCGCTCGTCGATGCTGAAGGCGCGGCCGGTGCGGTCGTTCCCGGAGGTGTTGATGAAGAGGTCGTCGCGGTCGCCGCCGTCGATCTGCTTGTAGTCGCGGTGGCCCTGCACGGCCTCGAAGGTCTCTCCCTCGCGCGGGCGCACGTCGGCCGGGTCGCGGTCGCGCGGCTTGACCTCGATGGTCTTGCGGTCGCGCCCCTCCCCGTACACGTGGAACTCCCGCCCGTCGTTGCGGATGCGATGGAAGACCTCGCCCTGGCGCGGTCCCTCCTGGAGGTTCACGAAGTGGCCGTTGCGCGGGCCGCTCACCACGTCGGCGTAGTCCGCGCGGCCGGGCACGACCTCCCAGCGCTCGCCGCGCGGCGGGCGCACCTCGCGACGCACGCGCTCCATGCGCTCCTCCGCGGCGGAGGCGGCCGACATCACCGCCCCGAAGTCGGGCACCGAGCCGGGCGCGGCGCCCGCTGCGGCGCGGCCCGTGTCGGCGCCCGTGGCGCCGCGCGATGCGTTGACGCCCTCGATCATGAGCCGGGCCGCAGGGAGCGGACGATGCCGCCGATCTGGGTGGCCACGTCGGCGGCGTCGCCGCGGGCCGCGGTCTCGACCATGAGCGTGCGGCCGCCGAGGGGGGCCACGACGATGCCGTGCACGAGCCCGGCGCGCTCGCGGACGAAGGTGTAGGAGAGCGCGCGGCCGGTCTCCAGCGCCACGACGCGGCTGGCCACGGGCTTTGCGTCGGGCATCCGGCGCTCGAGCCGGCTGTCGAGGTCGCGCTTCACCTCGGCAAGCGAGCCGTCGAGCCGGGGCTGCTCGTGCACGGTCACAGCGCCGCGGCTGTCGGAGCGGCGCAGCAGCGCGTCCGGGCGCCCCTCGGTGGCCAGGAGCTCGGGCGGCCCGGCGGCCTCCCAGCCGGCCGGGTAGCTCAGCTCGAAGGCGCCGGTGGCGGCTGCCACCGTGCGGATCCCTGCCTTCTCCCCTCCCCCGAGCAGGAGCAGCGCGGCGCCGGCCACCAGCGCGCTCGCGAGCACCGCGGCGGCCGTGGCGAGGACCGCCGGGCGGCGGGCGAAGAGGCGGGCTGGAGCGGCGATGGCGGTCATCGGATGACGATGTAGGAGTGGTTGAGGGCGGCGCCGTCGACCGGCGCGCCCGTGGTGTTGCAGAAGCGGATGTCGAGCGTGTTCGCGCTGCTCGCCGCCACGGCCTGGGCCACGAGGCCGTTCTCGAGCGTGGGAGCGACGTTGAGGATCACGCGGTCGCCGGCCTGGATTCCGGGCACGTTGGTGCCCGCGATCGCGCAGGTGTCGGCGGCGAGCGCCGGCGCGTCCACGCTCGCGGAGCCCACGAGCGTGCCGCCGCCGCCGGGGGCGGCGATGTCGGCGGCCCCGAGGCTTCCGTCCTGAACCTTGGCTCCGGTGATGGCGTCTCCGGCGATGTCGGCGCCGATGATGGTGCCGTTCAGGATGTGCGCGCTGGTGACCGCGTCCGTGGCGAGCTTCGCGGTCGTCACGGCCGAGCCGGCCAGGTCGGCCGGCCCGATGCCGCCGTCCGCGATGGCGGACGAGTCGACGGCGCCCGCGGCGATCTGGGCACCCTCGACTGCCCCGTTGGCGAGCTGCGCCGTGTCCACGGCGGCGGCGGCGATGTCCGCGGTCATCACTCCGCCGTTCTGCAGATCCGCGCTGCCCACGGCACCGTCGAAGATGGCGGCGGAGTCCACGGCGCCGTCCGCGAGCTTGGCGGTGGTCACGGCGCCGCCGTTGAGGTCGGCGGTCTGCACCGCGCCGTCGAGGATCTTCGCGGTGGTCACCGAGCTGTCGGCCAGGTCGGCGGTGCCCACGGTGCCGTCGAGCAGCTTCGCGGTGGTCACCGAGCCGTCCGCCAGGTCGGCCGCGGCCACCGTGCCGTCGAGCAGCTTCGCGCCGGTGACCGCGTCGCCGGCGAGGTCGGCCGTGGAGATCGCGCCGTCGGCGATCTCGGCCGAGCCCACAGAGCCGTCGGAGAGAGCGGCGGCGCCGACGGCGTCGTCGGCGAGCTTGTCGGCGGTCACGGCGTCGTCGGCGAGGTCGCCGGTGGCGACCGAGCCGTCCAGCAGCTTGGAGGAGCTCACGGCGTTGGCGGCCAGCTCCGCGCCCCCCACCGCGCTGGCGGCGATCTCATCCGAGCCCACGGCGCCCGTCCCGATCTCGGCGGCGCCCACGTGCCCATCCGCGATGGCGGCGGCGCCGACTGCGCCTCCACCGATGTCGTGGCTGCCGATCGAGCCATCGGCGATCTCGTCGGAGCCCACGGCGCCGGTCCCGATCTCGGCGGCGCCCACGTGTCCGTCCGCGATGGCGTCGGCCCCGACCGCGCCCCCGCCGATGTCGTACGTGCCGATCGTCCCGTCGAGAATGTCGTCGCTGGTGACGGAGCCGTCGGCGATCTTCTCCGAGTTGATCGCGTCATCCCTGATCTCCGACCGGTAGGTCATGTTCACGTCGCGAGCGACATGCCTGACCTTGCGGTCGGCGCGCTTGGCGATGTGGTAGGCGCGCCGCGCGATGCTCAGCGCGTCGGGGCCGCCGAACGCGGGCGGGACCACGACGAGCGTGCCGAGCATGCACGCGGCCGCCACGGTTACGCGGACGTAGGGCGGCCGGCGGCGCCGGGCCTCGCGGGATTTGGGATCACGGAAGGGCAGGAGCATGTGTGCACCTGCCCCCGGTGATCGGCAAGCCTCCGGGAGGCTTGAGGGCTGGGCTGGGCTAGGCGGGATCTGGCGTGACGGCCGGCTCGGGCGCCACGACGGGGTCCGGCACGACCGGTCCCGGCTCTGCGGCCTCGACCGCCGGCACGGCGTCCGCGGCCGCCACATCGGCCGCGCCGAGCGCGGGCACGGGCGAGACGACATCCGTCACCCGCAGCCCGAACTCCTCGTCGATCGCCACGACCTCGCCGCGGGCGATCGGCTTGCCGTTCACCAGCAGGTCGACGGGCTCGCCGGCCAGCCGGTTGAGCGTGACGATCGAGCCCGGCCGCAGGCCGAGCGTCTCGCCGATGGTCATGCGCGTGCGCCCGATCTCGACGGCGAGCTCCACAGGCACGTCCTGGAGCCGGCCGAGGTCGGCCGCGGTCCCGCCGGCCACCGGGGTGGCCTCGAGCGGCGCGTACTCGATCTCCTCGTGCATGTCGGTCTCCTTCGCGGTCATTGAACCGCGACGTCGGTGAACAGGACCTGCTCGGCGTGAACGTCGGTCTTCTTGTGAATCGACTGCAGGATCTTCTTCTTGAGCCGCGTTCGGCCCTTGTTCTCGATCAGGGCGTCGCCGTCGCTCGACGTGAGCACGTCCGTGACGATGTCGCGCACCAGGCCCTCCTGGGGCAGCGGGCCGTAGCCCTCGGGCGGCTTGGCGCCGTGGCCGCCGCCCGCGGCCGCCTCCAGGGCGCCGTGCTCGAGGATGAGCCCCACGCTGAGCTTGGCGAACTGGCCGTCGGCGAGGTTGATGAGGAACTCCTTCGGCAGCACGTACACCTCGCCGTGAACCTTCGACTCCACCTCCGCCGGCTTGGCGAGCACCATCTTGTAGCCCCCGCCCAGGATGAGCAGGGCGAGCGGAATGATGATCTTCAGCTTCTTCTTCACTCGGACGGCCCTCCTTGGCCTCGGTGGTTCAGACGGGTGAGCACGATCTCCACCCGCCGGTTGCGCAGGCGCCCTCCTGGCGTCCTGTTCGTGTTTATCGGATGCAGGTCCGCAAACCCGGAGGCCTCCAGCCGCCTCGGCCGCACGCGACGGTCGATGAGGTGGCGCACGACGCTCGACGCGCGAGCCCCCGAGAGCTCCCAGTTGCTCGGATAGATCGCCGTCCGGATCGGCTGGTTGTCCGTGTGGCCTTCGACGACGATCGGATGCCTGCGGTCGATCACCAGCAGCCGGGCGATGTGGCTTAGGATCGGGCGGGCCTGCGGCTTGAGCACCGCCTCGCCGCTGGGGAAGAGCACGCGGTCGGTGAGCAGGCGGATGACCAGCCCGCGCCGCTCGATGTCGGTCTCCAGTTCGCGCGTCAGGCCATTCCTGCGCGCGTACTCGTCGAGCTTGCGCTTGAGCTCCTCGAAGTCCTCCTGCTCCTCCCGCGCGGCGTCTTCGTCATGCGTCGTCTGCTGCTCCTGCTCGGGCAGCGCGGAGATCGCCGGGATCGGCGGCTCGGGCGGGGCCTGCTCGGTCTCCTGCGTGGCCCCGGTCTCCCTGATCGCCTCGCCGCCGGGGAGGATCTTGCCGGAGAAGGCCTCCTGGAGCGAGCTCTGGAGGCTCTCGAACTTCGACGTGTTCACGTTCGATATGGCGAACATCACGATGAAGAGCGCCATCAGCAGCGTGATCATGTCGGCGTAGGTGAGGAGCCAGCGTTCGCCGTCCTCGTGCTCCTCCCCGTGCCCTCCGCGCCGCCGGCCGCGTGACCGCGCGCTCATCAGGCTGCCGCCTCTTCGGGCTCGGGCACGGCCGCCATGTCCGCGGCCCCGGGCTTCTCGTCGGGGGAGCGGCGCTCGGCGGGCGGCACGAACGACACGAGCTTGTCGGCCACGATCCGCGGGTTGTCCCCGGCCTGGATGGCCAGGACGCCCTCGATCGTCATCGTGCGCAGCTCCTGCTCCTCGCCGGAGTTCTGCTTCAGCTTGTTGGCCACCGGGATGAACACCACGTTGGCGCCGCCGACCCCGTAGAGCGTGGCCATGAAGGCGCCCGCGATGGCGGGGCCGAGCAGCTCGGGCTGGTCCAGCTGCTCGAGCACGTGGACCAGGCCCATCACGGTGCCGATGATCCCCATCGTCGGGGCGAAGCCGCCGGCCTTCTCGAACGGCTGGCGCGAGTGCGTGTGGCGCGCCGCCATCCCGTCCAGCTCGTTCTCGAGAATCTCGCGGACGACCTCCGGGTCGGTGCCGTCCACCACCAGCTGGAGCCCCTTCTTGGTGAACTCGTCGTCGAGCTGCTGGATCTCGTCGTCGAGGGCGAGCAGCCCGTCGCGGCGAGCCCGCTCCGCGTAGCCCACCAGCAGGTCCACCTGGCTCTGCAGGTCGCGCGGCTCGTCATCCATCACCCGCTTGAACAGCAGGGGGATCTGCTTCATCTGCTCGAAGGACGTGGCGGCGAAGGTCACCCCGAAGGTGCCGCCGAACACGATCAGCGCCGCGGGCAGATTGAGAAACGCCATGGGGTTCCCGCCTTCGAGGATCACCCCGACGAGCAGACCCGCCATGGCGGCTGCGATTCCTATTCCAGTGGCAGCTTTCATCGTCCGTGATTCCGGCCTCCCACCGGTCATCGGCCGCGGTGGGCAGGAACTTCAGGTGTCCGGCGGCGGAACTGGACGCGCTACCGAGATTCAGGCCCGGCGCTTCAGGGCCGCGGCGAGAATGCCGACACGCCACTCGCGCACGGCATCCGTCACCTGGTCCGGCGCCTCGGAGACCACGATCTTCGCACCGGTCGAGAGCGTGATCACGCTGTCCGGGTTCGCCTCGACCGTGACGATCAGGTCGGGGTTGAGCTGGAACTCGTGGCCGTCGTGGCCCAGGCGCTGCAGAGAGATCATCGGCTCCGTCTTTCGGTAGTTCCGCGGCCGGGACGGGGGCCCTCCACCCCCGTCCCGGCG